>NZ_JBJNIO010000147.1:170000-338928 GCF_056324145.1 Wenzhouxiangella sp. YN1
CTGGTTCTCCTCGAAAGCTATTTAGGTAGCGCCTCGTGTCTCACTCCTGGGGGTAGAGCACTGTTATGGCTAGGGGGTCATACCGACTTACCAACCCATGGCAAACTCCGAATACCAGGAAGTGCAATCACGGGAGACACACGGCGGGTGCTAACATCCGTCGTGGAAAGGGAAACAACCCAGACCGCCAGCTAAGGTCCCCAAATCATTGCTAAGTGGAAAACGATGTGGGAAGGCATAGACAGCCAGGAGGTTGGCTTAGAAGCAGCCATCCTTGAAAGAAAGCGTAATAGCTCACTGGTCGAGTCGGCCTGCGCGGAAGATTCAACGGGGCTTAAGCAATGTACCGAAGCTGCGGATGCAAGTTTTCTTGCATGGTAGAGGAGCGTTCCGTACGCCTGCGAAGGTGTGTCGAGAGGCATGCTGGAGGTATCGGAAGTGCGAATGCTGACATGAGTAACGATAAAACGGGTGAAAAACCCGTTCGCCGAAAGCCCAAGGTTTCCTAGCGCAACGTTAATCGGCGCAGGGTGAGTCGGCCCCTAAGGCGAGGCGGAAACGCGTAGTCGATGGGGAGCAGGTTAATATTCCTGCACCAGTTGTTACTGCGATGGAGAGACGAAGAAGGCTAGGTGCGCCGGGCGATGGTTGTCCCGGTCCAAGCACGTAGGCAGGTCCCTTAGGCAAATCCGGGGGGTCAATGCCAAGGTGTGATGGGGAGCCCCACATAAGGGGCGAAGGTGTTGATGCCATGCTTCCAGGAAAATCTTCTAAGCTTCAGGTAACACTGACCGTACCGTAAACCGACACAGGTAGGCTGGGTGAGAATCCTAAGGCGCTTGAGAGAACTCGGGTGAAGGAACTAGGCAAAATGGTACCGTAACTTCGGGAGAAGGTACGCCTCTGGCGGTGACGAGACTTGCTCTCCGAGCTTCTGGAGGTCGCAGTGACCAGGTGGCTACGACTGTTTATTAAAAACACAGCACTCTGCAAACACGTAAGTGGACGTATAGGGTGTGACGCCTGCCCGGTGCCGGAAGGTTAAGTGATGGGGTTAGCTTCGGCGAAGCTCTTGATCGAAGCCCCGGTAAACGGCGGCCGTAACTATAACGGTCCTAAGGTAGCGAAATTCCTTGTCGGGTAAGTTCCGACCTGCACGAATGGCGTAACGATGGCCACACTGTCTCCACCCGAGACTCAGTGAAATTGAAATCGCTGTGAAGATGCAGCGTACCCGCGGCAAGACGGAAAGACCCCGTGAACCTTTACTATAGCTTCACATTGAACTTCGGTTGCTTCTGTGCAGGATAGGTGGGAGGCTTTGAAGCGTAGACGCCAGTCTGCGTGGAGCCAACCTTGAAATACCACCCTGGTGTAGCTGGAGTTCTAACCTCGAACCGTTATCCGGTTCAGGGACAATGTGTGGTGGGTAGTTTGACTGGGGCGGTCGCCTCCTAAAGCGTAACGGAGGCGCACGAAGGTACCCTCAGCACGGTCGGACATCGTGCGCTGAGTGCAAAGGCACAAGGGTGCTTGACTGCGAGATCGACAGATCGAGCAGGTGCGAAAGCAGGTCTTAGTGATCCGGTGGTTCTGTATGGAAGGGCCATCGCTCAACGGATAAAAGGTACTCCGGGGATAACAGGCTGATACCGCCCAAGAGTTCATATCGACGGCGGTGTTTGGCACCTCGATGTCGGCTCATCACATCCTGGGGCTGTAGCCGGTCCCAAGGGTATGGCTGTTCGCCATTTAAAGTGGTACGCGAGCTGGGTTTAGAACGTCGTGAGACAGTTCGGTCCCTATCTGCCGTGGGCGCTTGAGACTTGAGGAAATCTGCTCCTAGTACGAGAGGACCGGAGTGGACGATCCGCTGGTGTTCCGGTTGTATCGCCAGATGCATTGCCGGGTAGCTACGATCGGCAGGGATAACCGCTGAAAGCATCTAAGCGGGAAGCCCCATCCAAGATGAGGTCTCACTGGACCCTTGAGGTCCCTGTAGGGCCCTGGAAGACGACCAGGTTGATAGGCTGGATGTGGAAGTGCAGTAATGCATGAAGCTAACCAGTACTAATTGCCCGTGAGGCTTGGTCATATAACACCAAAGCCAATTGGAGAGCATTACGCTCTCTTGCGATGACACGACTGAAGCTCTTGAACAGATTCCGACTCCTTGCTGGTATCAGTAGCAGGGAGATCCCGGATCAAGTCCGGGATCAACGGACATCAGCCGTAAGCTGATGTACAGTTGACTTTGCCTGGTGGCAACAGCGGCGTGGAACCACCCGATCCCATCCCGAACTCGGAAGTGAAACGCGCCAGCGCCGATGGTAGTGCGGCATTCGCCGTGTGAGAGTAGGTCACTGCCAGGCATTTATCCTAAACCCCCGGTGCTATCTGTAGCTCCGGGGGTTTTTTTATGACTCCGCAGTACCCTCAGCGGCTGGCAGTGACCAACGCTCACGCGTTTAACGGCACTCCGGGCGCGCTCCTTTCGCTTCGCGAAAACCGCACGCCCTCCGTTGCCTACGCTGCCAGGCATTTATCCAGAAACCCCTTATCCCCTTGCACGTTGCAAGGGGTTGCTCAGAATGCGGGCCAGCGGCAGGCTGCTGCCTTGCGAGGCCGGCGTTTGATGTGCCGCCTCGTTCCGGCAAAGCGCTGTTGACCGGTTTGACCCTGTCGCACTCAAACGTGCGAAACTAAGCTCGATTGCTGGAGTCTAGCTAATCATTCCCTTCCTACAACCAACACGGGATGTGTCTTGTCTTCATTGCGCCTTGCTTTCTTACTGGGAATGACCGTCGCCCTCGGCCCGCTGGCGCTGGATACCTATTTGCCGGCTTTTCCGCAGATTGCCGCGGAGTTCGGCACCGACCTGCCTGCAGTCGGACGTACGCTGAGCGCGTACGTGTTGTTGTTGGGGATCGCCCAGCTGGTGGGTGGCCCTCTTTCGGACCGTTACGGTCGGCGAATCATTCTGTTGACGGGCCTGGGAATTTTCGGGGTTGCCAGCCTGATGGTCGCTGCCGCGCAGGACCTGAGCGACATGATGTTATGGCGGATGATCCAGGCTGTTGGTGGTGCCTGGTGTGCTGTGTCCGTGCCGGCCATTGTGCGTGATCGCACCAGCGGTAATGAATCAGCGCGGCTGTTTTCGCTGATCGGGTTGATCATGTTCGTCGCTCCGGCACTGGCGCCATCAATCGGCTCGGTGATCCTGTATTTCAGCGACTGGCCGGGTATCTTCGTCTTGCTGGCAGCGTATGCCTTGTTTCTGGCGATCACTTTGCGCGCCTTCCTTTTTCGTAACCTGCCGCCCGCCGAAAGGATCCGCACGCCAGTCGTGACGCTGCTGACCAACTATCTGACCGTGTTGGGAAATCGGACTGCGATGCGGTTTGTTGCCATGCAGACACTGGCCTTCAGCGCCATGCTGGTTTTCATTACCCATGCCTCGTTCATCTATCAGGACTGGTTCGATCAGTCGAATACAGCGTTTTCCATGCTGTTTGCAGCCAATATCGTGGCCATGGTGGTGGCCAACCTGCTCAACCGTCGCCTGCTCATGAGCTTTCACTCCACCAGTATTCTGCGGGTGGCGGTGGCCCTTCAGGCCGTTGCGGTTCTGGCCCTGGTGGCCTTCGTGGTCGCTGGAGCCGGGGTGGTTGCGGTGGCGGCGGCGTTGATACTGGCTGCCGGATGCATGGGCGCGGTTGCCCCCAACAATATTGCCAATGCGCTGGAGTTCTTTCCCCGTCTGGGTGGCACTGCCGCGGCGCTGATGGGGGCAACCCAGTTCACTCTGGCCGGCGTCATCAGTGCAACCTCAACCTGGCTTGCCGACGGCAGCTTGCTGCCGATCGTGCTGGTCATGGCGGCGTGCTCGCTCGGCTCTCTGGCTTTTGCTACCGGCGCACCGGCTGCCATGCGCCGGGCGCTCGGGGTCAAAGGGCGGCTCCAGCCCGAGTCGATCGGGGGTGGCCGTTAACCCGGCATCAAAGCAGGCTGCATTCTTGGAGCGCCTGACAGATTGATATTGCACGACAGGCCGCGGTGTCCATGCCGACAAACGAAGTTTCGCAGCCTTGCTGTCGGGATGCACAGCGCGGCTGAAGGCAATCTACTTTGATGCCGGGTTAATAGCGTCCGCGCTCCGGGTCGGTCAGCGCGGCTCGTGAATGGGCTCGTTACCACTGTCGGGGTCATCGAACCGGGCCCGATCGAGTTCGCCCTCGCTGGTTGCGACGATACAGGTGACCGTCGCATCGCCCGTGACGTTGACTGCCGTGCGCGTCATGTCGAGCAAGCGATCTACGCCCAGAATCAAGCCGATGCCTTCGGCCGGCAGACCGACCTGTGAAAGCACTCCAGCCAGCAGGATGAGACCCACACCCGGCACGCCTGCGGTTCCGATCGATGCCATGACGACCATGAAGATGATCATCACGTAGGACGACAGTGACAGGTCGATGCCGTAATACTGCGAAATGAAGCCCACGGCCACACCCTGCATGATGGCCGTGCCGTCCATGTTGATGGTCGCGCCCAACGGAATGGTGAACGAGCTGATGCGGTTGGAGACGCCCATACGTTCCTGTACCGCGCGCAGGGTGACGGGAATGGTTGCACCCGATGAGGCCGTGGAGAACGCGAAGGCGATCACATCCCGGAACTGACGGTAGAACAGCACCGGGCTCAGGCCGGTGAAAGCCTTGAGCAGCAACGGGTACACCAGGGTGGCATGAAGCACGAGAACGGTCAGCACCAGGAAGAAATACTTGAGCAGACCGGCAAAGGTCGCCCATCCGGTGGTCGCCACGGTACCGGCAATCAGCGCGAAAACCCCGTAGGGTGCAATCAGCATGACGATGCCGACAAGCTTCATGACGACTTCCATGAAGTCGGTGAAGAAATGGCCGATGCGCTTGCCCGACTCGCCGGCAAAAGACAGCGACAAGCCCAGCAGAATGGAAAAGATGATGATCGGCAGCATGTTGCCTTCGGCCATTGCCTGAACCGGATTGGCCGGCACCAGGTCGATAAGGACCTGCGTGAACGGTGGTGCCGACGCGATTTCGGGCGTTGAAGCGCTGACAGGATTGGCCCCGACCCCGGTCTGGAGCAACAGGCCGGCGATCAGTGCCAGGATGATTGCGACGCCGGTCGTCAGCAGGTACAGCCCCACTGCCTTGGCGCTGACGCGTCCCAGGCTGCGCGGATCAGCCAGCGAGGCGACGCCGGAGATCAGTGACACCAGAACGATGGGCACGATCAGCATGGTCAGAAAGCGGATGAACATCTCGCCGACGACCTCGAACAAACCATCGACCACCCATTTTTCGACCCAGGCAACATCGCTGAATGCGAAGTTGATCACAAGTCCGGTTATCAGCCCCAGGGCGAGAGCAGCCAGGATGTGAGTGCTCAGCTTGTTGTGGTCAAAGCGATATTCCTCGGTCATGGGGATTGTTCCGGTTGTGCGAGATGGGCGAAAGGGTAGCGTACCGGAAAGGCCGGGTCCATGGGCGGGTTTCGCGGTCGCTCGGGCTGCGTCAAGACCGGGGACGGTGCGACGCGCCGGGCCGGTATAATGAGCGGCCGAGCCCAAGCAGTCCGAGCAGTTCGCGCCCATGAGTCCCAAAGATATTTCCAGGGAAGGCCCCGGCGGCACTTCCGACAGTCCGCCGACACGGCCGACCAATTTCATCCGCAACCGAATTGTCAAGGAGCTGGAGGCCGGTCTGTATGACGAGATCGTCACCCGCTTTCCACCCGAGCCCAACGGTTATCTGCACCTGGGCCATGCCAAGTCGATCGTGCTCAATTTCAGCTTGCCCGAAGAGTTCGGCGGCTATACCAACCTGCGCTTCGACGATACCAACCCGGCTCGGGAAGAGCAGCGTTACGTCGATGCGATCAAGGAAGACGTCGCCTGGCTTGGCTACCAGTGGAAGAACGAGTGCTACGCCTCGGATTATTTCGAGACGCTCTATGAGTATGCTCTGCACCTGATCGATCGCGGTCTGGCATACGTTGACAGCCAGGACGCCGATGCCATCCGCGAGCAGCGCGGTACGCTGACCGAGCCGGGCACGCCCAGCCCCGACCGCGAGCGTGATCCAGCCGAAAGCCGTGAGCTGTTCGAGCGCATGCGTGCCGGTGATTTTGCCGATGGCGAGTATGTTCTGCGCGCCAAGATCGACATGGCAGCGCCCAATATCAACATGCGTGATCCGGTGATCTATCGGATCCGCCACCGGGCGCACCCGCGCACCGGAGACGACTGGTGCATCTACCCCAGCTACGACTTCGCTCACGGCGAGTCCGATGCCATCGAGCACATCACCCACTCGCTGTGCACGCTGGAATTCGAGGATCATCGCCCGCTCTACGACTGGCTGATCGAGCACTTGCCGGTGCCTTCGCGGCCGCATCAAATCGAGTTTTCCCGCCTCAATCTCGACTTCACGGTTCTCTCCAAGCGCCTTCTGACCCGTTTGGTGGATGAAGGCTTTGTCGCCGGCTGGGACGACCCGCGCATGCCCACCATTGCGGGTGTGCGGCGCCGTGGTTTCACGCCCGCGGCCATTCGCAGCTTCTGTGATGAGATTGGCGTTACCAAATCCGAGAGCATCATTCCCTTTGGTGTGCTCGAGCGCAATCTGCGCGATGATCTCAATCGCCGCGCGCCGCGACGCATGGCCGTTTTGCGCCCGCTCAAGCTGGTGCTGACCAACTTTCCCGAGGGCGAGACGGAATGGCTGGAGGCAGCCAATCACCCGCAGGATCCGGCGATGGGCAGCCGCCGCGTCGCGCTCACACGCGAGCTCTATATCGAGCAAAGTGACTTCATGGAGGAGGCGCCGAGGAAATTCTTTCGGCTCAAACCCGGTGGCGAAGTGCGCTTGCGCAACGCCTTCATCATCCGCTGTGACGAAGTGATCAAGGATGATGAGGGCGATGTGGTCGAGTTGCGATGCAGCTTCGACCCGGAGACCCGTTCGGGGCAGCCGGGCGCTGATCGCAAGGTCAAGGGCACCATCCACTGGGTTTCGGCAGCGCACGCCGTCAAGGCCGAGGTTCGCCTCTACGATCGCCTCTTCAACGTGCCTGATCCAGTGGCACAGGACAGGCAGCGTGACTTTGTCGAGCATCTCAATCCCGAGTCCCTCGAAGTGCTTGATCAGGCGCGTCTGGAGGCGGGTATCGAAGGCGCCGAGCCGGGCGAGTTCTTTCAGTTCGAGCGCCTGGGTTATTTCGTGCCCGATTGCGATAGCAGTGCGGATAAGCCGGTGTTCAATCGCGCCGTGACCTTGCGCGACACCTGGGCCAGGCTGGAAAAGCAGTTACAGCAGCGGCGTTGATCATCGGCTTTGCGGGCGGCTGGCCTTGGCTCTGAAATGGCGTTTTCAGCCGCAAGGGTGAGTGCGGCTCGGCCCGGGCTGAATGCCCGGGCCAAGGCGGGTGCGGTGCAGCAGCCTCGGCTGGAGAGGCTACCTGCAGGCCGCCAGAGGTTTTACGGCCTGCGGCTGTAATCGCGAACCGTTTCGACCAGCACCGAGACGTGCTCGGGCGGCACCTCCGGGGTGATGCCGTGGCCGAGGTTGAAGACATGCCCGGGTCCGTCGCCGAAGCTGTCCAGGACACGCCGGGTTTCCTCAGCAATGACATCCGGTTGGGTCAGCAACACGGCCGGGTCGAGATTGCCCTGCAGGGCCACGCGGTCACCCACGCGCGAGCGCGCTTCGGCCAGGTCAAGGGTCCAGTCCACGCCCAGGCCGGCGCAGCCGATGTCAGCGAGCTTTTCCAGGTGCTGAGCGCAGCCCTTGCCGAACAGAACGATCGGCGTATCCGGGCAGGTCGTCCTGAGCTTTTCAACAATACGCTGCTGCGAGGCCAGGGAGAACCTTTCATACAGGCGTGGTGAAAGGACCCCGCCCCAGGAGTCGAACATCATCAGCGCGTCAGCGCCGGCGGCGACCTGGGCGGCAAGATAATCGGCAGTGGCGTCGGCGAGGTGGTTCATCAGCCGCTCCGAAGCTTCCGGCTCAGCCAGCAGCATGCGTCTGGCCTGTGCGAAGTCCTTGCTGCTGCGGCCTTCGATCATGTAGGTCGCCACGGTCCATGGGCTGCCGGCAAAGCCGATCAGTGGCAGATCCTCGGCCAGTGACTCGCGAATCATCCTGACCGCCTCCATCACGTAGCCGGTGTCGTCTTCCGGGTCCGGCATGGGCAGCGAGTCGATATCGGCAACGGTCTTCAGCGGCCGCTCGAAATAGGGCCCCTGTCCGGGCTTGAAGCCCAGTCCGCGGCCCATCACGTGCGGCAGAATCAGGATGTCGGAAAACAGAATCGCCGCATCGAAGCCGTAGCGTTCGATTGGCTGCAGGGTCACCTCACAGGCGAGTTCCGGCGTGCCGGCCAGATCCAGAAAGCTGCCCGCCTTCTCGCGCGTGGCGCGGTACTCGGGCAGGTAGCGACCGGCCTGGCGCATCATCCAGATGGGCGTGCGTTCGACCGGCTGGCGGCGCAAGGCGCGCATCAGCAGAGCATCAGTTCGAGCGTTCATCAGCGGATCAATACCTCGCGAATATCATCAGCCGGGCAGGCTTCCACACAGGCCTGACCGAGTTCATTGAGCAATACCATGCGGATTCGATCGGCACGGTTCTTCTTGTCCAGGCGCATCCGCGCCAGCAGCCGGTCACGGTCCACCTCGGCAGGCAGCTCGGTTGGCAGCTCGAGTCGTTCGAGCAGCCGCATCAGGCGCTCTGAGGTGCCCACGCGCAGCTTGCCCAGCAGCTCGCTCAGGCGCGTGGCCAGCACCATGCCGATGGCGACTGCCTCACCGTGGCGATAGCGCCGGTAGCCGGTTTCGGTTTCAAGTGCGTGACCGAATGTATGGCCGAAATTGAGCAGGGCACGTTCGCCTGCCTCGCGCTCGTCGGCGGCTACAACCTCGGCCTTGTGTCGCACGGAGGTGTGCACCGCCTCGAGCAGGGCGTCGGGCACGCGCGCATTGAGCGCCTCGCTGCAGGTTTCCAGCCAGCCGAAAAAGCGCTCATCGCGAATGGCGCCGTACTTGACCACCTCAGCCAGCCCGGCGCGATAATCGCGTTCGTCGAGACTTACCAGGCTGTCGATATCGGCAACCACCGCAGACGGCTGGTGAAAGGCGCCGATCAGGTTCTTGCCGCCGGGATGATTGACGCCGGTCTTGCCGCCGACGGCAGCATCCACCTGGGCCAGCAGTGTGGTTGGCATCTGGATCACTTTGATGCCGCGCATATAGCTGGCTGCGGCAAAGCCGGCCAGATCACCCACCACGCCGCCACCGAGCGCCAGCACCGTGGCATCGCGTTGGGCGCCGAGGGCAACCAGCGCATCGATCACCCGCTGCCAGTTGGCCACGGTCTTGGCTTCCTCGCCGGCTTCGAGCGTCAGCGACTCCCAGCGGTGATCCTGACCCAGGGCGGCGCCGATACGCTCCAGATAGAGGCCGGCAACCGTCTTGTCGGAGACTACCAGCACGCGACCCTGCAGATGGCGCTGCCAGATGCTGCCGATGGCCAGCAACCCCTGGCCGACATAGACCGGACAGGAGCGGCCGCTTGTTTCGATCTGAACGACTTTCATGATACCTCAGCCTTTCGGCAATATAGCTCGACTCTGCGGGCGACAACGTGGGCCATGGCCGCCGGGGAGCTGCCGCCGGAGCGTATGACCAGGTCGGCACAGGCTGCATAAACGGGGTTGCGCTGCTCGGCCAGCTCGGTCAGCCGCTGTCTCCGGTTCGGTGTCTGCAGCAGCGGTCGCTGTTTGTCGCGCTCGAGTCGCTTCAGCTGCTGGTCCACACTGGTCTGCAAGTACACAACCAGACCGCGAGTCGTGAGCATGTCGCGATTGTCGGCATCGAGCACGCTGCCGCCCCCGGTGCCAAGAATCAGGTTGTCGCGCCGAGTCAGCTCATCCAGAAGCGCGGACTCCCGCTGACGAAACCCGGATTCGCCCTCGATTTCGAATATCACTGCCACTTCCACGCCACACCGCCGCTGCAGCTCCAGATCCAGATCGATGAAGTCCATCTCCATGTGCCGCGCCAGCTGCCGGCCAACGGTGGTTTTGCCCGAGCCCATGGGCCCGATCAGGAAAATGCGCCGTGGCGGGGAGGCTGCAGACTGCGCGTTCATGCTGCTCGCGCGCCGGGAGGGCGTTCCACGGCAGTGATCGGGTCGTGCCGGCAACTGTTCATACTAAAGTGGCGATGGCCAGAATCAACCGGGGCTCAATGCTACCATGCCGGCGTGGTATCAGCCCCACCGTGCCGGCTCATCACCACGGCGGTTTGGTACCATTGACGCTCTCCGTAATCGAGCGGTCCACACCGATCATGCTGCGCTTTTCGATTCTCTTCATTGTTCTGCTTCTGGGCTTGTTTGTCATCGAAGTTCTGCAGCCTGTCCAGCAGCATGTAGTTCTGCCGTTCACCGCCGGCCTTGCCGACATCAGTGTTTTCATTATCCGGCTGTTTGACAGCGGTGTGGGCTCGGCCGGCAAGGTCATTACCGATATCGAGTCCGGTTTTGCCGTCAGCATCGAGCCCGGATGCAATGGCGTCGAAGCGCTGATCGTCCTGTTTGCCGCCATCTTCGCCTTTCCGGCCGCGCTGAAGCACAAGCTGATCGGCTTTGGCATTGGCTTCATCGCCATTCAGGCGCTCAACCTGGTGCGCATCATCAGTTTGTTCTACCTGGGGCAGTGGAACATGACCTGGTTCGAGTGGTTTCACCTCTACCTGTGGCAGGCGCTGATCATCCTCGATGCGCTGGTGGTGTGGTTGATCTGGCTGCGCAGGCTGCCGCCCCGCGATCCTGGCGGTGGCGACGATGGCTCGTCTCCGCCCGAGCCTGTGGCCTCGTGAAGCGCCTGCTGATCGCCGGCTGCGGTGACCTGGGCATTCGCCTTGCCGGGCGGCTGGCCGCCGGCGACTGGCAGGTACACGGGCTGCGCCGGCGCGTAGAGGCTTTGTCTGCAGGCATCATCCCGGTACGGGCGGATCTGGCCGACGGCGACAGCCTGGCAGCGGTCGCAGGCGACTGGGACGCGATTGTTTATCAGGCCACGCCGGACCGCTACGACGAAGCCGGTTATCGCGCTGCCTATCTCGAGGGCCTGGAGCGGCTGCTGGAACACGCCGCTGCCCGCCGGCTGATCTTCGTGTCGAGCACTGCGGTGTATGGTCAGGACAAGGGCGAGTGGGTTGACGAGCGCAGCGAGACTGTGCCGCAACGCTTCAACGGTGGCGTGCTGCTCGAGGCCGAGGCGCTCGCCGCGCGCTCGGCCGCGGAGCCGATCATTCTGCGTTTTTCCGGCATCTATGGCCCCGGTCGTGAGCGCTTGATCGACAACGTCCTCGCCGGCCGGGCAAGCTGCCGTGAATGGCCGCCGCAGTGGACCAACCGCATTCATTCCGATGACTGTGCCGGCGTTCTCGCGCACCTGCTGGGGCTGCACCGGCCTGAGGCCCTCTACTGCGCTACCGACAGCCAGCCGGCGAGGCGCTGCGAAATGCTTGACTGGCTGTCTTCGCGGCTTGGCGTTGAGGCGCCGGCGCGCGAGTCATCGACGGGCGGGCAGGGCAAGCGCGTGTCCAACACCCGACTGCTGGACTCCGGCTATTGCTTTGCCTACCCCGATTATCGTTCCGGCTACCGCGAGATACTGAAATGAGCGAGTTTGCGAGCATGACCGAAGCAATGGTCACGCGTTTCCGACAAGGGCTTGATCGCGCAGCGGATGCCGGCATTCCCGAGCCGACGGCCATGACCCTGGCCACCGTGGACCAGAACGGCCGCCCGGCGGCGCGAACCGTGCTGCTCAAGGGCATGGATGCCGAAGGCTTCGTGTTCTATACCAACCTGGGCTCGCGCAAGGGGCGACACCTGCGGGTGCACGCCGATGTGTCGCTGGTGTTGTGGTGGCGCGAAAACGCCGAGCAGGTGCTCATTGACGGCCGTGCCGAGCCGGTGGGCGATCCGGAGGCCGACGCCTATTTCGCCAGTCGTCCGCGCGGCAGCCAGGTCGGTGCCTGGGCGTCGCTGCAGTCGCAGCCGATGGCCAGTCGCGCCGATTTCCTGGCTCGGGTGGCCGCGTTTGAAAAGGAGTTCCAAGATCGGGAGGTTCCGCGGCCCGCACACTGGTCGGGCTTTCGCGTCAAACCCCGTCGCGTCGAGTTCTGGTACGGGCGCGAGTTCCGCCTGCATGAACGCGTGTGCTTCGAGCTGACTGATGGCGCCTGGCGGGAGTCGTTGCTGTATCCCTGATCGGGGAATGATCAATTTCCAATGACCAGGCAATCCATCGGCCCGGGCCTTGCTGAGGCCTGTTTGCGCTGTTTGCTCATCAAACCAGCTCATCTGCCCTTTCGCCGCCTTTCCGTCTCCCTCTCCATCCATTGCTCACTCAGACTCTTCCAGGGCTCTTCCTCCAGCGAATGCGGCCGGTACAGGCCGGCGGCCAGGCGCTGGCGCTGGGCTTCGAAGAGGATCAGGGCGGCCGCGACCGAGACGTTGAGGCTCTGCGTCATGCCGGCCATCGGGATGACAACTTCGCCGTCGCATTCGGCCAGGGCTTCCGCGCTGACGCCGGATTTCTCCGCGCCCAGAACAATGGCGCTGGGCCGGGTGTAATCGGGTTGCCGGAAGTCGACCGCGCGCTCGGAAAAGTGCGCGGCATGGACGGAAAACCCCTGCGCCCTGAGCGCGCGCAGGCCCTCAACAGCGTCGTGATGACGCTGCAGCCTGACCCAGCGTTGTGCGCCCTGCGCGGTGTGGTTGAGCGGCGGAATGCCGCCGGCGGGCGGCACGGCGTGAGCCTGCATCACGCCGACGGCGTCGCAGGTGCGCAAGATGGCGGCCACGTTGTGCGCCTTGTGTACCCGCTCGAGGAAAACCGTCAGATCAGGCTGTCGGCCAGCGGCCACTTGCTCGATGCGGGTCTTGCGTTCGGGAGTCATCGCGTTATGTTAACGGCTTTTGCGGGATAATCCCTGACATGAAGACAGACTGGTTCAGTCAACTCAAATCGCTGGTTGCGCCCGGCAGCGACGAGCCCGTTGACCTTCAGGTCATCGCTCGTGCTGCCGCCATCATCCTTCTGGAGATGGCCGCAGCGGACGATCAGCGTGATGATGAGGAGCTGGCGGTGATCCGCCGCGCCATGCAGCAAGCCTTCGACATCGACCGCTCCGAGCTCGATGCCATGTTGCGTGATGCCGAAACCATGCGTCGCGACGCGGTCTCCCTGCACGACTTCACCCGTGACCTCAAAGCCAACCTCGACCGCGATGAACGTGACCAGCTGGTCGGCTGGCTGTGGCAGGTGGCCTGGGCAGACGGGCGCATCGACCGCTACGAAGAACAGCTGCTGCGGCGGCTGGCCGATTTGCTGGGCGTGCCTCATCCCGAGTTCATTCGGCGCAAGCACATGGCCGCACCGAAGAGGTAGTGGTTCGAGCGAGAACTACTCCTCGACGTAGAACTTCTGCTGAAAGCTGAATCGAGCCGGAGGCCGCTTGCTGTCTTCCGGGCGCACGCTGATGTCGAAGGTCAGCGTCTCCTCGTTGCTGATGCGGAAGGTGCCGATGTAGTAAACGGCGTCTTCCTCCCGGATTTCCTGCAGCGCAATCTCGCGCCGCTGACCGGTGAGGTTGATCGCGGAGGCCTGGACCGAGCCGCTTACAGGCACCGCCATGCTGTCGTCCGAGCCGGCGTTGCGCAGTACGGTGATGTTGATCATCGCGCGCCGGCCCGAGCGCGTGATGCCATAGGCGCTGGCGACTTCGGCGGGCAGCATGCGCGTATTCATC
Source organism: Wenzhouxiangella sp. YN1 (assembly GCF_056324145.1). Classification (NCBI taxonomy): domain Bacteria; kingdom Pseudomonadati; phylum Pseudomonadota; class Gammaproteobacteria; order Chromatiales; family Wenzhouxiangellaceae; genus Wenzhouxiangella; species Wenzhouxiangella sp. YN1. The sequence goes on from NZ_JBJNIO010000147.1 coordinate 183,871, forward strand.
GCGCTGTAGTGAACGCGGTAGTCGCCAATGTCTTCGAACTGCTGCGCCTGGGCCGCGAACGACGCCAGCAGCAAAGCGAATGCGGTGAATAAAAAGACAGCAAGCTGTCGAGTCATGTCCTTTGCCCTTGCCGTTGAACTGCCCCAGATGCTACGCCCGCCGGGGGTGAGGCGGCAAGCGGTTGGGGCAAAGACCTCGGGCTCTTCAAGGTTCTTTTTTGAGCGTGGCACCTCGCCGCTTGGCTGCATGCCCGCGCACACGCTGCTCATACGCCCAACAGGATGATCAAGAACTGAATGGCGATCAATGCCACCAGCGGTGAAAGATCGAAGCCGCCGAGAGGCGGAAGCACGCGGCGGATGGGGGCCAGAACCGGTTCGGTGAGCTGATAGACCAGCGGCACGATGGGGTGGCGGAAGCCTTGTCCCACCCAGGAGAGCAGCACGTTGACGATGATCAGCACCAGGTAGAGCACCAGCAGCATGCGTACCAGCCTGAGGGCGGCCAGCAAGAAAAGCACCGGCCAGCCGATGCTCCAGCCGTTGAGAGCCATGAGGATGACCAGCAGGGTCAGCTCCAGAATGTAGAGCCAGGCAATGCCGGCCAGGCTGAGCGAGCCGACGCGCGGAATGAGCCTTGCCAGCGGCTTGACCAGCGGATCGGTGATGCGGATCAGCGCCTGACAGACGGGGTTGTAATAGTCGGCTCGCAGCGCCTCCAGCAGGATGCGAAGCATCAGTGCCGCCAGATACAGCTGGAAGGCAGTCTCGATCAGAAAGGAAAACGCCTGGTTGGCCGAGCCGCCCATCAGTCGTCTCCGAGTTCGCGTCCGCGCTTGACCGCTGCCTGCACGGCCTTGTCGACGAGCGTCTCGAAGCCGTTGCTCGACAAGCTCTCGAGGGCCGCGGCGGTGGTGCCACCCGGTGAGGTGACGCGCCTGCGCAGTTCGCCGGCGTCAACATTCGACCTCGCCAGCATGGTGCCAGCGCCGAAGGCCGTCTGGCGAGCGAGCCGGGCCGCCGTTTCCGCGCTCAGGCCAGCGGCGGTGCCGGCGGCGGTGAGATGCTCGACCAGCGCAAAAAAGTAAGCCGGACCCGAGCCCGAAATGGCGGTGACCACATCCATCAGCGCTTCGTCTTCGACCCAGGCGATCTCGCCGGCTGCTTCGAGCACTTGTTCGGCGCGCTGGCGATCACGGTCGCTCACGCCGTCGGCGGCGGCCAGTCCGGTCATGCCGGCCTGATACAGCGCGGGCGTGTTGGGCATGGCCCGCACAATGCGGGTGTGCCCATCCAGATGCTCCCGGATACGCGCGATCGGCATGCCGGCGGCTACTGAAATCACCAGCGTGTCGCCGCCGATCGCCCCGGCAACCGAGGTCAGCACCTTGTCCATTACTTGTGGCTTGACCGCCACGACCAGCACGTCGGCGGCGCTCGCCGCCTCGCCGTTGTCGGCGTGGGTGGTCACGCCCAGGTCGCTGGCCAGGGAGCGGCGCTGGTCTGCGCTGGGGTCGGCCACGCGGATGGCTTGCGCTTCCGTGCCGCCGGCGATCAGCCCGCTGATCAAGGCGCGGCCCATGTTGCCGCCGCCGATAAAGGTGATGGTGAAGTTTGCCATGGGCTCTATTGTAGGGGGGCGCTGGCCCGGAGTGCCAGCGACAGGGGTGTTAGCTTGTTAGCTTGTTAGTTTGTTCGCTGGTTGGCTGGTTGGCTGGTTGGCTGGTTGGCTGGTTGGCTGGTTGGCTGGTTCGGCGCGGGAAGGTTGGCGGGGCGGCGTAGCCGCGCTGGGGTCCGGTGGAGTCCGACAGGCGGCTTTCGGCCGTGGGCGCGGTTCTACCGCGAAAAAGGGTTTCGGCCCAGCACGGCCATTCGCGGCGTAGCCGCCCCGCACTGTCTTGCGGTTGCCGAACCAGCCAACCAGCGAACAGGCTAACCGGCGAACCGTCAGTCCCTGGGTCCGAAAAGCGCTGTCCCGACTCGCACTAGAGTCGAGCCTTCCGCAATGGCGGCCTCCAGATCCGCGCTCATGCCGGCCGAGAAGGTGTCGATCTGCGGGTGCTGGTTCTTGAGGTTTTCGAACAGCTGGTACAGCCGAGCGAACACGGCGCGTTGATCGTCGTGTTGCTCACGCGCGGCGGGAATGGCCATCAGGCCGCGAAGCCTCAAGTTTGCGCAGCGGCTGATCTGCTCTGCCAGCGTGGTTATTTCTTCGGGAGCGCAGCCCGCTTTCTGCTCCTCTCTGTCGATGTTGACCTGAATGAGCACATCCAGCGGCGCCAGCGCTTCGGGTCGCTGGTCGTCGAGTCGCCGCACGATGCGGGCGCGATCGATCGAGTGCACCCAATCGAAGTGAGCGGCGATGAGCCGGGTCTTGTTCGATTGAATCGGGCCGATGTAATGCCATTGCAGCTCATGAGCTTCGAGCGCGGTGATTTTCGCCACCCCCTCATCGACGTAACTCTCGCCGAAGGCGTACTGGCCGAGCTCGTGCAGCTGCAGAATGGTTTCGGGCGGCCGGGTCTTGCTGACGGCCAGCAAGTGGATGTCGTCACCAGCGCGGCCGGCAGCGCTGGCGGCGGCCTTGATGCGTTTGCGCGTATGCTCGAGGCGTGCGTGAGCGGATTCCGGGGTGATTTGATTCATGGCCAAGTTACGCTAAGATCGTTTGGTGTGCTGAAAAGCCGGGATGTGTTCAGACCGCCCGGCGGGCGAGCCGGCACACGTCACCGGCAGGCCGAGGGTCACAGGCAGGGAGTTCCCCATGGATATTACAGAATTACTCGCGTTTACCGTCAAGAACAAGGCATCCGACCTGCACATTTCGGCCGGTCTGCCGCCCATGATCCGCGTTGACGGTGATGTTCATCGTATCAATACGCCGGCCATCGAGAACAAGGAGATGGCCGAGCTCATCTATTCGACGATGAATGACCACCAGCGCCGCGACTACGAGGCCAACCTGGAGGTCGACTTCTCCTACAACGTGCCGGGTCTGGCGCGGTTTCGTGTCAACGCCTTCCATCATCATCGCGGCATGGGCGCGGCCTTCCGCGTCATTCCCAATGACATCTGGTCGCTGGAGGATCTGGACGCCCCGATCATTTTCAAAGACATTGTCGAGGTGCCGCGTGGTCTGATTCTGGTTACCGGCCCGACCGGTTCAGGCAAGTCGACAACGCTTGCGGCCATGGTGGATCACCTCAACAAGACCGTGCCAGGCCACATCCTCACCATCGAGGATCCGATCGAGTTTGTCCATACCTCCAACCGCTGCCTGATCAATCAGCGCGAAGTTCACCGCGATACCCACGGCTTCAATCAGGCCCTGCGTTCGGCCTTGCGTGAAGACCCCGACATCATCCTGGTCGGCGAGCTGCGCGACATGGAGACGGTGCGGCTGGCCCTGACGGCCGCCGAGACGGGCCACGTGGTGTTCGGCACGCTGCATACTTCGTCTGCGCCGAAGACAATCGACCGTATCATCGACGTCTTTCCGGGCGATGAGAAGCCGGTGGTGCGCTCAATGCTTTCCGAATCCCTGCGGGCCGTCATCTCGCAGACGCTGCTGAAGAAGGTGGGTGGCGGGCGAGTGGCCGCCCACGAGATCATGGTGGCCACCTCGGCGATCCGCAACCTGATTCGCGAAGACAAGGTGGCGCAGATGTATTCGGCCATTCAGACCGGGCAGAATGCCGGCATGACCACCCTCGATCAGTCACTGATCGAGCTGGTGCGACGCGGCCTGGTGCCCAAGCAGGAGGCCATGCGCAAGGCGCAGAACAAGTCGGCGCTGGCCTGAGCGGCCGCGCCGAAGTCCATATGCCCAAGGAGGCACGATGAATACCATTCAGGACTGGCTGCACAAGCTGCACGAAACCCAGGGTTCGGATCTTTTCGTGACCGTGGGCGCGCCGCCCTGCATCAAGGTGCACGGCAAGATCAAGCCGCTCACGCGAGAAGCGCTCAGCCATGACATGGCGCACGACATCATCGACTCGGTCATGACGGCCGATCAGCGCGAAGAGTTCCATTCAACCCGTGAGTGTCAGTTTGCCGTCTCCCTCGAGGGCGTGGCCCGATTCCGGGTTTCGGCCTTTTATCAGCGCAACAGCGTGGGCATGGTCTGCCGCCGGATCGAGACCAAGATCCCATCGTTCGAAGAGCTCGATCTGCCCGAATCGCTGTCAGAGCTGTCGATGGTCAAGCGCGGCATCGTGATCCTGGTGGGCGCGACCGGCACCGGCAAGTCCACCACGCTGGCGGCCATGGTCGGTCACCGCAACATCAGCGCCTCCGGCCATATCGTGACCATCGAGGACCCGATCGAGTTCGTGCACAAACACCGCAAATCGCTGGTGACCCAGCGTGAGGTGGGCATTGACACCGAGTCTTTCGATGTGGCGCTGAAGAATACGTTGCGCCAGGCCCCCGACGTGATTCTGATCGGTGAGGTTCGCACCCGCGAGTCGATGGAGCAAGCGATCACGTTTGCTGAAACCGGACACCTCTGCCTGACGACCCTGCACGCCAATAACGCCAACCAGGCCATGGATCGCATCCTGCACTTCTTCCCCGAAGAGCGCCATCCGCAGGTGCTGCTGGATCTGAGCTTCAACCTTCGGGGCGTGGTGGCGCAACAGCTGGTGCCGTCGATCGACGGCTCTCGCCGCCACGTTGCGCTGGAGATCATGCTCAATACGCCGCTGGTGCAGGAGAAGATTCGCAAGGGCAAGATCGAGGATCTGAAGGAGATCATGAAGGATTCACGTCATCACGGCATGGTGACGTTTGATCAAAGCCTGCTCGATTTGTACCAGGAAGGCCTGATTTCCTATGAGGAAGCCCTGCGCCATGCCGATTCGGCCAACGATCTGCGCCTGGCGGTCAAGCTCAGCGAAGGTGGTGACGCCGAATCGCTCTCCGGCCGGCTGCAGGATCTCAACCTGGTGGACGACGGACGCTTTTGATCCAGCCACGCCCGTTCTGCAAACCGGCCTGGGCAGCAGGTCTGGTCGCCGCTGCTCTCCGGGTAACGGCTTTTTCCGCCAGCGTTAACGTGCGATTAACCGCCCGGCGCCTATGATCGGAGTCGTTGGTGCCCATCGCGCGAGCCAGGAGTCTGCACCGACGGTTACGGGGCAATGTGGGCCCGGGCGGACTGTAACAGTCTGTCCGGGCATTTTTTTAGCTCGATTTCGACCAGGACAGGGGCATTCGGCTGATGCGAATTCTGATCATCGAAGACAATCGTGATATTGCGGCCAATCTGGGGGATTTTCTCTCCGACCGTGACCATGAGGTCGATTACGCCTATGACGGCGTCACCGGCCTGCATCTGGCCATCGTCAACGAGTTCGATGCCATTGTCCTCGACCTTGCGCTGCCGGGCATGGATGGCCTGGAGGTCTGCCGCAAGCTGCGCGAGGACGGACGCAAGGAAACGCCGGTGCTGATGCTCACCGCGCGCGATCAGCTCGAGGACAAGCTCACCGGCTTCGAATCCGGCGCGGATGATTATCTGGTCAAGCCTTTCGAGCTGCGCGAGGTGGAAGCCCGCTTGCAGGTGTTGTCCCGACGCGGCCAGCGCGTCAAACCGCGTGAGCTGACGGTGGGCGACCTTGAATACAATCTGGAAACCCTGACCGTTCGGCGTGCGGACAAGCCCATCGACCTCAATCCGATCGGCCTGAAGCTGCTCGAGAAACTGATGGCGGCCTCGCCCGCGGTGGTGACCCGCCGTGAGCTCGAGCACCACGTCTGGGGTGAGGAGCTGCCCGATAGCGACAGCCTGCGTGTGCACATCCACAGCCTGCGCGCGGCGATCGACAAGCCCTTTGGTCAGCCCATGATCCAGACCCGACACGGCATCGGCTATTGCCTGGTGGCTCCGGATGAAGTATCGGCGTCGACTTAGAAGCCGCCTGATCTTTTCCTTTTTGCTGTTCGGCACGCTTCTGAGCGTGCTGTTCGCGGTAGCCGTCTTGCTGGTTCAGAGCCTGTTGGTCGACGCCCTGATCTCGCGTACCCTGGCTGATGAAATCAACCAGTACGTCGCTGATCTGCGCGAAGACCCGACCCTGGTCGAGCCCTTCTATACGCGCATCGAGGGCTACGTGACCCGACCCGGCAAGGCCGGCATCGTACCGGCGCCCTTTCGTGATCTGGCCAGCGGCGTTCATGATGTCAGCACCGCCGGCGCCCAGTACAAGGCAGCGGTGCGCAAGGAAGACGATTTCTGGGTTTTTCTGACCTATGACGTGTCGGAAAATCAGGAGCTGGCGCGCCGGCTACAGCTTGCCCTGGCCGCAGCAGTGGTGCTGTTCGTGCTGTTTTCACTGGCCATGGGAGTCTGGTCTTCGAGCCGCATCATGGCGCCGGTGACCGAGCTGGCTCACCGGATCGAGGCCATGGATGAGTATGCCCCGTCGGGCGATCTGGCGCGTCATTTCCCCGATGACGAGGTCGGGCAGCTGGCCGCGGCTCTCGATGACTATGCTCACCGCCTCAAGGATCTTGTCGAGCGCGACAAGGCCTTCAACGCCGATGTCTCGCACGAGCTGCGAACGCCGCTTGCGGTGATCTCCGGCGCCACCGAGCTGTTACTGGCCCAGCCCGACCAGAACGAGCGAACGCGCGAGCGCCTGCTGAGAATCGCACGAGCCGCTCGCCAGTCCACCGATATCACCACGGCGCTGCTGCATCTGGTGCGCGCCGAGCGCGACGCCGATGGCGAAGGCCGCGCGCACGACCTTGGCCAGATTGCCCGCCAGGTGCTTGGCAACTACGAGCCGCTGATCGGTGACCGCACCCTCAAGCTGCAGGTCGACGAACGCGAGGGCGTCAGTGTCATCGCGCCTGAAGCGGTCATCGCTGTGACTCTGGGCAACCTCATTGGCAACGCCATTCGTTACACCAGTGACGGTGAGGTGCGAGTCCTGATCCGCGCCGGCGAGGTCAGCATTCTCGATACCGGGCCGGGTATTGCGGAAGAAGAGCTGCCGCGCGTCTTCGATCGTCAGTTTCGTGGCCGGCAGGCCAGCGGCACCAAGGGTTCGGGTCTCGGGCTCTCCATCGTCAAGCGATTGTGCGATCTCTACGGCTGGCGGATCGAGTTTGCCAATCGCGATGAAGGCGGGCTGGCGGTCACGGTGCACTTCTTTCCGGATCGGGGCGGGCTGCCGGGTTAATAACAGCTGCCCGGGCTGACCAAGCAGCCAAACCCGGCCTTTCCCGTCGCAGTCAGCCGCTCGCGCCGCTACAATAGCCGCATGGCATTGATCAATTGTCCCGGCTGCGGCCGCCGCGTTTCCGACCAGCACAGAGTTTGCCGCCACTGCGACCTGCCGTTGGGCGAGGTTTCCGACGAGGAGGTTCGTCGTATCCAGCACCAGCGCTGGCGCAAGCGGATGTGGCAGGCGAAGAACATCGCCTATATTGGCATGGCCGTGCTGCTGGCGGGGGCCATCAGCTGGTGGCTGTCCGGAGCTTCGGGCTGGAGTCTGCCGTTGCCGGCGGTTGCGGTCTTGTTGCTGGCTCTGGGGCTGGTGCTCTACCTGGGTGGTCGAGCGTGGTTGTTCTGGCTGAAGATGCGGCGGAATCGACCCGAGCCGTGATCACGCCCCGCAGGCCGGTTACAGGTCCTGCTTGTAGCGCACGTAGGGAATGCGCCCGTAAATGCTTTCCATTGGATCTTCCAGCGTGGTCGCATCCGATGTGGGCTCATCAGCGCGGGGAGCCGCGTCCATGATGTTGCGCACGCCAATGGACAGTGCCCCGTTGCGCGGCGCGTGCCAGGAAAACTCCAGGTCGAAGGAGCTCAGCGTGGACGAGGCCTGCTCCGGGCTCAGCCAGAGCGGCAGTTCGCGCTGCTGGCCGAGCATTTCGCCGCTGAAGTTGCCTCGACGCCAGCCCAGCAGCAGCTGCGCGTTGTTGGCGTAGCGCATTTCTTCGACGGCGTCCATCGGCTTGAGCGCCATGCCCAGTTCGGACAGACTCATGCGCTGGCGATAGCGTGCCAGCTGCAGGCCGACGAGAAAGTCACCAATGCGCTCGGTCTCGATGCCAAAACTGACGTTGACATCAAGCCCTGCGATTGCCTTGCCCGCACCGTCGACGCTGTGCGGCGTCCACAGTGCCGGTTCCGCGCTCGGACCGAAGCTGCTCTGGTTCTGCAGCGGTGTTTCATTGCCGTGATAGGCGCCAATGCCGAGCTTCAAGCCGGGTGCCGCCATCCAGTCGCCGGAAACCTGCAGCAGGTTCATCGTGTTGCCGGGCAAAGGCTGATCAACAAAGCGGCAGTCCTGGGCCAGATAGGAGTTGATGGTCATCATGCCCTGGCTGCACTGGATGTGCGCCAGGCTGGCGGTATTCATCTGCCACGCCTTGAGCGACCATGAAAAGCTGCTCGCCGGGTCATCGGACTGGCTGAAGCCCGGCTGACGGCCGGAAAGGGGCATGGTGACCGACAAGCGTGGGCGTTCGCCCGGCAGGCCCAGGGGTGAGCGCTCGGCGATGACGCGCAGCATCGGCGCCTGGGGCGCCGGCAGCTGCGTCGAACCGCTTTCAGGCACGATCGACCACGGCATGTCGTCCGTCGTCTGGGCCTGGGCCCCGACGGCGAGCAGCACTGATATGATCAGAATGTGCCTGAAAAGAATCATTCCCTCGACTCTTGCGTTGATTTTGCGTTGTCCGGCTTGTACAGGCTTTGACGGCGGCGCGGCAATAAAGTTTTGCCGAATTTCAGTCTAACAGAGGCCGGGGCAGGCTGCACTCGTAAAAAGCGATGCAAGTGCCCGATATTGCCGCGTTTCTCCGCCCCTGAAGGCGCCCGGCAGTCGGGGTGGTCAGCGGGCATTCGGCAGGACCGGCCCCGACGCGGGCGCGAGGCTGTAAAATATGCCGACCTACCGCTCTACACATCATGCAGGCACCGACAGTTTCATGACCCAGCCAACCCCCGATCGCCGACAGCTCGCCAACGCCGTGCGCGCGCTGGCCATGGACGCCGTCGAGCGCGCCAACTCAGGCCACCCGGGCATGCCCATGGGCATGGCCGATATCGCCGAGGTCCTGTTCAACGACCATCACAAGCACAATCCGGCCAACCCCGACTGGTGGGACCGCGACCGCTTTGTCGTCTCCAACGGTCACGGCTCGATGCTGCTCTACAGCCTGCTGCACCTGACCGGCTACGACCTGCCGCTGGAAGAGCTCAAGAACTTCCGCCAGCTGCACTCGATGACACCCGGCCACCCCGAACGCAAGGATGCGCCGGGCGTGGAAACCACCACCGGCCCGCTGGGGCAGGGGCTGGCCAATGGTGTGGGCATGGCGCTGGCCGAAAAACTGCTGGCCGCGCGCTTCAACACAGACGTGCACACCATCGTCGACCACCGCACCTGGGTGTTTGTCGGCGACGGCTGCCTGATGGAAGGCATCTCGCACGAGGCCTGCTCGCTGGCCGGCACGCTTGGCCTGGGCAAGCTGGTCGTCTTCTACGACGACAACAACATCTCCATCGACGGCGACACCGACGGCTGGTTCACCGACGACACGCCGGCGCGCTTCAAGGCCTACGATTGGCACGTGGTCGAAGATGTCGACGGTCACAGCGCCGAGGCCGTCTCGGCGGCCATCGACCGTGCTGTTGCCGTTGACGACAAGCCCACGCTGATCTGCTGCAAGACCACCATCGGCTTCGGGGCGCCCAACAAGGCTGGCACCGCCGGTGTCCACGGCGCCGCCCTGGGTGAAGACGAAATCACCGCCGCGCGCGAGCAGCTGGGCTGGCATTATGCGCCCTTCGAGGTTCCCGACGACATTCGCGCCGGCTGGGACGCGCGCGAGAAGGGCGCCGCCGCCGAGCAGGCCTGGAACGAGCGCTTCGAAGCCTACAGGCAGGCGCACCCGGACAAGGCCGGCGAGTTCGAGCGGCGCATGAAAGGAGCGCTGCCCGACAGCTTCGACGATCTGGTCGACGGCATCCTGAAAAAGATGCAGGGCGACGACAAGAAGGTTGCCACGCGCAAGGCTTCCGGTGCCTGCATCGAGGAGTTCGGTCCGCACCTGCCCGAGCTGCTCGGCGGCTCGGCCGACCTGACCGGCTCCAACAACACCAACTGGTCGGGCAGCGTCGACGTGCTCGACGATCCGGCGCGCGGCAACTACATCTACTACGGCGTGCGCGAGTTCGGCATGACCGCCATCGTCAACGGCCTGTACCTGCACGGCGGCTTCATTCCGTATGCGGGCACCTTCCTGGTGTTTTCCGACTATGCGCGCAACGCCGTGCGCATGTCGGCGCTGATTCCCACCGGTGCCATCCACGTCTATACGCACGACTCCATCGGCCTGGGCGAAGACGGCCCCACCCATCAGCCGGTCGAGCACGTCACCAGCTTGCGCATGATTCCCAACCTGGATGTGTGGCGCCCGGCCGACAAGGTCGAAACCGCCGCCGCCTGGGCCGAGGCGCTAAGGCGTCGCCAGGATCCTACCGCGCTGGTGCTCACCCGCCAGGGCCTGCCGCACCTGGAAAAGACCGAAGATCAGATCGAGGCGATTGCAAAAGGCGGCTATGTGCTGGCCGACGCCGCGGGCGGCGAGCCCGAGGCGATCCTGATCGCCACCGGTTCGGAAGTCGGCCTGGCGATGGAAGCCGCGGCCGAGCTGAAGAACAACAGCACCGAAGTTCGCGTCGTTTCCATGCCCAACCCCGGCCGCTTTCTCGAGCAGGACGAGAGCTATCGCGAAGCCGTCCTGCCGGGCAGCATCAGGGCCCGCGTGGCGATCGAGGCCGGCGTCAGTTACTACTGGTGGCCCTTCGTCGGCGAACAGGGCCGGGTCATCGGCATCGATACGTTCGGGGCGTCCGCGCCGGCGGAAGACCTGTTCCGCGAGTACGGGTTTACTACGGAGCGAATAGTGGCTGCCGTCCGCGAGGTGCTTTGATCGTCGCGGACGCAATGACCAGGTGTCAGGCGGCAATTTGCAAACAAGGATCGAATGTCCAAATGACCGAACGACAGCCGAGCTTTGCTGGCAGCAGGCGAGTTTCCGTCATTCGGTCATTGCAAACTTATCATTGGGCAGGCTCCGGTGGTGAACCGAACCGGCCCCGAGTACAATCCTTATATCCCTGAAAGTCAAAGTTCTTGGAGACTCAGATGCCCATCAAGGTTGCCATCAATGGTTATGGCCGTATTGGTCGTAACGTGTTGCGTGCGCTCTATGAAAATGATCGTCGCAGCGAAATCCAGATCGTCGCCATCAACAGCTCGGCCGAGGTCACGACCAATGCCTTGTTGACCCAGCGCGACACGGTTCACGGCAAGTTCCCCGGCGAGGTGTCAGCGGACGGCGACCACTTGATTGTCAACGGCGACCGGATCAGACAGCTCTCCGACCGCGACCCGTCGCGGCTGCCCTGGGGTGAAATCGGCGTTGATGTGGTGCTCGAGTGCACCGGTGCGTTCAACAGCAGGGAGAAATCCGCCGCCCACCTCGAAAGCGGCGCTCGCAAGGTGTTGATCTCCGCGCCCGCCGGCAAGGATATGCCGACCATCGTCTACGGCGTCAACCACGACACTCTCGAAGCCGATGACGTCATCGTATCGAGCGCCTCGTGTACCACCAACTGCCTGGTTCCCCTGGTCAAACCGCTCCAGGATACCATCGGCATCGAGCAGGGGCTGATGACGACCATTCACGCCTACACCAATGACCAGGTGCTGACCGACGTCAACCACAAGGATCCGCGCCGGGCGCGCTCGGCCACCCAGAACCAGATTCCGACCAAGACCGGTGCCGCTGCCGCGGTCGGGCTGGTCATGCCCGAACTCGATGGCAAGCTTGACGGTCACGCGATCCGCGTGCCCACCATCAACGTCTCGCTCGTCGATCTGAGCTTCATTGCCAGCCGCGACACCTCAGTGGAAGAGGTCAATGCGACGCTCAAACAGGCCAGTGAAGGCAGTCTCAAGAATATTCTGGGCTACAACACCGAGCCGCTGGTCTCCAGCGACTTCAATCACGATCCGCGTTCGTCCATTTTTGATTCCACCCTGACCAAGGTCTCCGGCCGCATGGTCAAGGTTTTTGCCTGGTACGACAACGAGTGGGGCTTTTCCAACCGCATGCTCGACACCGCTGTGCTGATGGCAAACAAGTGAGCAGGGGGTCGGGCCGGGCCGCCTGACCGAAACCAGCAAGTCACTCAGGGGAAGCAAGCGCATGAAAACCATCGACCAGGTCGACCTTGCCGGCAAGCGCGTCCTGATCCGCGCAGATCTCAATGCACCCATCCGCAATGGCCAGGTGACCTCGGCGGCACGCATCAAGTCAGCCCTGCCCACGATTCGTCAGGCGCTCGACGCCGGTGCCGCGGTGATGGTCATGTCCCACCTTGGTCGTCCGGAAGAGGGCGGGTTCGACGAGGCATTCAGCCTGGCGCCGGTCGCCGGGAAGCTCGGGGAGCTGCTGGGCCGTTCGGTCAAACTCGTGCGCGACTGGATCGACGGCGTGGAAGTCGAGGCCGGTCAGCTCGTCCTGCTTGAAAACGTGCGCTTTCTGGAAGGCGAAAAAGCCAACGATAGTCATCTGGCAAGAAAAATGGCGGCTCTGGCCGACGTTCTGGTCTTCGACGCCTTTGCCGCCGCCCACCGTGCCCAGGCATCCACCGAGGGCTTGATTCGTCATGCTGCCGTTGCTTGCGCCGGCCCCTTGCTGATGCGAGAGGTCGCGTCTCTGCAAAAGGCGCTGGCCAGCCCCGAACGACCCATGGTGGCCATTGTCGGTGGCGCCAAGGTCTCGTCCAAGCTCACCGTGCTCGAAGCGCTGATTGACAAGGTTGACCAGCTGATCGTCGGCGGCGGGATTGCCAACACCTTTCTCGTTGCTGCCGGTTACGATGTCGGCGGTTCGCTGTATGAAAAAGATCTGGTCGACACCGCCCGGGATCTGATCAGGCGCGCTGAACACAAGGGTGCAGCCATTCCGCTGCCGGTCGACGTGCTCACTGCCGAACGCTTCCACGAGGACGCCCATGCCACCATCCGCGATACCGGGCGCGTTCACAAGGAAGAGATGATTCTCGACATTGGCCCCGAATCGGCGCGGACACTCGCGGCCATCGTCCGCGGGGCCGGCACCGTCCTCTGGAACGGCCCGCTGGGCGTGTTCGAGTTCGAGGCCTTCCACTCCGGCACCGAGACCATCGCGCAGGCCGTGGCGGACTGCGAAGGCTTCACCCTGGCCGGCGGGGGCGACACCATCGCGGCGATCGAGAAATTCCACGTGGCCGACCGGATTGATTACATCTCGACCGCCGGTGGCGCATTTCTGGAATATGTCGAGGGCAAAGAGCTTCCTGCCATTCGTGCCTTGAGCGATTGAGGCGACGCGTTTTTGGGGTGCGTCGTCCATATTTTCGGGCTCGGCGTGGCCGCGGCTTTGCGCAAGTCTTTCGCAAGTGGCTTCAGGCAGGAGCAGCGGGCGAAAGTTGCGGTTGTTCGAACACCTGATATCATCAGGATACGAGCAGATACGCAGGCCTGCTGTGCAGGATCTTGGGGAGCTGTCGGAATCACGTCAGCATACAAGTTTCATCCTGTGTGAGCCGGTTCCCGCTGCAGGGGCGTGTTTCTCGGAAGACAGGGGGGGCTCTGTCTTCTTGAAAGAGGCTCCAAAAAATGGCACAAGCTCATGAACAGCCGCACTCCGACCCATACCCCACCCGGCTTCGCCAGGCACGTGACGCGATCGAGCGCATGGCCCCGATCGTGCATTCACGCGCTCCTGATCGCTGGGCGGGGCCGCTCGATGAAGTCGCTCTTTCAAACTATGAGCGCGACGGATTTCTGTGGTTCAAGGGATTTTTCTCCAGACACCGCGTCGAGCCCTTCTTCGATGAACTGAAGGCCATCGCGAACGACAAGACCTGGATGTCATCCGAGCAGGTCATTCGTGACCCGGACACGGGCCGGATTCGGTCGGTTTTCGGCATGCACAGGATATCGAGAAGGTTCGAGGAGCTCACGCGCGATGCCCGGATCCTTGGCATGGCGCGACAGCTCCTCGGCAGCGATGTGTATATCCATCAGTCCCGCATCAACGACAAGTTCGGCTTTGAAGGCAGCGGTTTCGATTGGCACTCGGACTTCGAGACCTGGCACGCGGAGGACGGAATGCCGCGCATGCGTGCCGTGAGCGCGTCGATCATGCTGACCGAAAACAACGAGTTCAATGGGCCACTGATGTTGATCCCGGGCTCGCACCACTGGTTCGTGCCCTGTGTCGGCAAGACACCGGACCAGAACTGGAAAGCTTCCCTGAAGGCGCAGCGAATCGGCGTTCCGAGTCAGGAATCGCTTTCCGAGCTGGCCCGAAGCGGTGGCATTCGTGCGCCCAAGGGCCCGGCGGGCTCGCTGCTGCTGTTTGAATGCAACACGCTGCATGCCTCCAACGAGAACATGTCGCCATGGCCTCGCTCCAACCTGTTTTTCGTCTACAACAGCGTTCGCAATCTCCCGCGCGCGCCGTATGCCGCCCCCACAAGGCGGCCGCATTTCCTGGCCGAGCGGGAAAACCCGGAGCAGCTGGAGATGCACGACCGGTATCCAGAGCTGGCGGGTTGATGATCTCCGTGGCTGCCGGGTTGATGATCGCAGCCGGTCAGGCGTCCTCCGCCTGAATGACTCCGCAAGCGACTCGGGCACCTGCGGCGCCGCTGGGCTGGCTTTCCAGATCGTCTTCTCCGGCATGGACGACGACCGCCTTGCCGACGATGCTGTTGTCACCGCTCAGAGACAGGAATTCGAATTCCTGATTCAGCATTGCCTGCCCGCTGTCATCGGCCTCGATATTGCCGAGGTCGCCCACATGGTGCATCGGGTCACCGGGAGCGCCGTGCCGGACATCCTCGGGGTTGTAGTGGCCGCCCGCCGAACTGGCGTCCGGGGACGAACAGTCACCCCTGGCGTGAACATGAAATCCATGTTGTCCCGGTGACAGTCCGTTGACCATCGCGTCGACGCGAATGCCGCGCTCGGTCGTATAGAACTTGACGGCTCCGCTGGCCTGATGGCCCGAGGTGGCGGCAAGCTCAGCCATGGCATCCGGCGTACCGGACGTGTCGTCGCCGTCGTCATCGCCTGATGCGCGCGCGCCCTGGGTCGATCTGCCCTCAACGGTCGGCTCGCCGGTCTCCTGCCTGGGCGACGACTCATCGGTCATTTTGCCGGTTGCCTCGTCGCTCATCGAGTCGCCGGTGTTGCAAGCGGCCAGGGGGATGAGGAACATCAAGCCGGTGATGAGTATCCATTTTCTGGCGTTGAACATTGGGTCTCCTCACGATTCTGGAACCATGCGCCCACTATACACCTGATGAAGGTTGCTCCATGGCCAATGCCTGTATTTCGATGGGGCCGACATCAGTCGCACGACGGAGGGGCTTGCCGCTTCGGCTGGCTCAGCCCATTGGCGCATTCGAATAGTAGTGCCAGACAAGGATCGCCACCGCGCTGCGATGCGGCTTCCACGGGTGAGCGATGGCGTCTGTACGTTTGCGGTCGGGGCGCTCACGCATGCGCCTGATGCGCTGAACACCGGCCCGAATGGCGATGTCGTCGGCCGGCCAGACGTCGGGCCGACCCAGCGAGAACAGCAGAAACATCTCCGCGCTCCAGCGCCCGAAGCCCTTGAGCCGGGTAATCTGCGCGATCACTTCTTCATCGGGCAGCTCGGCAAGCGCGGCCGGCACCAGCGAACCCTCCAGCACGGCCTGCGACAGCCCCCGGGCGTAGGCGATCTTCTGCCTGGACAGGCCCAGCGCCCGCAGCCGATCGTCGCCCAGCGCCTGCAGGCGTTCCGGCTGCAGGTCGTTGTCAAGCGCGGCTTCGATCCGGCCGAAAATGGTCGCGGCGGCCTTTACCGACAGCTGCTGCCCGACGATGATGCGCAGGAAATGCCGATAGTCTGGCGCGCCCATCCGGCGCTCGGCGGGATAACCCACCTGCGCGAGCGCCGCGGCAATGTCCCGGTCGCGCCGGGCAATCCTGTCCAGCGCATTGCGCAGGTGTTGTTGCGTCAACTGGAATGTTGTCACGGGTGGACCTTTTCGAGCCCTGTCAAATGATTGCCGCGCGCCATTCTACCGCGGCGTCCGGGGCAGGCCGGTCGTGCCAGGCGCAACCCGCTTCGAGGTCGGGTTGATAAATGCCTGTGAGGCGAGCGGGCCAGAAAGCGGCCAGGGTCTGCGCCGCTGTCGCGTGTTCTGGGCATTGCCTCACGCAAGCCTTTCGGTGTGTCCGGGAGTATGTTTATACTTCAGGCGGGGGCGCGTGGAATCCGGGGTCGTGCGAGAGCTCGGTCCGGTGATTCTCAGATACCTCAACAGATGCCCTGAGGCAATGGATCTGGCGTCATGGACAAACTTCTCCAGCCGCTTTTCGAGCTCCCGCCGCTGACGGTCTACATCCTGATTGCGGTGCTGTGCTGGACCGAGGCCGCCTTCTTCCTGGGGTTCGTGACGCCCGGCGAGCTGGCTGTGGTGACCGGCGGGATTCTCGCCTCGCGTGGTCAGCTCGAAATGGATGTGTTGCTCGGTATCGTGCTGGTGGCGACGGTGATGGGTAATGCCACCGGCTTCTACGTTGGTTGTCGCTGGGGAAACGGGCTGCTCGGATGGGCGCCGCTGCAGCGCATTTGCGGTCCATCGATTCGCAAGTCACAGGAGTTCATGGCCCGCCGCGGAGCCTGGGCCATCGTGCTCGGCCGCGTATCCACTCCCACCCGCATCATCGTGCCTTTTCTGGCCGGTGCCTCGGGCATGCCCTATCGACATTTTGTACTGTTCGACATTCCCGCAAGCCTGGTCTGGGCCATGGTCTGGGCGATTCTGGGCTTCGTGCTCGGAGAGTCCTGGGGGCTGCTGAGAGAGATCGGCGGAACGGCCGCGCTGTTGGTTCTGATCCTGTTTCTGACCGCCGTGGTCATTCGCTGGGTTGCGGCTCGCATTGCGGCCCATCAGCGGCGAGTGAAAGCTGTATTCCGGCTGGCTCTGCGAGCGACCGGTACGCAGGGCATCGCGCGCGTGCTGGCTCCAGGGTTTCGCTGGTTGACCCGGCGCTTCGATCCGCGCGTGGCACAGGGTCTGAGCTTGACCATCTGCTTTGTCGCCCTGCTGGCCGGAATCGGTGTTATCGGTCTGGTATTTGACCAGACCCGGGCAGTGAAGGGGCTGGCGTTGATCGACTTTCCCGTCCTCGACTGGATGAGCAGCACGCGAACCGACCAGGCCGTGTCGATCGCCCGTAGCGGGCTGCATGCGCTTTACTGGCCCGGGGTTGTGGTCACCGCGCTGCCGCTGATGGCTTTCGTGTTGTGGCGCGTGGGCTGGCTTGCCGCAGTTCGCGTGGGCGTCGGCCTGGTAGGCGCAGCCGGCGGGGCTTATTTCCTTGATCGTTTTGTGCTTCAGGGTCATGTCCCCGGCGCGGAATTTCCCTCCGTGCCCGTTGCGACAGCGGCAGCGCTGCTCGTGCAGGCCACCGCGCTCACCGCGCGGACGCTGGATTGGGGCGGTGCGGTGGGCGCTGCCGCCGTCGGTACTTTCATGCTGTGTACGGTGGCGCTGGCCACGGTGGTGGCCGGCTGGGCTGCGCCTTCGGGCATTGTGCTGGGGCTGGCCCTGGGGCTGGCATGGGCCACCACCCTGGAGCTGCCCGGCACCGCGCTGCGGCCGCGCTCAGCACCTGCACCTGCTGAGCGCGAAGAGGCGGCCTGAAGCCTTCGCCATGCGCTATAATGGGCGCTTCCTCGGGGTGGCGTAATCGCCTGAGACACCCACGCGGGTGGACCCGTCGAACCTGATCCGGTTAATGCCGGCGTAGGGACAGGAACGTCAAGCGCCCTTCAAGGCCACTGCATGGCGCTGGCGGCAATCCCCCGTGCATTCCGGGTCTCCATTGTTGACTTGCATTCGGAGACTCACAAGTGAATATTCAAGCGTCCTTCTTCGGGCTGCTGCTGGCGCTATCGTCAGTCAGCTTCGCGCAGTCCGATGACGTCGAGGACTTTTCTGACGATGACATCGAAGATCGTATCGTGGTCACGGCCGATTTCTATCGCTCCGGTTTGTTCGACCTCGGCGGCAGCGTCAGCGTCATCGACGGTGAAACCGTCCGCGAGCGAGGAGCCTCGCACCTCGAGCACGTGCTCAACATCAGCCCCAACGTCAACTTTTCCACGGGTGCCTCGCGCGGCCGTTTTTTCCAGATTCGGGGGATCGGCTCCCGCAGCCAGTTCGTTGAACCGATGAATGCCTCGGTCGGGCTGCTGGTCGACGGCATCGACATGACCGGTCTGGGCGGTGGCGCGACGACCCTGGATGTGGCCCAGCTCGAGATTCTGCGTGGTCCGCAGGGCACCCTGTTTGGCGCCAATGCTCTGGCCGGCATGATCAATATCGTTACCGGCAGCCCCACTGAAGCATTCACCAGCCACCTGGAGGTCAGCGCCGGCAACTACGGCATGCGCGCGTTCGAGGGCATGGTTTCCGGGCCGCTCAGCGACACGCTGGGGTATCGACTGGCTTATTCCAATCAACAGAGTGACGGCTTTCAGGAAAACGCTTACCTGGGTCGCGATGATGTGCAGAACATTGATGAACAGACGCTGCGCAGCAAGCTGCGGTGGCAGCCCCATGATGATCTGCAAATCGACCTGACCGGCTTGTACCTGGATGTCGACAACGGCTACGACGCGTTCTCTCTGGACAATACGCGCATGACCTACTCCGACCGACCCGGGCACGATCGCCAGGAGACGCTGGCCGGTTCGGTTCGCATCCACTGGCATGCACATGATGCCTTCGACATCGAGGCGCTCATCAGCCGCACCGATGCCGACCTGGAATATGGCTATGACGATGACTGGACCTTCGTTGGCTTCTGCGAGGTCTTCGAGTGCCCGGGCGCGCCATTCACGGCATTCGACAACTATATTCGCCGCGATCGCAATACCACGCTGGATCTTCGGGCGGTATCCAGCAGCGGGCCGGATCAGCTCAACTGGGTGATCGGCGCTTATGTGCGCAATGCGGGCCAAAGCCTGCGGCGTGAGTACAGCTTTCTTGCCAGCGACTACCTGTTCGACTACGACACCGACAACCATGCCGTCTACGGACAGGTAGAGATACCGATGACGCGCCAGTTGCAGTTGGTGGCCGGTTTGCGCGGTGAGCGGCGCGAGGTCGAATACAGCGACAGCGACGGCGCCGCCTTTGAGCCCGGCGAGGACATGTGGGGCGGCAAGCTGGCGCTCGAATATCGCACCGACGGCGGCGGGCTGTGGTACGCGCTGGCATCTCGCGGATACAAGGCCGGCGGAATCAACAGCGATTCGCTCATTCCCGATGAGCGGCGCGCGTTCGACACCGAAACCCTGTTGAACTATGAGCTCGGCGTGAAGAAGCGGCTGCTCGACAATCGGGTCGATCTGCGAGCGGCGGTGTTCTATCAGGACCGCAGTGATGTTCAGGCCGAACAATCGCTGGTCGAGCCCATCGAGGGTGAATCCTGCCCCTGCCACTTCATCGAGTACAAGGCCAACGCCACCGCCGGGCGGAGCTACGGCCTGGAGGCCGAGCTCAACTGGCGCGTGAGCCATCGCCTGCTGGCGTTTGCCAGCCTCGGCCTGCTGGATACCCGCTTCGAAGAGTTCCTCAACTATTCGCATGTCGATGCCGACCCGGCCAGCGGAGAGCCGTACGACATGGACGGACGCGAGCTGCCGCATGCGCCGAACTACATGTTCAATCTGGGCGCCATCGTGCAGCTGTCCGATCGCTGGTACGTGCGGGTGGAGGCCGAGGGCAAGGATGCGTTCTACTTCTCGAGCCGTCACGAGACCCGATCCAACGCTTATGAGACCTTCAACGCCCGCATTGGCTATCGTCAGGGGCCCTGGGATTTTGCCCTGTGGGCGCGCAATATCGCCGATCAAGACATCAAGACCCGCGCTTTCGGCAGCTTCGGCAACGATCCGCGCGAGAACTATGTGGTCGAGCCCTACTTTCAGTTTGGCGAGCCCCGCGTGGTTGGAGCGACACTGCGTTATGTCTACTGACCGGCGCAGGCAGGTGCCGGCGGGCCCGGGCCGCAGGTGTCGGGCCCTTGATCGTGCCCCGGAGGCTGCGGCATGAAGCTGGAGCACTGGCTGGAACAGCTCGATGAGCGCTGGGCAGCGATGTCGGCCTGGGAGCTGGCCGCGGTGCTGCTGGCCATCACCTACCTGGTGTTGGCCGTAAGCCAGAACCGCCTGTGCTGGATTGCCGCTTTCATCAGCACCGCGCTTTTCACCGCGCTGTTCTGGCGGGTGCAGCTGCTCATGCAGTCGGCACTCAATGTGTATTACATGGGCATGGCGGTCTATGGCTGGTGGTACTGGCGCCACGGCAACAGCGGCGGGCAGGCGCTGTCGGTGACGCGCTGGCCGCTGTGGCGACATGCCCTGGCGCTGCTGGTGGTGGTGCTGTCTACCCTGGTGTCGGGCTACTTGCTCTCGCGCCACAGCCAGGCGGCCTGGCCGTATCTCGATTCTCTGGTCACCTGGGGTGCGGTCGTGACAACTTTCATGGTGGCGCGCAAGGTGCTGGAAAACTGGGTCTACTGGATGGTGTTCAACAGCCTGGCGATCTTTCTGTTTCTCGACCGCGGCATGGCGCTGACCGCGCTGTTGAACGTCGCTTATCTGATCATCTCGGTGGTCGGCTGGACGAGCTGGCTGCGCGACTACCGGGCGCGAGCCGGCCTTGGCGGTGAAGCCGGGCCATGACCCCGCTGGGCCAGGATGAAGGCGAAGTGGCGGCCGTTGACGCGCTGATCGATTCCTGGCCGGACTGGGGCCTGGGGCTGCGCGGACGGCCGCAGCTGGTCGAGCGCATCCGGGCGGGAAGGACCAACCGCAACTATCGTTTGAGCGCGCCGGGCCGGTCCGATGAGCTGCTGCTGCGCATCAACCACCCCGGGGGCGCGCGGCTGGGCATCGATCGCCAGCGCGAACGCGAGATTCTGGAGTTGACGTCGGCCGCCGATATCAGCCGGCCGTACTGGTTCTGGGATCCGCGCCAGCGTTTCGTGATTTTCCCCTACCTGCCGGCGCGGACATGGAGCGACAAGGACCTGAGCAATCCGGAGCAGCTGGCCCGGCTGGGGCCGCTGCTCGAACGACTGCACGCCCTGGCCCCCCCCGACTGGCCGCGGCGCAGCTATCACGCTTATCTGCGTGATTACTGGCACCAGGTCGAGCAAGCCGGACTTGCCGATGCGCGGCTTGCCCGGGCCTGGCGGGCCTTCGAGCCGCGGTTGGAGGCCTTTGATCGGGCGCCATGGACGGCGTGCCTGGTGCATCATGATCTGATTCCCGTCAACATTCTGGAAACCCCCGAGCGCCTGTACCTGATCGACTGGGAATATGCCGCCCTCGGTCATCGCGATATCGATATCTGGACCGTGAACCCGAGCGCCGTCAACGAGCCTTTCGTCGCTGAAATGATGGCGTGGATAAACGACCTGTGGGAGCGATTGATCCGGCTGTGATCAGCTGCCGGCGTCAGCCTGCGGCGCTGTCGTTCATGAAGATTTCATAGTCGTCGGGGTGGTCCATGTAGTTGTCGAGATCCACGGGGCGCAACGGATCAGCTGCCAGGGCGGCTTCGACCACGCGTCGATTGAATGCCGAGGTGGCCTCCCGCGCCAGGTATTCGTCGATGGGCATCCAGAGCGCCTTTTCCAGCTCTTCGTCGTCGATGCGGATGTCGAAATTCAGCGGAGCGAGCCGACACACGGCGTAGATGTTGGAGGCGCCGAACTGCCCCCGGTGGTGGTGACGCATGCCGACCAGGCCGCGGAACTCGGTTCTGATTCCGGTTTCTTCGTGTACTTCGCGCATCGCCGCGTCGGCAACGTGCTCGCGGCGCTCGAGCATCCCGCCGGGCAGCTTGAGGTGGTCGGGGCGTGTTGTTCGATCGCGCTTTTCGAGCACAACCAGGATATGGCCGTCGTCCGATAGCACCAGGCCACCGGCACCGATGCTGTGGGTGCACGCTTCGGGAATATAGGCGCCGTCGACCAGTCTTCGAACCAGCATCACGGTTTCGTTGCGGCAGTGGTGCAGGGCAAACCCGAGGTCCATCGCGTCGGGCAGCAACTGACCTCGGCGGGCCGGAATCTCCAGCCAGGCCAGCTTGAGGCCCTCGCGCGTCCAGGCCGACAGTGCGGTGGCCATGGCGTCTCGGAACTCACTGGTTTTCCGGGGCAGGTTTTTGCCGGACAGGAAGATCCCGCCGTACTTGTTTCTGATGGCCTGGAGCATGCCGTTTATCTATCCTGGTGACAGTCCGTCCGTTCAGCGAGCGGGCGCGGGAATACGATCCGTCCTCGCAGCCCGTGCGTTCACAGCGTCGAGACGGTATGGTCAGCAAAGCGTTCGAGGCAGTCGCCGGCCGCCTTGAATTGATCGCGGCTGGTCGCGTGGACAATGAGCACATGGCGTTGGTCGTCGAGCGCCGTGCGCACTTTCGAGATATAGGGTACGTGGTCAGGGCGCATGCTGATCACGCCACCGATGAGGGCGCCGCCGAGAGCGCAGAAGACCACCAGCAGCACGGACGAAGCGCCGACATTCTGAGCCACGAAGGGCACGCCAAGGGAGAGCATGAGCGCCAGGATCAGCAGCCCGACGAGCGCACCGGCGAGTGCCAGCCAGAGGTGGGCCCGGATGATGGTGTGCCAGATGCCGCGGGGCTCGGGTTCCAGGCGAAAGGCCTCAGCGCCGTCGGCCGGGTCGAGGCGCTCGATCTGCCCTTCGATTCCTGCGATTGAATCCACCATCTCACGGCGACAATCCGTCAGCCGCTGCGCGTCAGAGAAAATGCCCGCCAGCTTATGATCGGACGCTTCTCCGGTCAGACCCATTCTGCGTTTCATGCGTGCCTCCTGATCTGCGGCTCAGGTATGCCTCGACTCTAGCAGAATCCGGTATCGGGCGGAATCAATCCGGATCGGAACACCCGCCCGCCGGCGAGTGCGAACGTGGGTGTGCGTGAGCTTGCTATGATGAATGTCGGCCTTTCGTATCAAGGGTTTACTGATGTTCTATCTGGATGTGCCCAGTACCGGGGAAATGACCGAGCTCGATCAGATTCGGGCCGATGCCTGCGTGTCGATCTATTTACCGACGACGCCGATCTCGCGCGAAATCGAGCCGGCCCGGATCAAGCTTGGCAACCTTGCCAGAACGGCCATTGCCCAGCTCGAACAAGCCGGCCTGGACAAGCAGCGTATCTGGCCGCTGGCGGAACGACTGGAAGGCTTGCGCGACGACACCGAGTTCTGGAATTATCAGGCGCGCAGCCTGGCGATCCTGGCCACGCCTGATTTGCTGCGCAGCTATCGTTTGGCCAATCGCATCGGCGAGATCGTGGAGGTCTCCGACCGTTTCCATCTCAAGCCGCTGCTGCGTGCCATCACCTTTTCGCATTCGGCCTTTGTTCTCGCGCTCTCGGAGAAGGCCACTCGACTTGTGGAGGTTTCGGCCAGCGAACCGGCCGTTGAAGTCGACATTGCCAACCTGCCCGGTGATGCCGCCAGCCTTGGCGGTCCGGAAGCGGAAAAGGGTCATAGCGGCATTGGCCACCGTCAGGGCGATCAGGCAGGCCATGTGCCGCTGGCTCGTTACATTCGCCGTATCGACGCGGCCTTGCGGCCCGTGCTCAAGGATGCGAATGCGCCGCTCGTGCTCGCCGCCGCCGAGCCGTTGACCGCCACGTTTCGTGGAGCCACCACCTTGCCGCTGGCCCCCGAGACCATCGAGGGCAACCCGGATCACCTGAGTGCGGCTCAGCTGGCTGAGGCTGCCCGCCCGATTCTGGACGCACAGCATGCGCGCAAGATCGAGGCCTTTCACAGCCGCTTCGAGCAGCGCGCCGGTGACCGTCGCACGACCACGGACTTGTCTGACGCTGCGCGCCTGGCCACTTACGGCGGTATCGATAGCCTTCTGGTCGATATCGACAGCGTTGTTGACGGCTTCATTGACGAAGAAACGGGCGAGATCAGCCTCGACTCACGGGGCGACGCGGTCAACTACGGCATCGTCGATGAAATTGCCGGTCGCGCGCTGCGCACCGGGGCATCGGTTCTGGCGGTGCGCCGGGCCGATATTCCCGACGGCCGTGAGCTGGCAGCGATCCTGCGCTATCCAATCTGAGGGCAAGTCGACCTTGGCCGGTGCCACGGGGCGCTTGCGCCGGGCTCACAGCAGAATCATCGACGCCAGCCCCAGGAAGGCGAAGAAACCGATCACATCGGTCACGGTCGTCACGAAGGGGCCGGAGGCCAGTGCCGGGTCGACATGGAAGCGCTCCAGGGCGATCGGGATGACGATCCCGCCCAGCGCGGCGGCAATCAGGGTCATGGCCATTGCCAGGGCGATGACCGCGCCCAGCATGGGCAGGCCGAACCACAAGGCTGCGACCAGCGCCATGACGATGCCAAAGCCCAGGCCGTTGATCGCCCCGACCGTGATCTCGCGCCAGCTGACCCGCAGGGTGTTGCGAGGCGTGAGCTCGCGCGTGGCAATGGCGCGTACCGCCACCGTCATCGTCTGGGTGCCGGCGTTGCCGCCCATCGAGGCGACGATGGGCATCAGCACGGCCAGGGCCACCATCTGATCGATGGTTTCGGCATACAGGTTGATGACCGATGAGGCCAGGATGGCGGTGACCAGATTGACCATCAGCCAGACGGCCCGGCCGCGAGTGGTCTGCCAGACAGTGTCGGTCAGGCTGGAATCTTCGTCGACGCCGGCCAGGCGCAGCAGGTCTTCCTCGTGCTCCTCGTCGAGCACGGTCATGGCATCGTCGATGGTAATCATGCCGGTCAAGCGGCCGCTTTCGTCGACTACCGGCGCGGAGATCAGGTGGTAGTGATTGAACATGTAGGCCACGTCCGCGGCCTCTTCGGTGACGCCCACCGTTCGAAAGCTGGGCTCTGTGATCGCGGTCAGCGGCCGTTTGTGGGGTGAGGAAAGCAGGCGCCCCAGGGTCACATAGCCCACCGGTTTCATCGCCGGTGAGACCAGGATGACGTGGTAGAACTGATCCGGCAGGCTGTCGTCGTCGCGAATGTAGTCGATGGCCTGGCCCACGGACCAGTCCTCGGGTACCGCGACGAGCTCGCGCTGCATCAGCCGGCCAGCGGAATATTCGGGATAGGACAAGGCGCCTTCGACGCCGATACGATCCCTGATCTCGAGCGCTTCGAGCAGGCGCGACTGCTGTGCTTCTTCCAGGTCCTCGACCAGGTCGACCACGTCGTCGGAATCGAGGCCCCGGATGGCCTCGGCCACGACCTCCTGCGGTAGCGCCTCCAGCAGGGGTTCGCGCACGGCATCGTCAAGCTCGGAAAGGATCGCGCCGTTGATGTTCTTGCCCCAGAGCGCTACCAGCTCCCGGCGCTCCGGCGGGCTGATCTGCTCGACCAGGTCAGCGACGTCGGCGGCATGCAGGGGCTCGAGCAGCTCGTCGAGCCGGGCTGCATTCTGAGTGTCGACGGCTTCGATCACCGCCTGGATGTGCTGCTGCTCCAGGCCTTCGCCGATGTCTTCCTGCTCCGGAGGCGTTTCCTGCTGCACGGGCTTCTCCTTGGAATTGCGTCGTTTTGCTGCGCTGGCCGCTGGCCGCGTCCTGGCTGGCCGCGTCCTGGCTGGCCGCGTCAACGGTTGAATTATTGCAGGTCTGTGTCCAAAACAATACGTCCGACGCCGCCGGATTGATGGCGTCACCACCGGGCGCGGTGCCGGGCCGAGCCGCAATGCGATTTTGGGTACCATGCACGCATGCTTTTATTCATCATCATCGGCGCCGTGATCGGCGCTGCGCTGGGCTTGCCCGGCGGGCTGCTTGTCGGCGGGGCGCTGGGTTACGGTGTCGGCCTGCTGCTTACCCGCGTGGTTTTGCCGCGCGGGCTGCAGGCAGTGCAGGCGCAGTTCTTCGACTCGACCTTTGCCGTCATGGGGGCCCTGTGCAAGGCCGATGGGCACGTCAGCCGCGACGAAATCCGCGTGGTCGAGCAGTTTTTCGACAAGCTGGGTCTGACCAGTGAGCAGCGGCGTGACGCCCGGGCGTCATTCAGCCGGGGCAAGGGCCCCGGCTTTGATCTGGCCGGCGAAGTCAGGACGCTGCGCGCCACCGTTGGCAACCGTCCGGCGCTGCTGCAGCTGTTTTTGCAGGCGCAGCTTTCGGCCGTTGCCGCTGATGGCGTCCTTCACGAGGCCGAGCACGACATGCTGCTGCGCGTGGGGCGTCTGCTCGGCCTGTCGCAGCTCGATCTGCGCCGCCTGGAGGCGGCCTTGGGCGCGGCGGCTTCCGGCCGGCCGGGTGGCGATGCAGGCACCGATCCCACCGCCGGAGCGGCGCTGAAAGAGGCCTACGCCACACTGGGCGTGGAGGCAACGGCCAGTGATGCCGAGGTCAAGAAGGCGTATCGTCGCCTGATGAGCAGATACCATCCGGACAAGCTGGCCGGCCAGGGGTTGCCCGAGAACATGCGTGCAGTAGCCAAGGAGCGCGTGCGCGAGGTGCGCCAGGCCTATGACCGCGTTCGCGATAGCCGGGACCGTGAGCGCGCCGCCTGAGCCTGGCCGGGCTCGTGGTCAATCGTGATTCTGATCTTCGGGCGGGTGGCTCCACCGCAGTCCGTCCGGACCGGCCGGATGCGAGGTCCGCACGACCAGGCTGCCGCTGCGAATCAGTTCGGGCAGGTGCGCGGTGACGTGGTTCAAGTGTTCGGCCAAAGGCGCCACTTCGCCGCATGCCACGCCAACCCAGGTGTTGCGCCCGCTGCGTTTGGCAGCATAAAGGCACAGGTCGGCCACATCGACCACCTTGTTCCAGTCCACATGCTCCGGCAGGTCAGGAAACAGGGGGTATTGTGCAAAGCCGATCGAGCAGGTCATTTCGATTGGCTGTTCGTACCCCTCCAGCGTGAAGCGATGAGCGGCAACGGCGCTGCGCAGCCGCTCGGCCAGCCGGGCGGCAAAATCGGCATCGGTAAATCGCGCCACCAGCAGGAACTCTTCGCCGCCCCAGCGCGCGATGGTGTCGCTTTCACGAAGCTGGTCGCGCAGTATGCCACCGAGCTGCTGCAGAACCTGATCGCCGGCCGCATGTCCGTAGTGATCGTTGACCTCCTTGAAGCGGTCGATGTCGATCATCACGAACAGCAGGTCGGCACTGCCATGCTGGTGATCCCGATAATGGCGGCTGGCCATGGCAATGTCGGCCGGGAGCGCTTGACTCAGGTAGCGCCGGTTGCGCAATCCCGTCAGCGGGTCGGTCAGGCTTTGCTCGGCCAGCGCACGGTTGGCATCCGATAGCGCCCGGGTGCGCTCGGCAACCTGTTCTTCGAGCAAGCGGGTGCGGCGCCGCAGCGCGCCCAGCCGCCAGCGGAACAGGCCGATGACCACCAGGGCCGCCGCCAGCACATAAACCGCCCGGGCCCAGAGGCTGCGATACCAGGGAGGCAGGATGCGCAGGTCGACGGTGGCAATCCGGCTGGTGTTTGCGTATACATCGCGGGCCTGTACCTTGAATCGGTAGTGCCCTTCACGGATGTGGGTGTAGTCGCGAAACGCCTCGGCGCTCCAGCTCGACCAGTCATGATCCAGGCCTTCGAGCATGACGCGGTAACGATTGCTGTCCATGCGCGTGAAGGCTGGTGCGGCATACTCGAAGCGCAGCGTGTTGTCGTCGTATTCCAGTACCAGCGACGGCAGAGGGCCGTCGCCGCCGTACAGGATCTTGCCGGATTCGCGCTCGGTAATGCCGCGTATGAGCGGGTCATATTCCGGGCGCGGGCTGGCGGACGATTGGGCGTCAAGGCGGAACAGGCCGTCTTCGGCGCCCAGCCAGACGGTGCCGTCGCGCTCACCGTAGATCGCGCGAACGGCCACTCCTTTCAGCCTGGCCGCGGTCAGCGTGTCGCGCACATAGCCGCTGGCGGCGGGTCGGGCGACCAGGGTCTGCTGAAGGTTGCGACGGCTGTCGACCGTATGCAGCCAGACACGCCCCAGAGGGTCCTGATGGAAAGGGAGGGTCTGCGCCGGGCCGTTGGGATACAGCCGCGCGAATTCCCGATCAGTGACCAGCCCGCCGCGTTCGGAATCGAACCGCATCAGCCCGTCACGGGTACCAAAGCGCAGCTGCCCGTCAATGGCGTGAAGATAGGTCAGTGAGTAGTCGTCCGCCCCTTCGACCATGCCAAAGCGTTCGGGCGGGAGCATCTGCTGCCAGATGCCCGCGTCGGGGTCGGCGTCGGGATTGGGCTGGATTCGCAGCGCCCCCTTGTACCAGGTGCCGGCCCACAACGTGCCGTCTTCTGTTTCGTGGAGGGTGCGGATCTCGTCGTCCAGGCCGGGCAGGCGACCCTCGTCGCGCCAGCCGCCCTTGCCGTCGCGCTACACGGCGGCCAGGCCCGTGTGCAGACTGATCCATACCCGATTCGGGTCGCGCCGGGACTGCAGCATGGCAAATGAGGTCTGCGCCGACGGGCGAAGCAGGCTGACTTCATCGTCGCGCCACAGATGGACGCCTTCCATGGTGCTGACCAGCAGGCCGTCGTCGAGCGCCAGCAGGCGCCAGGTCTGGCCGCGAATGGCATCGATGGCAGCAAAGCCAGCGGCGCCGTCGCGGCCGCTGATCATGCCGTAGAGCCCGTCGGTAGTGGCGGTAAAAATGCGGCCGTCGTAGCGCGCCACGTCCAGGGCCTGGCCGGACAAGCCGGTGCTGCTGTCAAAGTGGGTGACCGGGCTGGCGACATCCAGTCGGGCGATTCCGGTGCTCAGCGCCAGCCACAGCCCGCCCTGGCGGGCCTGGTAAATGCGAAAGACTGCGTTGTCGGGCAGGCCCTCGTCGCGAGTGATGCGGCGGATCAGGCGCCCGTCCGGGGCCATCAGGATGACGCCGCCGCGCAGGGTGGCAAGCGCCAGGCGGTGATCGTCGAGCAGAATTGCCTGATAGAGCAGGTCGTCTTCAAGGAAGGGGTCGGCCTCATTCGGCCATGGCGTGAGCCCCGTGCTGTCGAGCACGTACCAGCCGATATCGCGGGTGCCCACCAGCACGGCCTGCGCGGGCGCGCCTTCGGTGTGGCCCCAGGGCAGCATGGCGTAGATGCGCTCGTCGGCGAAGCGCGCGCCGTCGGCTACCAGCTGCAGGTGGTCATCAACCAGTTCCAGCAGGCCCTTGCCGACCTCGCGCACGAAGATCCGGTCGTTGACTTGAAAGGCCAGATGGAAACGGTTGTCCGGCGTCCAGCGCCGGACGGCGTTCTCGGTCACCCGGTGCAGGCCCTTGAAGGTGAAGAAGTACACGCCGTCGCCGGTTACGAGGATGTCCCACACATCCATGAAGTCGCGCTGCTCGGGCGTCAGGCGGTCGAGCAGCGAAACGTACTGTTGACGCCCGCGTGCATCGGGCTCGAGGTAGCCGAAGTCGCCCACACCGCCAACGTAAATCCGACCATCAGGTCCGCTGGCCAGCGAGCGGATGGTGGGCACGCCAGGCAGCGGCGTGCTGCGCCAGCGGACGCCATCGAAGCTGAGTACCACGCCGTCCACGTTGCCCACGTAAACGATCCCACGCTGATCCTGCGCAACGGCCCAGTTCTGGCGTGCCGCACCGTAGTCGTCCTTGTGGAATACCCGCAGCGGCGGCAGGCCGGTTTCGGCATCGGCAGCCACCGCAGGGCTGATCGGCGCCGACATCAGCGTGCCAAGAACCAGCAGCCAACAGATGGAAAACGACAGCTGTCTCCGTGGAGCCGGGCGTTTGCCGCTGCGGTGTCGTTCCATGCCAGTGCGCATCTATTCCATTTCAGGCTTCGGTGGTATCGGTCACGCTGAATTCATCGTGACGAGCGAACCTGCCATTTCGGTAAAGCATGAATCAAGCGAGTCGCCGGATCATACCCTCCTCGTTCGAGGTAGCGGCAGCGATCCGAAATGCTTGAGTGGCGGGCGCTCGGACGCGGGCGGCTGGTCAGTTTTGCGAGCGATTTCTCATGCTCGCTCGTGTTGCGCGCCCCCGGATCGCGAATCTCGGGCACAATGGAGACCCAGTTACTTGCAGATCCCCGAGGCGGGCGGCAAATCTTGCTTGAATTTCCGTTAAGCGCCCGTTACCATGCGGGTCGAAAGTAATGCGCGTTTAGTCTGCGCGTTCTTGTAGCTGAGACCCGATTCGGGTGTTTGAACCTTAAAAGCGACAAGTCAGAAAGTAGAGAGGAGAACGCTAGTGAAACTGTCTCGTAAACAACGCAACCCACTGCTGAGGGCGGGTATGAGCTCGCTTTTCGCGGGGTTGGTACTCGGGCTTTCGCCCCTGGGCGTCATGGCCCAGGACGCGGACGACTCCGAGGAATCAGCCTCCGATCTCGAGCGGATTACCGTTACCGGTTCCCGTCTGAGCACCAATGACAACGTGGTCGCGCCCAACCCGGTTCTCACGGTCGGCGCCGAAGAAATCGACTCCAGCGGCGTGAGCCGCATCGAAGACCTGACCAACCAGCTGCCGCAGATCTTTGCCAGCCAGGCTTCCGAAGTTTCCAACGGTGCCTCCGGTACCGCCCAGCTGGACATGCGCGGTCTGGGCGCCGGTCGTACGTTGACCCTGATCGACGGTCGCCGTCTGCCTTTCGGCTCGGCGGTCAGCATTCCGGCCAACCTCAACCTGGTGCCGACGCAGCTCGTCGAGCGGGTTGAAATCGTTACCGGCGGTGCTTCAGCCGTGTACGGTTCCGACGCCATCGCCGGTGTTGCCAACTTCATCCTCAAGGATGACTACGAAGGCATCGAGATCGACGTGCAGGGCAGCGCCCACCAGTCGGGCAACAGCAACAGCATGCTCGAGCGGGTGCACTCGGCGGCCAAAGTCAAGTCCCCCGGCTCGACCTGGGACGGCGAGGAGTACCGCATCGCACTGACCATGGGCACCAACGCCTTCGAGGGTCGCGGCAACGTGGTCATGCACGCCAACTACGAGAACACCAAGTCGATCACCCAGGACAGCCGCATCACCAGCGCCTGCGCCCTGGCTTCGGCTTCGGGTGAGAACAGCTACAACGGGCTCGGCTGTGCCGGTTCGGGTAACTATCGTCTGTTTGCTGGCCCCGGTGGTTCTGCTTTCCAGCAGGACGACGGCACCATCGTCCCCTACGTCGGCGGCCCCGACCAGACGCACAACTATGGCCCGCTGAACTACTTCCAGCGTCCCACCGAGCGCTTCCAGATCTACAGCAAGGGCAGCTACGAGATCACCGACAATATCGAGTTCTTTGCTGACCTGAGCTACAACAACACGCGCACGGATGCCCAGGTGGCCGAGTCCGCCAGTTTCGGCGGCTGGTCGATCAACTGCGACAACCCGTTCATTCAGAACACCCCGGGCATCTCGCTGACCGACCTCTACGGCTGTAACACGCCGGATCCGGACACCGGCGAGCTGCCGGACGAAGTCCACCGCATTACGGCATCGCACCGGAACGTGGAGGGTGGCCCGCGTAACTCGATGATCGATATCTCCACCTTCCGTACGGTGGCCGGTATTCGCGGTACGTTTGCCAACGACTACGACTTCGAACTGTTCTCCCAGTTCGCGTCGACCGACAACAAGGAAGTGTCGACCGGCGACTTCGTGATCGATCACGTTCAGGACGCCTTCTACGTGGTTGAAGACGCCAACGGCAACCCGGTCTGTCGCTCGGGCAACGAGGACTGCATTCCCTACAACATCTTCCAGCGTGGCCCCAACGGCGAATCCCTGGTCGATCCGGAAGCGCTGAACTACCTCGAAGGGACCGGCGTGGTCGTCGGTAACGTCGAGCAGCTCGTTTTCGGCGGTAACATCCAGACCGATCTGGGCCGTGTCGGCCTGCAGTCGCCTTTTGCCGGCAGCGGCCTCGGCGTGCTGGTGGGTGCCGAGTATCGCAAGGACGAGCTCGAATCCACTCCTGACCAGACTTCGCAGCAGGCTGACGGCGGCTTCACCGGTGTCGGTGGCCCGACTCTGCCCGTCTCTGGTGAAGTTGCGGTGACCGAGTTCTACGCCGAAGCGCAGCTGCCGCTGGTCACGGGAGCCCCCATGGCCGAGCAGCTTGTTCTGGGCGGCGCCTACCGTTATTCGGACTACGAGGCGGAAGGTCGTGGCACGACCAACGACTTCTCCACCGATACCTACCACGCGTTCCTGAACTGGACGCCGGTTGATTCGGTTCGTCTGCGTGCGCAGTTCCAGCGCGCCGTGCGTGCTCCGAACGTGATCGAGCTCTACACCGGCCAGGGCACCAACCTGCCGAACCTGTCGCAGGATTCCCAGGGTAACTACGATCCCTGTGCGACCTCGAACCCGACGGCCAGCTTCGAAGAGTGTGCCCGCACGGGCGTGACCCAGGATCAGTATGGCAATATCCTGGACGTGCTCTCCGGTCAGACGCAGTCGATCACCGGGGGTAACCCGTTCCTGAGCCCTGAAGAGTCCGACACGATCAGCTTCGGTGTCATTTTCACTCCGACCTTTGCTGACGGCCTGACGCTGTCGGTCGACTACTTCGACATCACGGTGGACGACGCGATCTCGGGCGGCATTCCGGCATCGACGATCCTGTCACAGTGCCTCGCAACCGGCGATGCGACCTTCTGTGATCTGATGCAGCGCGACGGCCGCGGCTCGCTCAACTCCGGTACGCCGGGCGTTGGCTTCACCAATACGCAGGTCAACATCGCCAGCCTCAAGACCAAGGGTCTCGACGTTCAGGCCAGCTATGACATGGGCCTGTCCGATATCGGTCTCAGCGGCATGGGCTCGCTGCGGCTCGACTACGCCGCTACCTTCCTGGACAAGCTCGAGACGGAGTCCTTCCCGGGTGCCGATCCGATTGATTGCGCAGGCTACCACGCAGGTGCCTGTGAGGCCCCGTCCCCGGAATACCGTCATCGCATGCTGGCGACCTGGCGTACGCCCTGGGATCTCTCGCTCACCGCGACCTGGCGCTACTACTCCAGCACGGACAACGAGCTGGGTCAGGAGATCAAGCCTGCAATCGACCGCAAGATCAACACCCAGCAGTATCTTGATCTGGCGTTCAACTACGACCTGAGCGAAAGCTTCAGCTTCCGTGGTGGCGTCAACAACGTGTTTGGTGACGATGCGCCGATCGTGACCTCCTCGGGTCCGCCCCTGGGTAACGGCAACACCTACCCGACCGTGTACGACATCGGTCGCTATGTATTCCTGGGTGCAACCTTCAGGAACTAAAAGCAGAACCGGAACATCGGTAATGCGAAAACCGCAGGCCCCCGGCCTGCGGTTTTTTTATGGGCTCGAAGCAAAGGCCGGCTACACTGGAGTCGACATGGCCGATACCCGTTTTGTCGTCGAATACCCGCCCCTGAGGCGGCACCGGGAAGAGCTGCGTGAGCAGCGCCGTCGGCGTTATCGTCGGCTGCTGCTGGTGGCGCCCGCGAGCCTCGTGCTGATTGCCCTGGCCGGCGCCTGGAGCGTGCCGCTTGGCGTGATGCTCGCTGGCGTGAGCGTCTGCGTGCTTTTTTTTGCCGCTTTGCCCGGCACCAGCAGCGTAGACTCAGGCCACCTGGCCGGCGCGGAGGGCGAGGCCGCTGTGCTCGAGCAGCTCGCCGCACTTCCCGACGATTTTGTCGTCATCAATCGCCTCAGGTTGCCGGATGCCACTTTGCCCAATAAAGCGCGCGAGCTGGACTTCGTGGTTGCCGGACCACGCGATATCTGGGTGCTGGAAGTCAAGAATACGCCCGGCCATGTCAAGGTGCGGCCGGAAGAAAAGCACTGGCCGCTGGTTCGACGCGCCGGCTGCGGCAGTCGCCCGGGCTGGCGGGCGATGCCCAACCCGATACCCCAGGCCCAGGCTCAGGCGCGCGCTCTCGAGCGCTGGCTGTTGCAGCACGGTATCCACAGTCGCGCAAGGGCGGCGGTGGTTCTCGCTCACCCGGAAGTGTTCATCGAAGATGCCGAGCTTGCGCAGATCCCGATTCTGCATCGGCGTCAGCTCCTGGACAGGCTGCAGCCCGATGGTGGGGACTCCGGGATGTTCTCCCCTGGCAGCAACGCTGAGTTCATTCAGGCGGTGGGTGTCCGGCTGCGCCAAGCGCAAGGCGTGAGGCTCGGTTAAACTGAGTCTTTCACATGCCCAGCCAAGGTGTTTCAGTGCACACGAAGTCTCTCTTTCCGGTTTTCCTTGTCTTTCTGGCGCTTGCTGTTGCCGGCCCGGCCCTGGCCCAGGGCAATGACGTTCAACGCGTGGCGTCCGCTGACCTGTTCGACTTGCAGTACGCCAGTGAAGTGCGCATCTCGCCCAGCGGCGAGGAGGTGGTTTACGCGCGTTCGATCCACGACATCATGTGTGATTGCGTCCGCGCCAACCTCTGGCTGCTCAGCCGGGACGGCAGCGAGCACCGCCCCTTGCTGTCGGGGCGCAACAGCTACAGTTTGCCGCGCTGGTCTCCCGAGGGTGAGCGACTGGCTTATGTGGCACAAGACAAGAACGGGCAGGCACAGCTTTTCGTGCGCTGGATGGACTCTGGGCAGACTGCCATGGTGACCAGCCTGACGCGCACGCCTGCTTCGATCGCCTGGGGGCCTGACGGAAAATTCATCGCTTTCACCATGCAGGTGCCGGCTGAAAAGCCCTCACTCGCCAAGGCGCCTGACAAACCCGACGGTGCAGAGTGGGCCGAGCCGCCGGTGCTCATCGACAGCGTGGTTTATCGCTTTGACGGTCGCGGCTATCTCGATCCCGGCTTCAAGCATGTGTTCATTGTCCAGGCCGAAGGTGGTGCGGCGCGCCAGCTGACGACCGGTGACTTCAATCATCATGGACCGCTGGCCTGGATGCCGGATGGTTCCGGGATTGTCTTCGCGTCCAACCGTTCTGCACAGTGGCAATATGAGCTCAACGAGCGCGACTTGTTCCGTGTCTCTGTCGAGGGCGGTGCCATCGAGCAGCTGACCGACCTGCCGGGCATTGCCTCCGCACCCGCGGTGTCACCCGACGGCCGGACCATTGCCTTTGAGCGCGATGACCACCAGGGCCGTCAGTACACCATCAATGCGCTGGGTCTGATCGATGCCGACGGCGACAATCTCAGAGTCCTCGGCGAGGACCTCGACCGTTCCATCGAGGCACCCGCCTGGTCCGATGATGGCCAGAGCATCTATTTCCATTTCACCGATCGCGGCTGGCGCAAGGTCGGTCGGATCGATCTCGATGGTGAGTACGAGACCGTCATCGACGGTCTCAGCGGCACGACCATCGGTCGGCCCTACAGCAGCGGTGACTACTCGGTAGCCGCTGACGGCAGCATCGCCTACACTCGCGGCACGGAAAAGACGCCCGCCGATGTCTGGCTGCAGCCGGCCGGCGGAGAGCCCCAGCGGCTGACCCGGCTCAATCGCAACCTGCTGGATCAAAGGGCGCTCGGCGAGGTACACGAGGTGGTGTACCCATCCGCGGTCGACGGCACTGAAATTCAGGGATGGTATCTGACGCCACCGGACTTCGATCCGGAAAAGACCTGGCCGCTGGTGCTCGAGATTCACGGCGGCCCGCATCTGGCTTATGGCCCGCACTTCTCCGCCGAGATGCAGCGCTACGCGGCTGAAGGCTACGTGGTTTTCTACGATAACCATCGTGGCTCGGCAGGCTACGGTCGCGACTTCGGAATGCTGCTGGAATACAAATACAGCTCCGAAGAGGACTTCGGCGACCACATGTCCGGCGTGGACGCCCTGCTGGAAAAGGGCTTCATCGACCCAGAGCGCCTGTTCATCACCGGTGGATCGGCCGGCGGCATCGCCAGCGCTTACGCCATTGGCCTGACTGATCGTTTTCGCGCCGCAGCGGTGGCCAAGCCGGTCATCAACTGGATCTCCAAGACGCTGACCGGTGATTACTACCCCAGCCAGATCGAGCGCCAGTTCCCGGCGCCGCCCTGGGAGGCGTTCGAGCATTACTGGCAGCGCTCGCCGCTGTCGCTGGTGGGCAACGTCACCACGCCCACCCTGCTGATCACCGGAGAGCAGGACTTCCGCACGCCGATGTCGGAAACCGAGCAGTACTACCAGGCGCTGAAGCTTGCCCGCGTGGACACCGTGATGCTGCGCCTGCCGGGCACATCGCACGGCATTGCCTCGCGGCCGTCGCGCCTGATTGCCAAGATCGACAATATCCTGGCCTGGTTCGAGCGCTACGATACCGACTGATCCGAAACTGCATCCGCCCCACCGCGGTGGGGCGGAGACGGGAGGCGCAAGAGCAGGCCGGAGCCCGACGCCAGCCCCCGGCTGGTATCAGCTTTCCCCGTTGTCCGCCTCGTTGCGGATGAGGCGATCAAGATCGGTGGCATCGTGGCGCTCGCGCAGCTGCTCATCCGGTTCACCGAACACCGAGTTCACCATCCGGCCGCGCTTGACCGCGGGGCGCGCGTCGATGGTCTTCGCCCAGCGGATGACGTTTTCATATTCCTGTGTCTGCAGAAATTCGGCCGCTTCATAAACGCGGTCAAGCACCAGGCAGCCGTACCAGGGCCAGATCGCCATATCGGCAATGCTGTAATCATCGCCGGCGATGAATTCACGCTCGGCCAGCTGCCGGTCGAGCACGTCAAGCTGGCGTTTTGCTTCCATGGTGTAACGGTCGATGGCGTACTTGATCTTGACCGGCGCGTAGTTATAGAAATGCCCGAAGCCACCGCCGAGCAGGGGGGCCGCCCCGGTCTGCCAGAACAGCCAGTTCAGGCATTCGGTGCGCGCTGCCGGATCGCGCGGCAGAAAGGCGCCGAATTTCTCGGCCAGATAGAGCAGGATCGAGCCGGATTCGAAAACGCGACGCACTGGATCCACGCCATGGTCAGCCATTGCCGGGATCTTCGAGTTGGGATTGATGTCGACAAAGCCCGAACCGAATTGCTCGCCTTCACCGATCTGGATCAGCCAGGCGTCGTACTCAGCGCCCGAAAACCCCTTCGCCAGCAGCTCCTCGAACATCACCGTGGCCTTGACGCCATTGGGCGTGGCCAGAGAATACAGCTGGTGCGGATGCTTCCCCACCGGCAGTATCTTGTCGTGGGTCGGGCCGGCGATGGGGCGGTTGATATTGGCAAACTGACCCCCGTTCTCGTCCCTTTCCCACTTCCAGACTTTCGGTGGCACATAGTCATTGGTGCTCATGGGCTGACTCCTAGTTTTTTTCGCGGGTTGCATGTTCTTCAGGTGCGACCGCCGGCCTGCTTCGTCAATGGCTCGCGGTTGCTTATACTGGGCAGCATGACACGACGAACCAAGATTGTGGCCACTCTGGGGCCGGCCACCGACGAGCCCGAAGTGCTTGAGCAGGTGATCACCGCCGGCTGCGATGTGGTACGGGTCAATTTCTCGCACGGTGATCACGAGACTCACGCCCGTCGCATCAAGATGGTGCGAGCGGCGGCGCGGGAGCTCGACAGCGATGTGGCGGTTCTGGCTGACCTGGCCGGGCCGAAGATCCGCATCGACCGGTTTCGCGAAGGCGCGGTCGAGCTGCAGGCCGGCGACCCGTTTGCCCTGTTCGCCCGGGCCGATCCGCCAGCCGGCGATGAGCACGGCGTCGGCGTGGCCTACCTGGGCCTGGTCGACGACGTCAGCCCCGGCTCCGAGCTGCTGCTCGACGATGGCCTGATGGCCCTGCGCGTCGAGCGCATCGAGGGCCAGACGATTCATTGCACCGTACTGACTTCCGGTCCGTTGTCGGATCGAAAGGGCCTCAATCTGCGCGGCGGGGGGCTGTCGGTGCCGGGCATCTCCGAAGCCGATGCCCGCGACATCGGGCGCGCTGCCGAGTGGCAGGTGGACTACCTGGCGGTCTCTTTCCCGCGCGGGGCAGAAGACATGCAGCGTGCGCGCGATCTCTTGCAGGCGGCCGGCGGCCATGCCGGCCTGGTCAGCAAGATCGAACGTGCCGAGGCCATTGAAAACCTCGAGGAGATCATCGAGGCGTCCGACGCCGTGCTGGTCGCCCGCGGTGATCTCGGCGTGGAAATCGGCGACGCCGAGCTCCCGGGCCTGCAAAAGCGCATCATCAAGGCTTCGCTGGCTGCCAACCGGCCGGTCATCACCGCCACGCAGATGATGCAGTCCATGGTCGAGTCGCCGATCCCGACCCGCGCCGAAGTTCTGGACGTGGCCAATGCCGTCATCGACGGTACCGATGCGGTGATGTTGTCGGCCGAAACCGCCGTGGGTCGCCATCCGGTAACGGTGATCGAGGCCATGCGGCGCATCTGCGCCGGCGCTGAACGCCACGTCGACACCCATCTGCCGATGGGGCGGCTCAACGTCGAGGCCGAGCGCACTGATCAGGCGGTGGCAATGGCCACCATGGTCACGGCCCACAACCTGCCGGTGCGCGCCATCATCGCGTTGACCGAGTCGGGCTCGACCGCACAGTGGCTCAGCCGGGTTTGTTCGCCGGTGCCGATCATCGCGCTTTCTCCCAATCGGGCCAGTCTGCGCAGGATGCGTCTGTTCCAGCATGTGCGGCCGCTGCTGTTCGTGCCCGAGGACATGCCCCGCCCCCGACTGGCCCGTTCGGCCATCGAGCATGCCCGACGCGCCGGACTGGTCGAGTCCGGCGATCGCGTGCTCATGACCCTGGGCGACGAGCAGGGCGTGATGGGCGGGACCAACACCATGAAGATTCTCGCCGTCGAGTGAGGCGGGCGTTTCCGCAAACGCAAAACCCTTGAAACGCAAAGCAGCGAAGCAGCAGAGAATGCAAGGAAAATCAAAAAGAAGTGCATTGAAAGTGCTCCGGTGCTGGGCTCAGCCCCAGAGCCACTCTCAAGCGAGCTCGGCTTTGGCGAGATCAGTGCTCTTGGGCAGGCCTGCTTGACCAAACAGCAAGCCGACCGGTTTTCTGCACTTTGCGCCCTTTGCTGCTTCGCTGCTTTGCGTTTAAGAGGTTTTTCCCCGCCAGAGACCTCAGGACGGGTGAACTCGGCCCCGTGGCTCGCTACAATAGAGACTGCCATTCCACCCACCTTCCAACCGCGTAGCAGGGGTTCTGAGAACATGACGGACAAACTCGAGCAGCTCGTTGAAATTGCACAGGCGATGGTCGCTCCCGGCAAGGGTATCCTGGCCATCGATGAATCCACCGGTACGATCCAGAAACGCCTGGCGTCGGTGGGAGTGGAGTCGACCGAAGACAATCGCAGTGACTATCGCTCGATGCTGCTGTCCACGCCCGGCCTTGGTGAGCATGTATCGGGTGCGATTCTGTTCGACGAGACCCTGCGCCAGAAGGCGCCCGACGGCACACCAATGGTCGAGCTGATGAACCGGGCCGGCATCATTCCCGGCATCAAGGTTGACCGTGGTGCCAAGGCGCTGGCCGGTTTCGAGGGCGAGAAAGTGACCGAGGGCCTGGATGGCCTGCGTGAGCGCCTGGCCGAGTATGCCGAGCTGGGTGCCAAATTCGCCAAGTGGCGTGCGGTGATCGCCATTGGCGACGATATTCCTTCGCGCACCTGCCTGGAAGCCAACGCTCACGCCCTGGCGCGCTATGCCGCGCTGTGCCAGGAGGCGGGCATCGTTCCGATCGTCGAGCCGGAAGTGCTGATGGACGGCGCGCATGATCTTGACGCCGCCTACGACGTCAACGAAGCCGCGCTCAAGATCCAGTTTGCCCAGCTCTATGAGCATGATGTGCTGCTCGAGGGGACGATTCTGAAGCCGTCAATGGTAATCTCCGGCTCGGAGGCCGCCAATCGCGCCGGCACCGAAGAAGTGGCCGAGGCCACGATCGACTGCCTGCTCAACGCCGTGCCGGCGGCGCTGGCCGGTATCGTGTTCCTCTCCGGCGGGCAGGGCGACGTGGAAGCCACCCGGCATCTCGACACCATGAACAAGATGGGTGACCTGCCGTGGCCGCTGTCGTTTTCGTACGGGCGGGCGCTGCAGGCCGAGTGCCTCAAGACCTGGGCGGCGGACCCGAAGGGCAACCGCGAAAAAGCCCAGCAGGTTCTTGCTCACCGCGCCAGAATGAATGGTCTGGCAGCTGTGGGCGAGTGGAGCGAAGACGCCGAAGGCGCCTGAGTGCTGTCGCAGCGCCGCGCCCGGCGCGACCTTCGTACGACATGATGAATCCACCACGCAGGGCACGAAGGGCTCGAAGAGAAAGAATGAATTCAATCTGATTATCTTCGTGCGCTTCGTGGCCCGCGTGGTTTTATTACCCGGAGCCGGAAGCCCCAATGAGCGATAACGACAAGTTCCGCGAAGAAGCCCTCGAATATCACCGTCAATATCCACCGGGCAAGATCAAGCTGGTGCCGACCAAGGCGCTGACCACCGCCAAGGATCTGGCCCTGGCCTACTCGCCCGGCGTGGCGGCGGCATCGGAAGAAATCGCGAAGGATCCGCTCAAGGCGCTGGACTACACCGCGCGCGGCAACCTGGTGGCGGTGATCTCCAACGGCACGGCCGTGCTGGGTCTGGGCGACATCGGCGCGGCGGCGTCCAAGCCGGTGATGGAAGGCAAGGGCGTGCTGTTCAAGAAGTTCGCGGACATCAACGTCTTCGACGTCGAGGTCGACGAGCGCGACCCCGACCGGCTCATCGACATCATTGCCAGCCTGGAGCCGACTTTCGGCGGCATCAATCTGGAAGACATCAAGGCGCCGGAGTGCTTCAAGGTCGAAGAAGCGCTCAAGGAGCGCATGAACATCCCCGTCTTCCACGACGACCAGCACGGCACGGCCATTATCGCCGCCGCCGCTCTGGTCAACGGTTTGAAGCTGGTCGGCAAGAAGATGGAAGACATCCGCCTGGTCGCTTCCGGTGCCGGCGCTGCCGGTATCGCCTGTCTGGACCTGCTGGTGACCATGGGCGTCAAGCGCGAGAATATCGCGGTCTGCGATCGCGATGGTGTGGTCTACGTCGGTCGCAGTTCGGAGATGGACGAGCGCAAGGCGGCCTACGCCATCGAGACCGACGCGCGCACGTTGGGCGAGATCATCGAAGATGCCGATGTGTTTCTCGGCGTCTCCGCCCCCGGCGTCCTGACCCCGGAAATGGTCAAGACGATGGCCGACAAGCCGATTATCCTGGCCTTGGCCAATCCGGTGCCGGAGATCATGCCCGACCAGGCGCGCGAGGCGCGGCCGGATGCCCTGATCGCCACCGGGCGCTCGGATTTTCCCAATCAGGTCAACAACGTCCTGTGCTTCCCCTATATCTTCCGCGGCGCGCTCGATGTCGGTGCGACGGCCATCAACGACGAGATGAAGATGGCCTGCGTGCACGCCATCGCCGATCTGGCCCAGATGGAGGCGTCCGACGTGGCCGCGCAGGCCTACGGTGGGGACGTACCGAAGTTCGGGCCCGATTACCTGATTCCGCAGCCGTTTGATCCGCGCCTGCTGGCCCATCTGGCGCCGGCGGTGGCCAAGGCCGCGATGGACTCCGGCGTGGCCGCCCGGCCGATCGCGGATCTCAAGGCCTACACCGAAAGACTGTATCAACACGTCTTCCGCACCGGCCTGCTCATGAAGCCGGTGTTCGACGCCGCGCGTAATGACCCCCGGCGCGTGGTCTTTGCCGAGGGCGAAGAAGAGATCGTGTTGCGCGCGGTGCAAACCATCGTCGATGACGGGCTGGCGAAACCCATTCTGATCGGCCGCCCGAAGGTGGTCGACATGCGCATCGAGCGTGCCGGCCTGCGGCTCACGCCCGGTGAGGACTTCGAGCTGGTCAACCCCGAATCCGACCCGCGCTTCAAGGAATACTGGCAGACCTTCCACGAGATCACCCAACGCCGCGGCGTCACGCCCGATTCGGCCAAGGCCATCGTGCGCACGCGCACGGCCGTGATTGCGGCGGTCATGGTCCACCGCAACGAGGCCGATGCGATGATCTGCGGCGTGGTCGGGCGCTACCAGAAGAAGCTGCAGTACATCAGCGAAGTGCTCGGCACCCACGACGGCACGCAAACCCTGGGCGCGCTATCGGCGATGACCAACGAAAACGGCGTCTGGTTCGTCTGCGACACCCATGTCAACCCTGACCCCAGCGCCGAGGAGCTGGTCGAGCTGACGCTGATGGCGGCCGACCGCCTGCGCATGTTCGGCATCACGCCCCGGGTGGCACTGTGCTCGCATTCCAACTTCGGCAGCCACGTCAACCCGTCGGCTGCAAAGATGCGGCAGGTTTTCGATGCGCTGCGCAAGCGCGCACCCGAACTCGAGGTTGAGGGCGAGATGCGTGCCGATGCCGCCCTGATGCCGGCCATTCGCGAACGCATCTTCCCCGACTCGCGGCTCCGTGGAGAGGCCAATCTGCTGATCATGCCCAATCAGGATGCCGCTCATATCGCCTTTTCCATGGCGCGCGTGATTGGCAAGAGCGTCACCATCGGGCCGATGCTGATGGGGATTGGTCGTCCGGCGCACGTGCTCACGCCTTCGGCCACCGTGCGCCGCGTGGTCAACATGACCGCCATCGCCGTGGTGGATGCCCAGGAATACGAGCAGCGTTCGAAAGCCGGCGGCGAACTGTTCGTCTGATCCCGGCCCGGCCGCCGCTACCCAAGCAGCCACTGCGCGGCCAGCGCGACAATCGTGACCGTCAGCACAAGCGAAATCAGCACGAGCAAGCCGTCTCGCACCACCAGAGCAGCACCGAAGGTAAACAGCGCAATGCCGGCCAGATTGGCGGAGAACGGGATGAACTCCAGCAGCGGCATGACCAGGCCGACAGCCAGGGCCGTCAGCGCAACAATCAGCGTAAAGACGTTGCCCGTAAACAGCGACAGGCGGTGAAACAGAAACCGGTCGGTAAAGCGGGCCGGGCGCAGCATGAAGTCGAGTGCGCCCTGCAGATGGCGGCGAGAGATGGAGCGTCGCAGCAGGAACTGCGGCAGCCAGAAATAGCTTCGCCCCGCCAGGATCTGCACGGAGGTCAGAATGACCAGCAGCGCGATCAGGGTGGGGACGCCGGGAATATCGCCGATGATCGGCGCCAGCACGATGATCCCCGCGACGATCAGAATGGCGCCGAAGGAGCGTTGTTCGATCTGCTGCAGGATGTCGTGCAGCTCGACCGGATCGATATCCTGGCTGATCGCGCGCAGCTGCTCGATCAGACCCTCGAGACTCTCGGACTTGTGCGAATTGGCGGTATTCATGGCCACATCTCTTGGTGTCGGTGGTCAGTGATTTTACGCGGGCGCAGATTATTGACGCGGCACCAGAGCAGGTTGCATTCTCGGGGCTCCTGACATATTGATATTGAACGACAGGCCGCCCTGCACAGCGCCGCTGAATGCAACCTGCTTTGATGCCGGGTCAATGGAATACGGGCGTTAACGGGACTTCCCGGTTCAGTGTGGTAGTCTTTGTCACAACACTCCAACATCAGAATCGAGAGAAGGAGGAACCATGGCTGCCAACACCGAAAAGGAACTTCAGGAGCTTCGGGAAGAGTTCAAGCAGTTGAAGGAAGAGCTCTCCGGCATTGGCAAGACGGTCCGGCAGCTGGGCCACGCCGCGACCGATGAGGGTCGCGAACGCTTGCGGTCGGCCGCTGACCAGGCGCGCCAGCAGGCGCGCGAGACCTGGCACGCGTTCGAGCACGAAATCGAAGAGCGTCCGATGACCAGCATTGCGGTCGCGCTCGGGATCGGATTCATCCTCGGCAAGTTGCTCGATCGCTGAGCTTTTGTTTGCAGCCTTGCCTGAATGCTGACAAGACTCAAGAAGCGTATGGAGACCGGCGTTCTGGTGACGGCAATCGTCGTCCCGGTGGCGCTGTGTGTATTCGCCTTCCTCGCCATGGCCTGCTACCTGGCGTTACTCGAAAGCTTGACGCCGGCACTCGCGGCGCTGGTGACGGCCGCCTGCGGAATCATCCTGATCGCGCTGGTACTGCTGATTGCCAAAATAGCGGATCCGGCGGCCCGACGCAGTGATCCGTCGCGCAAGACGACCGACGACGACGAGTTCGAGCGCTTCTTGCGCGAGCATGCCGACCCGGTGCTGGCGCGCTGGATACAGGACAACCCCGACAAAGCGGCGATTACAACCCTCGGGCTCGGCATCGCTGCCGGCTACAGCGAGCCCTTCCGCCGGGTGCTGTCCGACCTCTACATTCGCTATTCG
The DNA here is from genome assembly GCF_056324145.1 of Wenzhouxiangella sp. YN1. NCBI lineage: Bacteria > Pseudomonadati > Pseudomonadota > Gammaproteobacteria > Chromatiales > Wenzhouxiangellaceae > Wenzhouxiangella > Wenzhouxiangella sp. YN1. The sequence goes on from NZ_JBJNIO010000147.1 coordinate 228,150, forward strand.
GAATCCGAGCGCGTTCGCCGCGAGCGCCGGCGCTCCTGACGGCAAACGCTGTCATCTGCGCGACTGAACGCAACCTGCTTTGATGCCGGGTTGACAAGTTTTCGCGATTGCTGCCGTAGCGAGGGTATCTCTCATGGAATGGATCGCCGACCCCCAGGCCTGGATCGCGCTGGGCACGCTGACCACGCTCGAGATTGTGCTCGGCATCGACAACATCATCTTCATCTCCGTGCTTGTTGCCCGCCTGCCGGCGGCCGAGCGACAGCGCGCGCGCATCATCGGTCTTTCCATCGCCATGATCAGCCGCATCGCGCTGCTGCTGGTCATCACCTGGATCATGCGTCTGGACCAGACCCTGTTTTCGATCCTGGGCCAGGCGATTACGGGGCGCGAGTTGATCCTGATCGCCGGCGGTCTGTTTCTGCTCGGCAAGGCCAGCCACGAGATTCACGGCAATCTCGAGGGCGATGATCCGTCCGCATCGGCAGGCGCGGCCACGGCCGGCTTCTGGTCTGTGCTCATCCAGATCGGACTCATCGACCTGGTGTTTTCCATCGATTCGGTAGTCACCGCCGTCGGCCTGGCCGACCACCTTGCGGTGATGATCATTGCCATCGTCATCGCCGTGGGCGTGATGATGGTCTCGGCAAAAGCCGTCGGCCAATTCGTCGATCGTCACCCGACCATCAAGATGCTGGCGCTGAGCTTTCTGATTCTCATCGGCTTCACCCTGGTCGCCGAGGGCATGGAGTTTCATATTCCCAAGGGCTATGTCTATTTCGCCATGGCTTTTTCGGTGGGCGTCGAGCTGCTCAACCTGCGGGTGCGCGCGATGCGGCGCAAGAAGAGCCGGCCCATGCGGCTGCGGCGGCAGATGGCCAGCGTTCAGGCGGCCGAATCGGAGGGGTCGTGAGCGCGGCTGAATGCCACCTGTTTTGATGCCGGGTTGATAGCGCAGTTGCTCAAGCGGTCCCCTCCGGGGCATCGGCTTGAGGATGCAGGGGGTGATGCGCTCCGCTTCCTGCGCCGGCAAGCTTGGTACGGACTTCTTGACTGGGCTAAGGAGTTGCCTGGAGGTCAACAACTACCAAGGCGCCGCTCGTCTTGCCGCCGTATGGGCCAATGACCCAAGGATCGGGCCGAAGTCGAGAGTCTGCGACCATGCACCATGCCGGCACTCGACAATCCACACCAGGTGCGCCGTTTCGTCTTCAGGCGATCTGATCAAGGCGGCATCATTTCCAGCCGTAATCAAGCGGCAATCCACATTCTCGTGCTCAACGCCTGAGAGCAGACTCGAATCAAGGGGGCACCGGCTACCTGTGCGTTATCGACACTTTCTGTAGCTCACTACAGCGGCGTTTCTCTGCCTTGCTGTCGGGATGCACAGCGCGGCTGAATGCAACCTGCTTTGATGCCGGGTCAATAAAGCCATGAGTGCTCCGAGCTGACTACGAGTGCGGGGGCGTTGACTTTGGAGTACACCTGCAATACGCTATCATTGTATTCGCGTGAATTCGGGTATTCTTTTGCACTGATCTTGAGTGATGTCCACGTATTTTGCTTTGGCGAGACGATTACAGCCAGGAGCAATGTACGCCATGACCTCTCACGAGTAAATGCGTTCTCACAGTGCATTGGCAAGATGCGAACACCAGTTACGACAGCCCTGACCCAGGAAGTGAGCTGGGCAACAGAAAGCTATTTTTGGAGGAGCAAATCAATGAAGCAACACAGGATACTGTATCGGTGCGGCAAGGCGCAGGATACGGCTGGCACTCACGCTGGCTTGCCGGCCTTTTCAAGGCGAAGGTCTGGCCCGATTGCTGTTGCCGCGGCCGTTGCCCTGGCGCTTTCGGGTAGCGTTGCGCTTGCGCAGCAGGCATCCGAAGACGAGGGTGCGCAGGCGTCCCGTGACGCGGAAACCCAGGACTCGGCTGAAGTCGACCGGATTGTTGTAACCGGCTCGCGCGTACCGCGTGCCGACGTCACCTCCAATAGCCCGGTGAATGTGCTGGACGCCGAGGAGTTTCAGCTCTCCGGAGCCGTTGAGGTCGAGGATCTGCTCGATACGCTGCCGCAGGTTGTTGGCACCTTCGGTGCTTCCAGCAACAACCCCGGCAACGGCACCGCCACCGTGGATCTCCGTGGTCTCGGCGCCGAGCGAACCCTGGTGCTGGTCAACGGGCGCCGCATGGTTGCCGCTGACACGGACGGTGTGGTTGATCTCAACAATATTCCGCCGGCACTGATCGAGCGCGTCGAAGTCGTCACCGGCGGCGCCTCGGCGGTATACGGCTCCGATGCCCTGGCAGGCGTCGTCAACTTCATCCTCAAGGATGACTTCGACGGCTTGCAGTTCAACGCCCAGAGCGGCATCAGCGGCGAAGGTGACGGTCGTCGCATGAGCTTCGATGTCACCATGGGCACGAACTTTGATGACCATCGCGGCAACGTGGTCCTGTATGCGAACTATTTCGACCGCAAGGGCATTGACGCCGATGAGCGACCCTGGGGCGCCAATTCCTACTTGAATGACGTGGACGAAAACGGAAACGCATTCCTGCGTCAACTGCCTGCAGCCAACCGGAATGCGCCGCAAACGCGTCTGAGCCGCCCCGGGCTCGAGACGGTGAACAGCGGCATGACCGATCCCTTCGGAACGCCCATCGGTCCCATGGGGATCGTTCTGACCGACGGCGGCTGGCGCGCCTACGAAGAGGGCCGCGACCGCACGCACACCTCTTTTGACAGCACGTTGCAGCTACCCATGGAGCGCTGGCAGTTCAGCGGGCTGGGCAGCTACGATATTACCGATAGCGTGCGCGCCTTTGCGGAAACGCAGTTCTCGAACGTCAAGGTCACCTCGGTGCTCTCGCCAGTGCCCTTGCCCTCGGCGCTGATCCCGAATTTTCGCCTGGACACGAACAATCCGCACATGCCCGACGGCCTGCGAGATTTCCTCAACACCAACCTCGACCCGACCGGTGAGCTCGACGGCGTGCTGCCGATCAACCTGCAGCGCAGCACGCGCGAGCTGGGTCGCCGGACCAATACCGATAGCCGTACCATGTGGCGATTTGTCGGCGGCCTCGAAGGCGAGCTCGGCGATGACATGAACTGGGAAGTTTTCTATAACTTCGGCCGCAATGAAGTGTCGACAACGCAGGGCGGCGGCCTGCATCTGGCCCGTTTCCAGCAAACGCTTCTGGTGGATCCCGAGAATCCGGAACAATGCGCCGACCCGACGGGTCCGGCCGGCGGCTGCACGCCACTCAACCTGTTTGATACCGGCGGGTGGAGCCAGCAGAACGTTGATTTCATCGGGCTCAATATGATGAACAAGGCTGAAATGCAGTCCGAGCAGATCAGTGCCAACCTCTCAGGTGTCGTCATGGACCTTCCCGCCGGCCCCCTGGGCTTTGCGGTGGGCGGGGAGTATCGCTCCGAGTCAGCGTATTTCGATCCCGACAACATCTACCAAAGCGGTGAAGGCGTTGCCAGATCGGCCGGCCTGCAGCCGACGGGCGGTCGCTTCCACGTGTCAGAGGCTTATGCCGAAACCATCGTGCCCATCCTGTCGAATCAGCCTTTCGCGGACTACCTCGGCCTCGAGGCCGGCGTGCGCTTTTCGGACTACTCGACGGCGGGTTCGGTCACATCCTACAAATATGGCGGTGAATGGGCGCCGCATCCGGATCTTCGCTTTCGCGGCCTGATTCAGCGCGCGATTCGCGCGCCTAATGTGATCGAGCTCTATCGTGGTGGAGACAACACCGCCTCCGTGGCGCGTGACTTCTGCGACGCCTCGGCCAACCCGACGCAGGCGGAGAAGGACTTCTGTGTACAGCTTGGCGTGCCCGCCAATGCCATTGATACCTTCAGGCAGGAGAGTCAGCAGATTCGCGCCATTGTTGGCGGCAACCCTGATCTGAAAGAAGAGGTCTCGGACACCTGGACCCTGGGCTTCGTGTATCAGCCCGCGCAGATCAATGGCCTGGACCTGACGGTCGATTATTACGACATCGAGATCGATGGCGCTATCGACATCTTCGGCGGCGGCCTCAGCCCGACGATCGACGCTTGTCGCCAGGACCTCTCCCTTGACAACCCGTTCTGCCAGCCCCTGACCACGCGCGGTCCTGACGGCCAGCTGCGGGATGTCCCGCTGCTCAATGCCAACATTGCAAACATCCAGACGGCTGGCATCGACTTCAACCTGAACTACATGTTCGACCTGCCGAGCATGCCGGGTGGCTTCAATTACACGCTCTCGGCAGCACGCGTGTTCGAAAACAAGTTCCAGGGCAGCCCGATCATCAATCCCACCGACTGCGCCGGCTTCGTGGGCGGCGGTGTATGTTCCTTTGCTGATCCGAAGTGGCGCGGTGTACAGCGTCTGACGTGGAGTCAGAACGACTTTCAGCTGTCGCTTCGTCATCGCTACATCGGCAGCGTCAAGAACGGGAGCATTGCTGCTGCCAAGGCGAGTGGTTCATCGGTGCCCAACGTTCCGGTGCGTCAGCTGAGCGCGGTCAACTACTTTGACTTGTCAGCCAACTGGAGCCCGAATGACACGTACACGGTCTACGCCGTGCTCGACAACGTGTTCGACAAGAGCCCGCCGATCATTGGCAATACCGACGGTGTCGGCTTCGTGAACACGGATTCGTTTACCTACGACGTCATCGGTCGGTACGTGACTGTCGGCTTGCGCGCGCATTTCTGATGTCAAGTGCAATTGAGTGAGATCGGGAAGGAGCGGCGCCCGTGCCGCTCCTTCCCAACCGCAGGCGGTCTGGGCGTGCGCGGTCGCTTTCATGTTCAACGTCCAGAGCAGCGACACTGACTGCCGTCATTTGTTGACTTGGGCTGCTTTCAACGCCTGCAGGCGGCCTGGGTCAGGTCTTTGGCGAGTTCGCGGCCGCCGCGGAGCGCGAAGCGCGGGCAGCTGGAATATGTGCCCAGATATGTGTTGAAAGTATTGCATTTGTGGGTGCATTAGCGTAATCTCTTCAGCAATGGGTAAAGAGCAGGGTTGGCGAGCGCAGCTGGCCGGAGCGCTGCCTTCAAGAAGCCGAAATGATTGAGCCGGGATCGGAGGGTTCAGCATGATTGACTTGAAACGACTTGTGGTTGCGTCAGTGACGTTGGTGGTCTGTGCAAGCGCTACAGCGCAGGATGGCTACGCCACGCTGGTACAAATGAACTCGGAGATCATCGAGCTCGCCGAGCCGGATATTGTCAAAGGTGTTCCGGACCTGAGTAGCAGCGCCATCGCAGAGCGCCGGGAGAAGCTCGATGAGTTTCGTTCGCGTCTGCTCGATATCGACACCTCGTCGTGGGCCGTGCCGCAGCAGGTGGATTATCTGCTGGTATGGTCCAAGATGAACGACATTGTTTTTCAGCATCGGGTCATGCAGCCCTGGGCGCGTGATCCGCTGACCTATCTGTACCAGTTCCGGCACATTCCTCATGCCGAGGTTCCTTCGACACAGGAAAGTCGCAAGGAGCTGACCCGCGATCTTCGGGCGGTGCCGCGCATGGTTGATAGCGCCATCGATAACCTCAAGCAGCCGTCGGCAGAGTTGGCGGACCTGGCGATTTTCCTGCTCGGGAACTTTGATGGAGTGGGTCAGGGCGAGCCGTACCGTGACAACCCTCCGGAAGGCACAATCGGCTGGTTCGATGACCTTTGTCAACGTCTCGATAAAAGCAAGGACGCTCTGACCAGCGACTGCCGAAGTGCCCGCGACGCGGCACAGAAATACCACGATTGGCTGGTCGACAACATCGATGGCATGGCGTCCTCTGCAGGCATTGGCACGGACAACTTCAACTGGTATTTGAAGCATGTTCGGCTGATGCCGGAGACGGTTGACGATCTGCGGGCCATCGGCGTTCGAGAGTTCCATCGCTATCGCTTCGACTATATCCTTGACCGGCACAAGAACGCATCAGTTGATGAGCTCGAGCTCACCCAGAGCGCGGAGCAACACCAGCGCAGAACCAGCGCGGCAGAAGCCAGGACCAGAGAGCTTGTCGAGGAGCTGGATCTGCTGACGATTCCAGACTACATGCCGGCTGAATTCGAGACCGATGTGTTCTGGAGTCCGCGGGCGAAAACCAAGCGCCATTTCTGGGAAGAGCTTCAGTTCCGAAACGCCTTGAATAATCATATCCACGCTTCGATACCGGGCCATCGTTTTGACGGCAAGCTCCGCGAGCAACTCGATAATCCGATACGGCGCACACACGCAGAGAGCGCGCGTGCCGAAGGCTGGGCGACCTATCTGGAGGAAACCCTGATCCAGGCCGGTATTGCTGACGACAATCCGCGCGTGCGCGAGCTGTTCTACATTGCGCTGATCAAGCGAGCCAGCCGATTCTTTGCGGAGATCGGCATGCACACCGGCGAGATGACGGTGGATGAAGCCAACGCGTACATGATGGATTGGGTGCCGTTCATGGAGGAGGACCTCGGCCGCTACGACCTGGTCAATTACCTGCGGCGCCCTGGTTTGGGCAGTATGTATCTTCTGGGTAAAACACAGATTGAACAGCTGGTGTCGGAGCGGGCCTTTCAGTTGGGCAAAGACTTCGACCTGGGCGAGTTTCACGACGATTTTCTTTCGCGGGGAATCATTCCCGTCACTCTCATTCGCTGGGAGCTGGCAGGGCTTTCGGATCAGGCACGCGCCGTCTGGAAAGATGTCGTCGGCAAGCCATTTCCCGGCGCAAATTGACCGCCCGATGTGTGGTCGATGCACGCGCTGTGCGCGGCTGCCTGCGGCCCGGATAAATGCGGCAGGAAAGGTGGAGCCAAGACGGGCTCGGAGGCTGAAGGATTTGCCAGATATGGAGGCCGGTTTTCGGGCGCGCCCGCCCGCAGACGCCCCGGCTTGACGGGGTTTGTGTGCTAGGTTAGCGTTCGCGCGGGATGCAATCCGCTCCGACTTAACCAGATTGACAACAGGACTAAAGCAATGACAGTGCCTCGCAGCATGGACCCGGCGAAGCCGGACTTCAACTTATTCAAGTCGCCGTTCTATCTGATCGCCCACGCAGACTTCAAGTACCACGAAGATCTGGACAAGGTGATGGCCAAGGCCGGCGTGGATAGAACGATGTATCGACTCTTGACGGTTCTGATGCAGAACGGTCCGATCAATATCAAGGACGCTTGCGAGCAAGCCTTGCTGAAGCGATCGTCCGGTGGGCGCGCTATCGAGCGAATGCGAGAAAAGGGATGGGTCAAGACGGCTTCGAATGAGGTCGACCAGCGGGTCACGGACGTCAAGCTGACACCGGCCGGAAAGAAGATGGGCCACAGTCTGCTGGAGTTGACAAGCCGTCAGTTGCATCGAGCCGTCGACGGTTTGACTGCCGCAGAGCTGCGTCAGTTCGAAGGGCTGCTGGTCCGGATCATTGAAAACCTGAGCCGCTTGCCGATTGAATGATTGCGAGCTTCTCCCGGCAGGGAGAAGGCTCGCCATGGCGCAACCCGAAGTCTCCACCGAATGGCTTCGGGATTTCCCCGACCAGTGCCGTACTGGAAGGGTTGACAGATCATGAAGGTTGCCGCTGCTGAATGGCGGCTTCCGGGGCTCACTGCAGGTGGTTGCTAACTGCACCGAGCGCTCGACGATGTCAGAGCGTGGTGAGACTGCGTGGCCCGTTTTTGTAACCTAAACACAGAACAACAGGAGTGGTATCGGAATGAAGTGGTCAGCTTCGCGTATGAGTAGCCAGGCCGGAAAGGGCTTCGGCATGTTTGAAGCTGCTGCTCGGCTGCAGCAGTCTGGCGCCGATATCATTCATCTGGAAATCGGGCGCCCATCGAGCGACACGCCAGAGCACATCAAGGAGGCTGCCAAGGCAGCGCTGGATGCAGGCGTGGTGCATTATGGAGACCTGCAGGGCCTGGGGGCGTTGCGCGAGGCGCTCGCCGAGCGCTACTCCAGTCATTATGGTGTTGACTACTCTTCCAGCGAAGTGCTGATTACCAATGGCGTTACCCAGGGCTCGTTTGCAGCGTTCATGGCCACGATCGAGAAGGGTGACGAGGTCATAGTCCTCGATCCATTCTATCCCCAGCACAACTCCAAGATTCTGTTCGCAGGCGGCAAGATCGTGAATGTTCCGCTGAAACTGGTGGACGGCACATTCCGACTTGATGCTGCGGCAGTCGAGCGGGCAATCACGTCTGCTACCAAGATGATCGTGCTGATCAATCCTGCCAATCCCACGGGCACCGTCTACAGCCGGGCGGAGCTGGAGCAGATTGCCGATATCGCAACCGATCATGATCTCCTGGTCCTGTCGGATGAGGTCTATGAGTTCATCACCTTTGACGATCAGCGCCACATCTGCCTGGCGTCCTTGCCCGGGATGAAGGAACGCACGATTACCCTCAGCGCCTTTACCAAGGCTTACGCGATGGATGGCTGGCGTATTGGTTATGCAGCCGCGCCTGAACCCATGATTGCCGAGCTGCGCCGCGTCACCATGAACTCGACCACGCATCCTTGCGTGTTCGCACAGGAGGGCGCGCTTGCCGCAGTCACTGCGTCTCAGGATTGCGTCCGACAGATGGTGGCAGAGGACCAATCGCGTCGGGACCTGGTCGTAGAGGCCCTTAATGCCATTCCCGGGGTCAGCTGTGCGGTGCCCCAGGGAACCATTTACGCGTTCTGCGACATATCCGGCCTGGGTATGGCCGCAGATGACCTGGCGATGCGCCTTCTCGAGGAAGCCCACGTGGCGGTCGAGTCCGGCACGTTCTACACCAGCGACAGCACCGGCAAGGATTACTTGCGCATCTGTTTTGGCTCTGAGCCGTACGACCGGCTGTCCGAGGGCATGGAGCGCCTGACCACCTACCTGAGCAAAGGGGACGTGAAATGACCAGAAAACTGATTTCATCCGGGTCGCGCTTCGAGGAGCTGGCCCGTTATTCCAGGGCGGTTGTCGAAGGCGACCTGGTGGTGGTTTCCGGAACGGTCGGGCCGGACCCGAAGAGCGGCGTCATGCCCGACTCTGTTGAAGAGCAGGCACGAAACAGCTTTGCGACCATCGAGCAGGCATTGAAGCAGGCCGATGCGTCTCTGGCCGACGTGCTTCGCTGCAGCGTTTACGTCACCTCGGCGGAGTACGTGTCTGAGGTCGTTCCTGTGCTGGCGGAGAAGTTTGACGGCATACGCCCGGCCAACACGACGCTGATCTGCCAGATTCCAGTGCCTGGCGCCAAGGTCGAGATCGAGATTCTGGCAAGAACAAAATAGTGGTGGTCGCACGAATGCGCCAGGCCTTGCCCGCATGGTGGCAAGGTCGAGGTCCGGCGCCGATCATCTTTCTGCCAAGCTCCCATTGGCCAAATATTAACAAAGGCTGTTCCCCCGACAGCCGCTCGATGTCACTGCTCATGTCCCACAACACTTCCAATGGCGCCCGTTATCCCTTTTGCTTTCGCGACGTTCCGTCGAAAGCTCCGCTTATTGCGGAGGGAGTTTCTCCCGTCGAGCCTGAACGAGGTATCCATTGACCGATGATGACCATCAGCACCGGGCGGCCTCTCCAGTGAACAATGCGTCGGACAGTGAGGCTTCTCCCCTGGGCGGCATGACGTCGCTGTGGCAGTCAACGGCAGAGAGGTTTGCCGGCAACGCCTGCGCCAGCGGTGATATCGAGACTGACGTCGCGGTAGTTGGCGCCGGCGTGGCCGGGCTGTCGACCGCGTTGCATCTGTCCGAACACGGTACCGACACACTGGTGCTCGAGGCCGAGTCTCCGGGCAGTGCTGCTACGGGCGCAAGCGGAGGCATACTGGCGCCGGAGTTCGTGCGCGACGGGATCGCCAAAGCCTGCCGCTTGCATGGGCAGGAAAAAGGTGAGCGGCTTGCCCGGATGGTTGGCAAGTCAGCGACTTTTACCTTTGACCTGATTTCGCGATATCGGATCGCATGCGATGCTGATCAACGCGGCTTTCTCTCGCCCGCCAGATCGGATCGTGATATCGACTCACTGCGTACGGACGGGCGTGCATGGAGCTCGCTGGGTTTCGACGTCGAGTTCATGGATCCGGGCGAAACAGCCAACGCGATCGGCAGCGATCATTATGGTGGCGCGCTGTTCTTCGAGACCGGTGGCGCACTCAACCCGCTGGCCTACGCGTTGGGCTTGGCACAAGTGCTTCGGGCGGCCGGTGTTCCGGTCTTTATCAACAGCCCCGTGCGCTGCGTGCAAAAAGACGGGGGCGGCTGGCTGATCCGCACCCCTGAAAGCAGCGTCAAGGCGAAACGGGTTGTGCTTGCGGCCAACGGCGGCAACGCGGGTCTGCATCCCGCATTGAGAGGCACGACCCTGCCGCTGCTGGTACACGAATACGCTACCCCACCGCTTTCCAGCGCAGATCGACGCCGCTATTTCGGCAGCGCAATACCCTATACCGACCGCCAGACCTATGTTTTCACCGCGCGACTTGACGGCACGGGCCGAGTGGTATCCGCGCTGCCGGAAGTCTTCCCGAAATGGAGCAGCCGCCGTTTCGCCAGCGAGGCGCGGCGGCGATTCGCTGGTATATATGGAATGAAGCCGTCGATTGAATACGCCTGGTCGGGCACTGCGCACCTGAATCCCTCTTTGATGCCAACGATCAGCCTGCCCGAGGACGACCTGAGCCTGCTGGCAATACAGGCCTGCAATGGCCGTGGTCTCGGCGTCAATACGATCCTCGGCAGCGAGGTCGCAAATCTGCTCGCGAGCGGCAACAAGGAAGCGAGCGCCGTCCCAGTGACCAGACCGAAGCCGGTCACCCTGCATTGCGTTGCGTCTTTGATGCCCAGGCTCATCATGTCAGCCGCGCACATGAGAGACCGCTGGCTTTGATCTCGAGCCGGCACCCCGAGCGAGAACGAACTGAACGGCAATTATTGATCCGGCAGCAATCTACCTCGCTGACGGGTGACTGGCGGCCTTCTGGTCGGCGATCCAGTCGTTGACGATCTGCTCAAGCGCCGTCATGGGTATCTGTCCCTGTGAAAGGATCAGATCATGAAATCTTCGGATGTCGAAGGCCTTGCCCAACCGCGCCTTTGCGCGCTTGCGCATTTCCAGGATCTTCAGCTCACCAACCTTGTAGGCCACGGCGCCGGCGGGGGCGCCAATATAGCGGTCGAGTTCAGTATCGATATTGATATCGGCAAGGGCGGTGTTGTCCGTGAAGCAGGCGCGGGCCTGTTCATAGCTCCAGCCCAGGACATGTATGCCGGTATCGACAACCATGCGGCAGGCGCGCCACATCTCCATCGATAGGCTGCCGAATTTCTCGTAAGGCGTAGTGTAAACGCCCATCTCGTGGCCGAGCCGTTCGGCATAGAGTGCCCATCCTTCGCGATAGACCAGCATGTCCCGTGCCTTGCGATAAGAGGGCAGATCAAGGTTCTCACTGGTCAGGGCGCTGTGGGTATGGTGGCCCGGGGCCGCTTCATGCAGGGCCAGGGACGGAATCTCGTAGAGCGGGCGCTGGTCCAGCTGGGAGGTGTTCACCAGAAAGCGGCCGGGCTGGCCGCTGGAGAAGTCGCCGCCGGAATAGCGTGCGGTGGTGTAGTTGCTCTCCACATCGCGCGGGACCGGCACCACGGCAAAGGGCTGGCGCGGGAGAACGCCGAAATACGCAGACAGAACGGCGTCAATGCGCTTGGACGCAACGGCGGCGAAGTCGAGAAGCTCCTGGCGGGTCTCTGCGTAGAATCGTGGATCGGTTCTCAGGTGTTTCAGCCAGTCTTCAAAGCTGCCGGTAAAACCGGTGCTTTCAATCACCTGCTGCATTTCGGCGCGGATCCTTTCAACTTCGCTGTTGCCGAGTTCGTGGATCTCTTCGGCCGTCAAATCGGTAGTGGTGTAGTAGTCGAGCAGGAAATCATAATAAGCACGGCCCTCGGGGATGGAGCTTATTCCGATCGAGGCGCGGGCTGCCTGGCGATACTGCCCGTCAATGAAGTCGAGCATCGACTGTTGCGCGGGCCTTACGGTCTTTGCGATGACCGAACGACCTTCGGTCAGCAGCCGCTCGCGCACCTTTGTCGGCACGTGCTCGGGCAGATGCCTGATGGGGTCCAGAAGGCCATCCTCCTGGATCGGACGCTTGACCTGCGCACCGAGAACGTTGACGGCAACATCGACTACCCGGCCGGGATGAGTCCAGCCGGTGGCCATGCCGCGCTCCAGATTGCTGCGTTGCTCTTGAAAATAGCGTGGCAGATCGCGCAGCTGGCTCAGCCAGATTTGCGCATCGTCTGCATCGTCAAGTCTGGTGTTGCGCGCTGTGTAATAGGGCACATTGTAAAAGCCTTCGTGTGCAACAAAGGCGAATCGGTGCTCGTCGAAGGCGAGACCCTGCAAGCGCCAATCGACCACCTGGGTGAGGTAGCGGGCGTTCAGCTGTTCATCTGCCGACAGGCGCTCGTCCGGCAGAGCGTCAAGCCTGCGGCGCAGGCTCTCGAGGTCGTGCTGATAAGACTGCAAATCCTTCGGCAGCTCCTTGGGCCATCCGTTCTGTCCCGACGGCACGTCCGAGCGGCCGGCGACCGTGCGGTGATTTGCGGTGATGTCTCGGTACTCTGCTTCCAGCTCAGACAAGCTGCCTGCGAGCACGCCAGTGGAAAGGCAGAGCAAGGTTGCCACTGCGGGCACAAAGGCAGAGCGTTTGAACCAAGAGGCCGGGTGCGGGTCTGAAAAGGTCATCAACAGGCTCCATCGATACTGTGGCCTCACCACGTGCGCTGTCAGAGTATCTGATCAGGGTCTGTGGCAAGCGTAATTGCGCTCCATGCAACGCGCGAGTGCTTCCGGAACGGCTGGCCCGTCCAAAAAGGGCCTTCCCGGACCGAGGCAGACCAGCTCGTCTGCGCGGAGTCATTGTAACCACATTCAGCCCCATGTTCACATTAACGCGGGGCTATGGTGTCGCGTCGCCGTGAGCTGAGCCGTTGCGCTGCGGGCCATTGCAGTGCAGGGATATGGGATTATATTCATGTGAATCTGGTTGGACATGGCTGGAGCGTTGTGCTAGAGTTTTTGGCCGCATTCGGGAGTTCAAGAGTGCGCGGGCGAGACATGCGGTCAGGCACTGCTGGTGTGCCTGTTCGTTACCGAAGTAGATCCAGATGAGTGAGGCATTTCAGGAAAATCCATGATGCGACATTATGCTTTGAGTCTGTTGGTGGTCCTGTTGATGGTTGTCAGCGGGCCGACACTTGCTGAAACGACAAGAGCGCAGGCGGAAGAACAGCTCACGCGGTTTTATTCTTTGCCTCACTTGATCGGAACCGCCCCGGAAAACGTCCAGTGGCGGGCAGACGGGCAGGCGTTCGCCTACCTGTGGAACGATGAAGGCTATGACTTCCGCGATCTCTGGCTCCATGATCTGGATCGAGACGCGCCCATCCGGCTCACCCGCCTTTCCGGGGACGCCCGTTATGTGGAAAATGCTCACGGTATTACCGACTTTGCCTGGCTTGCCGACGGTGTTCTTGCCTACGCGCTCGATGGCGACCTTTATATCCGTGCACGCGATGGCAGTATCACCCGCCTGACGGAGACGCCCGCCAAAGAAGAACAACTGCAAGCAGCCCCGGACGGTGGTGCGTTCAGCTTTGTGCGCAATGGTGATCTGTGGCTTTATTCCGTGGCTGAACAGAGCAGCCGGCGTCTGGTCGAGCTGCCCTTTGAACGTCAGTTCATCGCTCGTCACGCCTGGTCTCCCGATGGCAAGCGTATTGCCTTCATTCAAGCCGACATGACCAGCGTGCCCCTTCGTGAAGTGCCCTATTACTCAGACGGAAAGAATCGCTCACGCAAGCTGAGTCGCGCCTTTCCAGGCGATCATACCGGCCGCTACCGGATCGGCCTGGTCGCTGCCGAAGGCGCCGACCCCCTATGGGTCGAGCATCCGGCGGAGAATCCCATTCGAAGCTTCGAGTGGTCAGCCAGTGGCAAGAAACTCATGGTCGACAGTTCGACGTTTCTTCTGGAGACGCGCACGATCCGCATTTACGACGCGAAGTCGGGGCAGGCCACGGTATTTTATGAAGAACACGAACCGCGGCAGCTTGATCCGGCCTGGTCCTCCGCCTGGGCGCCGGATGACAACGGCCTGGTGATTGTCAGTGACCGCGAAGGCTGGTACCACCTTTTTCACAAGCCGCAGCCGGACCAGAAACCCAGGCGCATCACCACGGGTAACTGGGAGGTGGCAGATTTCGCGGTGGATTCCGAGAATGATCAGATCTATTTCACCGCCAACCGCGACCATCCTGGTGAACGGCAGCTCTATCGGATCGCCATGAAGGGTGGGAGCCCCGAAGCCGTCGGCCAGATGCCGGGTACGCATGCGCCAACGTTTTCCCCGGATTTCGCCCATGCCGTCGACCTCGCCTCCAATGACGTCACTCCGCCTGATCTGTACTTGCTCAAGCTCAGCGATGGAGTAAGCAGCCGCAAGATCACTGATTCCCCGTTGGCGGAATTCGATGACCATGCGTGGGCAAAAGTGCGCTATATACATTTCGACAGCCATGTGGACGGGGCCGAAGTGGTCGCCCGCATGATTCTGCCGCCGGACTATGACGAAAACAAAGAATATCCGCTGATTGTCGGCTCGGTTTACTCAAATGCCGTACGCGCCCAGTGGGGCGGGCGTGACGCTCACCCGACATGGGGCCTTGACCAGGCTCTGGCGAGGCACGGCTATATCATCCTCAACGTCGATGTGGCCGGCAGCTGGGGCCAGGGCAAGGAATTTCGTCAGCGCCTGCTTTCGGGTTACGGCGTCAGAGACATCGATGATCTGGAAAGCGGTGTTCGCTACCTGGTGGACAAGGGAATGGTCGATCCGGATCGAGTCGGAATCTGGGGCTCGAGCTATGGCGGTCTCATGACGCTGATGTCGCTGTTCAAAAAGCCCGGGCTCTATGCTGCAGGGGTTGCCGGTGCGCCAGCCTCCAATGTATGGCACGCCTATCCAGGCCAGATGTGGACGCTCGGCCACACGGTTCATGACAACTATGAGCGCTACAAGATGCAGGCGGCACAACACCATGCCGCGGGCCTGGAAGATCATCTGATGATCATCCACGGCAATGCGGATGTCGTTGTGCTCTACGGCGATACCCTGGATCTGGTCGACCGCCTGATGGAAAACGAGAAGACCTTCGAGCTGGTCACCATTCCCGGCAGCAGTCATGCTTGGGATGTGGACAACCTCACGCAGACGAGGTTTGCGTTTCGCAAGATGCTGGACTTCTTCGATCGTCATCTGAAACCGGATACACAGTAGGACAACTCGATGCGAATAAACGCTTGCAAAGGCATTGTCGCGGTCGTGTGTCTCCTGGCTGCTTTCGGGGTGACCGCGGATGTGCAGAAACTGGGGGCGGATTTCTGGGCGTGGCGAGCGGCGACACAGCCGGCCACGTCAGACGATATTCCGCGCATTGTGCGCCCGGACTCCTTCACGCCCGAGTGGTCTCCCGAAGCAGTTGCCAAGCGCTACGACAAGCTGCAGTCACTGGAGCAGCGCTGGCAGGCGCTTGCCGGAGAGGAGAGGACGGCAGCTCAGGAAGTCGACTATCGCCTGGTGGGCTCGGCTCTGGCTCGCGTCCGCTGGGAGCTTGATCACGTTGCGGCCTGGAAGCGACAGCCGGGATTCTACGTGCAACAGGCGCTGGGGCCCGTCTTCGAGGTTCTGCTTCCACCGCCACCGGTCGATGCCAGCCGCATCCGACAGGTGATCCACCTGCTCGATCACGCCCCAGCCACACTGGCAGCGGCACAAGAGAACCTGACGGACATGCGCGGGCCATTTGTCCGGGCAACATTTCCCGAGCTTCGGCGGATTCCTCACAGTCTCCACGGGATGGTCGACGGGCTGGCTCCGTTTGCCGACAAGCAACAGGCCCAGAGCCTCAGGGCAAGCGCCGAGAAAGCCATTGCCGCCTTTGCCGAGTACGAAGCGTTTCTTGAGCAAGCCGTCGGCAGCCTGCCTCAGAAAACGGCCGTGGGCCGTGAAAGCTACGAGTTCTTCCTCAACGAGGTCGCGCTGTATCCCTATTCGCCCGAGGAGATCGCGCGTATGGGCGAGCAGGAGTGGGCAAGGATCGTCGCCTTCGAGGCTCTCGAGAAGCAGCGCAACAAGAGTGAAGCGCCTCTTGACCGACGTACCGACATCAGCCAGGTCATCGCCGACGTCGACCGCCGAGAGCTCGAGGTTCGGGCCTTTCTGAAAGACAGGGGAGTCCTGTCCATCGGCAATCAGGTTGGTCACTACAGCGCCCAGGCATTTCCCGCTTACTTGAAGCCGATCGGCTGGTTGGGACGAACGTTCGATCTCACATCTCCTGATCGCCTCGACGAGAACGCAACGGTCTATATCCCCGAGCCTTCTGATCACATGGGCTACTTCAACACCACGTTTACCCAGGACCCGCGCCCGGTTATCGTTCATGAGGGCGTGCCCGGTCACTACATGCAGTTGGCCATTGGCTGGGCTCATCCCAATCCTTTGCGTCGGCATTACTATGATTCGGGCGCCAATGAGGGCACCGGGTTCTACGCCGAAGAAATGATGCTTCAGGCAGGCCTGTTCGAGGATGCGCCGAAGACACGCGAGATCATCTACAACTTCTCGCGCCTGCGCGCCCTGCGTGTGGATGTGGACGTCAAGCTCGCGCTAGGGATTTACAGCCTTGAAGAAGCGGCTGAAGTGCTGGAAACAAAGGTTCCGATGGACGGGCCAACCGCGCTCCATGAGGCAGTGTTCTTCTCCGCCACTCCCGGGCAGGCCCTGAGCTACCAGATCGGCAAGCTGCAGATGATCGAGTTCATGTCTGAAGCGCGCATGAGAGAAGGCGATGACTTCAGTATCCAGGCGTTTCACGACTTTGTCTGGCGCAATGGCAACGTTCCCATCGCTTTGCAGAAGCTGGAGTATTTTGCCGATCCAGACCAACGGCCGCCCGCCGACTAGGGTTTTGTACTAACGGCCGCACCGGCCGCACCGGCCCTCAGCCCGGGTCGCTGCGCATATACGCAAGTCACCGGGGGCGATCAATCGCTTCGAGATGATGCAGACAAAGCCGCAGGCGCGACTCCGGCCAGGGAGCTTTCGGGCTGTCCATCCTGCCCCAGGTGCTCCGGACGCTTTCACCGGGTCGTGACAAAGCTAAAACCATAAACCCAGGAGGCCAAGGCCCGTGGAACTTATCGATACCATATTCTTGCCCGGTTCGCTGTGGTTCATCATGCTGTCGATCGGGCTGAGCCTGACCATTGATGATTTCAAGCGGGTATTTACCGACCGACGCGCTCTGTATGTCGGCGTACCCAGCATGCTCATCATTCCGCCCCTGATCGGGCTTGTAATGGCCTATCTGTTTGCGCCATCACCGGAGCTGGCCGTTGGCTTTATTCTGCTCGCGACCTGTCCTGGCGGCATGCTATCCAATCTGATGACTGACTTCGTCAAGGGCGATCTGGCCTTGTCACTGTCGCTGACGATTGTCATCAGCATGGTCTACATTCTGGTCATCCCGTTTTATGCGCACTTTGCCGTTCTGCATTTTTTGGGAATGGAAACCAGCATTGATGTTCCTCTGCTTGGTTTTGTCTGGAAGGTATTCAGTATCACCTTGATACCCGCCACGCTCGGCCTGCTTTTGAGAACCTTCAAGGAGTCAATCGCCCTGAGGCTCAAGGGGCCAATCAAACTTCTCGCTACCACCGTGCTCGTTGTCGCCTTCGGCTTCATTCTGGCAGACCAGATTGCGGTTCTGAAGGCCCACCTGGGTGATCTGGTGTTGATCACCCTCGGCATGAATCTGATTGCCCTGGTCATTGCCTTCGCCTTGACTCGCAAGTTCGGATTGACCATGGCCCAGACCAAGGCAATTTGTATCGAACACATGATTCGTCAGGAGGGCACGGCAATTTTCATCGCAGTAACCATCATCGGCAGCCGCGAAATGTCTCTGCCGATGATCATGAATACCCCGATTGCCCTGATGCTCTGCATCCTGTTTGTGCTGACATTCAGAAAAACGGACGCGCAAGAAGCAGGGAAGTTAACCGGTTCGTCTGCTTAGGCCGAGCGACGTCCACAAGCAGGGTCTTTTGATAGAGCTGGCATTGCCGGGTTTCCTCGTCTGGTCTGGTGCAGCATTTGACAAAGAAATCGGGGGGGGTAAGGTTGAAATATGGGGCGTTGTTCAATGTTTCGATCTTCATCATCCAGCAGGAGGGCTTTCAAATGGGCTTGCGAATTTTCATTGCTATGGCTTGCGTTTTGGCAGCTTTGACAGATCTTCGGGCAAACGAGCCGGGTGCTTGGTGGGACATCTGTGACTCTTGCGTCACCGAGGAGGATTTTCATCATCGAGCGCTACAGGTGCCACAGCCGTATACAGAAGTCTACGTCACCAACAGCAGCACAAACGAAACTCAGTATTACCAACGAACGATCCTTCTCGACGATCTCTGGGGCGAGCACAGGGTGACGATTACTGCATACCGGCAGTCGATGTCCACGCAGGAATTGCAAGCTTTCGCGGAGGCAGTCGAGAACTCGGGAGTGGTGTTCGTTTCAATCGGCCGGGACAGCGTGGATGGATGGGCCCCGAGCGGTCGCGAGTCGGTTGGCGGCGACCTGGAGTCCGGCAGGCTCAGCTCGGCCTTTTTAAGTGGCCTGAGAACTTATTTGTTATTGAAGAATTTTCTGGGAACCACTTCACAGATCTCTACGCAGACATCAATCAACCTAGGAATACTGAGCTATGACTTGCAGGTCGATCCGAACCGTGACCTGCGTTCCCTGCCGCTTGTAATCAAGGTCAACTATCCGTCCGGCTCCACCCTCCAGATAACGCTGTCACTAGACTTCTCGAGTTGGTCGGAACTGGAGATCAGGGATGACGCTGGCGCAGAGATTCCTGTTGAAGACCCCAACGATCCGAGCGGCATCTCGCCCGTGGCTCCATTTGATGGCATCGAGATGTATTTCGATACCCCTAATACCCGGTTCATTCGAAGGCTGACCCAAACTTTGAGCGGTGGTGGGTATTCGTGCACGTCCAGAATCACTGACGGTAATGGCATTAATGTGATCTGCACCTTGCATTGAGACCCCGACGTGTGGTGCCGGGGCCGGCGGGCACACGCACATCTTCAGAGGGCAAAAGTCGGGCAGGGCTCGGCAAGTCAGGGTGATGAGCATACCGGCGGCGGTTAACGTCGCCGGTATGGTGCGCTACTTTGACTCCGTTGTGCGCATCAGCGAGGATCGAGGCCGGGGAATTTGGAGAGCAGTGACCCGGCGCGACCATGACCATGTCTATCGCCTCGCTGGATGTGGCCGCCGTGGCTGAAATGGGCACTTTCGTGCCGCCGGCAATGCCCACCGTGGCGCTCACCATGCAACTTGATTCCAGTGTGTCGAATTCCCCGTCGCCTCCCATCGACTGATCCAGGACGACATCGGGATGGTCACACCTCTGCCAGCTACGATGCCCCCCAGGGCACCCTGGTATGAAGCCAGGATGTCTTGCGCCTGTGTGGCTGATTCGGTGCGGAAGTTCTAATTCGCTTTATTTGCCAAGCTGGTTGTTGGGGCAGCCATGGCAAGAAGAAACGCTGCAAGCATGATTGAAGTCAGGCGTTTCTTGGCTTTACTTCCACAAAGCTGTGTTTACCCCTTGATGCCTGCCGGTCATGAGCCGACGCTCGTGACGCTAACAAAGAAAGAGACGAGGTCAAATTGAGTCTGGGAGGTGCCTGTGATCAAAGCCGGCACACCGACGTCGAGCACGTAAGTGTCAATCTAAAGTAGAAAAGCCTCTTTCAGTATTCAATCTGCGGTCAGGCTGGGTTCGCTTTCAGGGGTGGTCGGTGCAGTTTGTGGGGCCAGTGAGGGCTCCCGGCAATCGGGCATGCCATCCAGCACATGGGCGCGGGCCCGTTGGTCGGTTAAACTGTCTGGCCGGCGCCCGCACCAGCGGCTTCGCTCGTGCCGGCGATTTTCAGAAAATCTGCAAATCTCCAAACAGGCAAGCTTATGACGCGAAATATCATGATGATCTGTGTGGCCGCGCTGGTCGCAGTAGCCGCCGCTACGGTTCAGGCCGAAGACACGTCGGCCGAGTACCGCCGCGCCGTGGCTCTGCTGGAATCGACGCCCTTGATTGATGGCCATAACGACGTGCCCTGGCAGTACCGCGTGCGTGCCGACAATCGGCTCGAAGGCATTGATTTCACCGGTGATACTACCCAGCTTGATCCACCCATGCATACTGATCTGCCGCGGCTTCGCGCCGGCCGGGTCGGCGGTCAGTTCTGGTCGGTTTACGTCGATCCGGCGTTTGTCGGCCCGGAAGCCGTGCAGGTCCAGATCGAGCAGATCGATACTGCGCGCCGCCTGATCGAGCGCCATGACGAGCTGGAGTGGGTGACGACGGCTGCCGGGATCGAGCGTGCTTTCGAGGCCGGACGCATCGCCTCCCTGCTCGGCCTGGAGGGCGGGCATACCCTGGACAACTCCCTGGCCAACCTGCGCGCCTACTACGGCCTGGGCGCGCGCTATCTGACGCTGACGCACTGGCAGTCGCATGACTGGGCGGATGCAGCAACCGACGCGCCGCGCCACGGTGGCCTGACCGACTTTGGCCGCGAGGTGGTGCGCGAAATGAATCGCCTGGGCATGCTGGTGGACCTTTCGCACGTCAGCCCGGCGGTCATGCACGATGCGCTGGAAGTTACCGCCGCGCCGGTGATCTTTTCACACTCCTCGGCGAAGGGCGTGACCGCGCACCCGCGCAATGTGCCCGACGAGATGCTCGACCAGCTGCCCGACAACGGCGGTGTGGTGATGGTCACTTTCGTGCCCGGTTTCATCAACGATACCGTTCGCCAGTGGGGCGCCCGTCAGGAAGGCGAGCGTGCCCGACTTGAGGCGTTGTATCCCGAAAGTGTCGAGCGCGTCGAGGCCGGCATGGAGGAATGGCTCGATGCCAATCCCCGGCCGCAAGCGACGCTGGCCGATGTGGCTGACCATATCGACTATATTCGTGATCGTATCGGTGCAGAATATATCGGCATCGGCGGAGATTTCGACGGTATTTCATCGACCCCGGAAGGCCTGGAGGATGTCTCCACCTATCCAGCCCTGTTGGCCGAGCTGATTCGGCGCGGTTACAGCGATGAAGAGCTCAAGGGAATCATCGGCGAGAATCTGATGCGCGTTCTGCGCCAGGCCGAGGAGGTTTCGCAGCGGCTGCGGGCCCAGCGACCGGCCTCGGACGCCAAGTTCGGCGACTTTGTCGAAACGGATGCTTGATGCTCGACCGGGCCGGCCGCTGCCGGTCCGGGTCGATGCGGGAATGATCTGAACCCGGAGCCGCCCATGGAAAAGCCTCGACCAGACCGACAGACAGCTGGCGCAGCCAGTGACCTGAAGCGGCCCGGCACCTCAGCGTGCCGGCTTGTGGCTCTGGCCATGTTGGCGCTGAGCCTGGCGGCCGTGAGCCCGCTTCGGGCCCAGGTGCCCGATCAGTTCATGCGCATTGTCGAAAACGAGTCGGGCCAGCCGGAGAGCCTGCAGGTGGCGTTGGCGCACTATCGTGATGCTCACGGGCGGCGACTACACCTTGTCGGTGCCATCCACGTGGCTGACCAGGCCTATTTCGAGGACCTGCAGTGTCGCTTCGATGACTATGACGTGGTGCTCTACGAGCTGGTGGGCGATCCCGATGGCGGCGAGCGTCCGGCGGGTATTGGGCTGAACCTGATCGGGCTGATGCAGGGTGGCATGAAACAGGCGCTGGGGCTGAGCTTTCAGCTTGAGCAGATTGACTATGATCGCCCCCAGTTCGTGCATGCCGACATGACCGTTGACGAGTTCGACGACAGCATGAAAAGCCGCAACGAAAGCTGGATTGGCACGTTTTTGCAGATGTGGGCAGCATCGGCGGTGACCGAAAGCGCGGCCGCCCAGCAGGCCCAGATGCTGCAAGTGCTGCTGGCCGATGATCGGCAGTTGGCCTTCAAGCGCATGATGGCCGAGTCGCTGGTCGATCAGGCGCGCGTCCTGGAGCTGCTCGGCCAAGAGGACGGCTCGGTGCTGATCACCGAGCGTAACCGCAAGGCGCTGTCGGTTCTTGACCGCGAACTGGGTAAGGGTGCTCGCAATCTGGCGCTGTTCTACGGCGCCGGCCATCTGCCCGATTTTCATCGCCGCCTGACCGCGGAAGCGGGCTTTAAGCTCGAGTCTGTCGAATGGCTGGACGCCTGGGATCTGAGCGGCGAATGAGCCTGGCGGAAGATTCGACCCTGCCGACCCGGTTTCGCTATCGTCTCAGCCCCGTCAACATGCGGCGCGGCCTGTGGATTGTTGCCGGTTCGCTGGCGGTGCTGATCACCCTGGGTACGCTGGGGTCTGAAAGCCTGACCGAGACCATGCTCAAAGACCTGCAGCAGCAGCCCGTCTGGGCGCTGGCGGCAGCGCTTGTGGGCATCATCGCGCTGAGCGCGCTGCTGGCCCATGTCGCGGGTCTGGCCAGAAAATCGAAACTGATCGTTGATGCAAACGGCATTCGTTGCTCGCCCCATCGGCATCACGGCCCGAATAGCTGGCTGCGGCAGGACTGGCAACTGCCCTGGACGGCTATTGACCGTGCCGTTGTCCAGCGACCGGACGTGAGTGCACGGCAAGCCCAGAGCTGGATCAACACCACGCTGGTGCTTGAAAGCGGCCAGCAGGAGTACGCTATGGCGCTGCTGTTATGGGACCCAGTGGGCGAGCCGCTGAAGCGGCCCGACCTGATGGCCTTCAGATCGGGCGGGCGCCTGCATGAGCTGACCGAGTCACATCCCCTGATCCAGCACCTTAAGCGCCGCGGTATCGAAGTTGAATATCGGCCGCTGGGGTTTCGGGGGCGTCTGGGCATGGCCAAGCCTTCCAGAAAGCGGCCCAAGGCGCGCCCCGGCGACGCGCCGGTGGATCTGCTGAACTTCCGGTCGCTGATCATCATGCTTGTGCTGACGGCGGTGCTGGCGCTGGCCGCGGCGCTTCACTTCGTGGCGCTGGCGCCGATTCGCCCACTGTGGTCACCCGATTTTGGTTCGCTGGCGCTGGCTGCAGGCGTGGTGTTTTTGGCCGGCGCGATACTGTCGCACCCGGCCCCTTTACGTGAAAGATTGGTTGTGGCGCTCCTGCTCGGCGCGAGCGTTGGCCTGCTTGCTCACCCGCTCTCGGTTCGCGTGGCGGCAATGACAGCCGCCAGTCCGCAAACTGCTGATTACATCATGGAAGCGCCGGGAAAATTCCAGCCGATTGACGCTGACCTTCCCACGCTTGATTTGAGCGACCTGGACGTTCCTGAATACTGGCGCAGTCTGTCGCCGGGCGCCGCACATCCTTTCGACCTGCAGCGAGTGGACGAGGAGCGTTATATTCTCAGGCTCGGCCCGTTATTCGAGCGAACCCGAGCCTTCTATGCCAGTGCCGGCCCGGATTCTCCATAGCCCTGGGTTTGCTTGACAGCCTGCCGCGACGCGCGACTATACTTCGGCCATGAATGTGGACGTGAATGTTGTCGAGAACGATTTGGCGGGTTGGAGTGGCGTGTCACTTGAGCGGCTGTCATGAAGCCGGTTTCGGGCTTTACGCTCATCGAGCTGGTTACGGTCATCGTGCTGCTGGGGATTTTGTCGGCAGTTGCCACCGTGCGCTTCATTGACCTGTCGCAGCAGGCGCGTGATGCCCGTATCCAGGCGCAGGCCCAGGCGCTGATCTCCAACGACACGCTTAATCACATGGCTTGCAAGGCTGGGGCTGACGACTGCGTCGCCTTCGATCAGACGGGCTTTTCAACCTGCCAGATCGCTGTGGCCGCATTCCTGCCCGAGGTGGCTGCAGATTTCACCGCCACTACCTACACTTCGGCAACGCCTTCAGGTCAGTGGCAAAGCCTTCCCGGCCCGGGTGAGGCGCTGTTCTGGGTAACGCGAACGCTCGAGGTTCCGTTTCCCCAGAAGGTGCCCTGCGTACTCGCCTACAAGTAACGCCATCCGCCGCAGCCACTCGTTACAATAGAGGGTCTGATAACGAATACGCCCTTGAAGAGGACTGGCATGGCGCACGAGTATCCCCATCCCGACGATATCGATTTCCAGGAGACGCAGGAGTGGCTTGAGTCGCTGACCGCGGTTGTCGACCGCGACGGCCCCGAGCGCGCGCACTTCATTCTCGAGCGCCTGGTCGAACTGGCGCGCCGCTCCGGCGCGCACCTGCCGTTTGACCTGACAACGGCCTACATCAACACCATTCCATTACACCGTGAGCCGACCATGCCCGGCGACGGCGCCATGGAGCGGCGTATCCGCTCGATCATTCGCTGGAACGCCATGGCCATGGTCGTGCGCGCCGCCCGCCGCGGCGGCGAGCTGGGCGGGCATATCGCCAGTTTTGCCTCGGCAGCGACGCTCTACGATGTCGGCTTCAACCACTTCTTCAAGGGGCCGGATCACGCCGACGGCAGTGATCTGGTCTACTTTCAGGGGCATTCCTCGCCCGGTTTCTACGCCCGCGCCTTTCTCGAGGGGCGCCTGAGCGAAGAGCAGCTCGACGGCTTTCGGCAGGAGGTCGACGGCGAAGGAATAAGCTCCTATCCGCACCCCTGGTTGATGCCCGATTTCTGGCAGTTTCCGACGGTGTCGATGGGTCTGGGCCCGATCACCTCGATCTACCAGGCCAGGTTCCTCAAATACATGACCAATCGCGGCCTGGCCGACGCCGACAAGCGCACCGTGTGGAGCTTTCTCGGCGACGGCGAGATGGACGAGCCCGAATCGCTCGGCGCGATCTCGCTGGCGGGTCGCGAAAAGCTCGACAATCTGGTGTTTGTGGTCAACTGCAACCTGCAGCGCCTGGACGGGCCGGTCAGGGGCAATGGCAAGATCATTCAGGAGCTGGAAGGCTTCTTCCGCGGCGCGGGCTGGAACGTCATCAAGGTGATCTGGGGTTCCTACTGGGATCCGCTGCTGGCGCGCGACACCAAGGGACTGTTGCGCCGGCGCATGCAGGAAGCGCTCGACGGCGATTACCAGAAATACAAGGCCAATGACGGCGCCTACGTACGCGAGCACTTCTTCGGCGCCTACGACGAGCTCAAGGAAATGGTCGCCGACATGTCGGATGCCGATATCTGGCGGCTCAACCGCGGTGGCCACGACCCGCACAAGATCTACGCGGCCTATCACGAAGCGACCCATCATGAGGGTCAGCCCACCGTCATCCTGGCCAAGACCATCAAGGGCTACGGCCTGGGCCAGTCGGGCGAGGGTCAGAACATCTCGCATCAGCAGAAGAAGCTCGACGATCAGGGTGTGAAGTACTTCCGCGATCGCTTCAACGTGCCGCTGAGTGACGACCAGCTCGAAGGCGTGCCGTATTACCACCCGGGCGAAGATTCCGAAGAAATCAAGTACATGAAGAAGCGTCGGAAAGAGCTCGGTGGCTATCTGCCCCAGCGCCGGGTCGAAAACGACACGCTCAAGGTGCCCGATCTGGACGCTTTTTCAAGGCTGCTGGAATCCACCGGCGAGCGCGAGATTTCGACCACCATGGCCTACGTGCGCTGCCTGTCGCTGCTGCTGCGCGACAAGAACGTCAAGGAGAACGTGGTGCCGATCATCTGTGACGAAGGGCGTACCTTCGGCATGGAGGGTCTGTTCCGCCAGATCGGCATCTATGCGCCCTTCGGTCAGCTCTACGAGCCGGTTGACTCCGATCAGTTGGCCTACTATCGCGAGGCCAAGGAAGGCCAGGTGCTGCAGGAAGGCATCACCGAGGCGGGCGCCCAGAGTTCCTGGATGGCTGCCGCCACCAGTTATGCCACCACCGGCGTGCCGATGATTCCGTTCTACGCCTTCTACTCGATGTTCGGTTTCCAGCGTATTGGTGACCTCGCCTGGGCGGCCGGTGACATGCACGCGCGCGGCTTCCTGATTGGCGGCACATCCGGGCGGACCACGCTCAATGGCGAGGGCCTGCAGCACCAGGACGGCCACAGCCACGTGCAGGCCGGCGTCATCCCTTGCTGCGTCAGCTACGACCCCACTTTTGCCTACGAACTGGCGGTGATCCTGCAGGATGGCCTGCGGCGCATGTACGGCGAAGGCGAAGACGTTTTCTACTACATCACCGTGCTCAACGAGAACTACCAGCACCCGGCCATGCCGGAAGGCGCCGAAGAGGGCATTCGCAAGGGCATGTACCTGCTGCGCGAAGCCAAGGGCCAGAAAGACGCCCCGCGCGTGCAGTTGATGGGCTCGGGCGCGATCCTGCGCGAAGTCATGGCGGCCGCCGACCTTCTCGAACAGAACTACGGCGTCGGTGCCGATATCTGGTCGGTAACCAGCTTCAACGAGCTGCGCAAGGACGGGCACGAAGCCTCCCGGCGCAACCTGCTCAACCCCGACCAGTCGCCGACCACGCCCTGGATCACCGGCCTGCTCAAGGATCGTGAGGGGCCGGTGGTGGCTGCTACCGACTACATTCGGGCCTATGCTGATCAGGTGCGCGAGTTTGTTCCGGCCGATGACTACCTGGTGCTGGGTACCGATGGCTTCGGGCGCTCGGACACGCGCGAGAATTTGCGCCGCTTCTTCGAGGTCGATCGTTACTACGTCGCCTGGACGGCTCTGGTCGGTCTCAATCGTCAGGGCAAGTTCGATGACGACAAGCTGATCAAGGCCCGAAGCGCGCTGAATATCGATCCGGACAAGCCGCTGCCGACAACCGTGTGAGCGCGCGCGAACATCGGCACGCAGGTCGCGGCTACATCCGCGACGGACGACCTGGCAGGCTTGTTCACGCGTAGCTGACGCGTGTACAGACCAGATGCGTTGACCGTCGGGAATGTCATCCCCGACCTGCGCGGGCACCAGATACACAACGAGACGAATGTCATGAGCAACAGAACAGAGATCAAGGTTCCCGATATCGGCGACTTCGACAAGGTGCCGGTCATCGAGGTGCTGGTATCGCAAGGCGACACGGTCGACAAGGAGCAGTCGCTGATCACCCTCGAATCCGACAAGGCCACCATGGAGGTGCCATCACCGGAGTCGGGCAAGCTGGTCGAGCTGAGAGTCTCCGAAGACGACGAGGTGGGTCAGGGCGATGTGATCGGTATTGTCGAGGTGGCCTCTGAAGACGCCGGCGATGACGCGGGTGACGACCAGGCCGAAGCCGACGGGGAGGGTGAAGACGCTGCCGGCGACTCGGACTCGGCCCCGGCGCCGGCCGAAAGGCCAGCGACCGCCGAAGATACCGATACCGCCGCAACGGAAAGCCGAAGCTCGCAAGCGGATGCCGCTTCGGCGGGCCGTGCCGACAGGCTGCCGGCGCCGCCGGTGCCTTTCGAAGCGATGGATATGGACCCGTCGAAGCTGCCGCATGCCTCGCCGGCGGTGCGCCGACTGGCGCGCCAGCTGGGTGTCGATCTGGTCGGCGTCGAGGGCTCCGGGCGCAAGGGGCGCATCACCGAGCAGGATCTGAAGGACCATGTCAAGCAGGCGATGACCTCCGGTGGCGGCGCGACGGCCGGCGCGGGCCTGGACATTGCCGAGCCGCCGCGGGTGGACTTTGCCAAGTTCGGCGATATCGAGGAAGAGAAGCTCTCGCGCATCCAGCAGATTTCCGGCCCCAATCTGCACCGCAACTGGGTATCGATTCCGCACGTCACCCAGTTCGACGAAGCCGACATCACCGAAATGGAAGCCTTCCGCAAGGCCAACAAACAGGCGGCCGAGGACGCCGGCACCAAAATGACGCCGCTGGTATTCCTGATCAAGGCGGTGGTGGCCGGGCTGAAGGCCTTCCCGCACTTCAACGCCTCGCTGGCCAACGACGGCAAGAAGCTGATCAGGAAGAAATATTTCCATATCGGCGTGGCCGTGGATACGCCCAACGGCCTGGTTGTACCCGTCATTCGCGACGCCGACCAGAAGGGACTGCTGGAGCTGGCGACCGAGTTGACCGACCTGTCGGGTCGCGCGCGCGAGGGCAAGCTCAAGCCGGGTGAAATGCAGGGCGGGTGCTTCTCGATTTCGAGCCTGGGCGGCATCGGCGGCACTGCCTTCACGCCAATCATCAATGCGCCAGAGCTGGCCATCCTGGGCGTGTCACGCTCGGAGATGAAGCCGGTATGGGATGGCGAGCAGTTCGCCGCGCGCCTGATGTTGCCGCTGTCACTGTCATACGATCATCGCGTCATCGACGGCGCGGATGCAGCTCGCTTTACCCGCTATCTGGCCACTCAGCTCGAGGATCTGAGGCGACTGTTGCTTTGAGCCAGCAGCGCACGGGTTTTGGCATGATGCTGGCCGCCGCGGTCGGCTTCCTGCTGTTGCTCACCTTTGTCTTCTCGGGCCTGATCGAGGATCGGAGCAATCCCAACCGGCAGGTCGCCAGCAGTCGGGTCAACGGCAGCATCGAGGTGGTGCTGGAATCCGATCGTCAGGGGCACTTCATCGCCAGCGGCGCGATCAGCGGGCGCGAGGTGACCTTCCTGGTCGATACCGGCGCCACGCTGGTGTCGGTGCCCGAGGATCTGGCTGACCGGCTGGGGCTGGAGCGCATGGCGCGCATCGGGCTGGAAACCGCGGCCGGGCCGGTGACCGGCTGGATGACGCGCCTCGACGAGGTGCGCCTGGGCGATATCGTTCAGCGCGATGTGCGCGCAGCGATCAGCCCGGCTCGCAGCGAAACGGTGCTGCTGGGAATGAGTTTTCTCAAGAACCTGGAAATGACCCAGTCCGGCGGCAGGTTACGATTGGTGGCAAGGATTTAGGTCGCGGGCGCAGTAGCCGCGATCGGCGACAAGACACAGAACGAGACGAATGCCATGAGCAAGAAACAGGAAATCAGGGTTCCCGATATCGGTGACTTCGACAAGGTGCCCGTCATCGAGGTGCTGGTGTCAGAAGGCGACACGGTGGAGAAGGAGCAGTCACTGATCACGCTCGAGTCGGACAAGGCGACGATGGAAGTGCCGTCACCCGAATCGGGCAAGCTGGTCGAGCTCAAGGTCTCCGAAGACGATGAAGTCGGCCAGGGCGATGTGATCGGGACCCTTGAGGTTTCCGCAGCCGCCGCTGAGGGCGCTGACGAGGCCGGCGCCGAAGATGAGGGCGATAGTGCCCCCGACAAGTCGTCTGCTGGCCCGGACGCAGCTGCAGAATCAGGCGACGCCGAACCGGCTGACGAGCCCCGCACGGCCGGCGGTGAACGCAGAGCGGACACCGACGTTGACCCCGGCGATCACGAGTACGAATTCGATCTGGCCGTGCTCGGTTCCGGGCCGGCCGGCTACACTGCGGCCTTCCGCGCCGCGGATCTGGGGTTGAAAGTCGCGCTGATCGAGCGCTACGACACCATCGGCGGGGTCTGCCTGAACGTTGGCTGCATTCCATCGAAGGCCTTGCTGCACGTCGGTCAGGTGATCGATTCGGCGGCGCAGCTGGGCGAGCACGGCGTGGCCTTCGGCGCGCCCGAAATCGATCTCGACAAGCTGCGCGGCTTCAAGGACTCGGTGGTGAAAAAGCTCACCGGCGGCCTGGCCGGAATGGCGAAAAAGCGCGGCGTCGAGGTCATTCAGGGTTCGGGGACGTTCAGCGGCGAACACGAGCTGAGCGTCGAGCACGACGACGAAACGCGAACCGTCGGCTTCAATCAGTGCATCATCGCCGCCGGTTCGCGCGTGGTCGACATTCCCGGGCTGCCCGAGGGCGACGAGCGCGTCATGGACTCGACCGCGGCGCTCGAGCTCGCCGAGGTGCCGGAGCGCCTGCTGGTCATCGGCGGCGGCATCATCGGCCTGGAAATGGCCTGCGTGTTCCGCGCGCTGGGCTCGAAGGTCACCGTGGTCGAGATGATGCAGCAGCTTGTCCCGGGCGCCGACGCCGATCTGGTCAGGCCGCTGCAGCAGCATCTCAAGAAGCTGGGCGTCGAGTTTCATCTTGAAACGAAGGTTGCGAAGGTCGAAGCCGACGACTCGGGGCTGACCGCCCAGCTCGACGGCGAGGGCGCACCGGAAACTGCCGATTTCGATCGCGTGCTGGTCTGCGTTGGCCGCCGCCCCAACGGCGATCGGCTCAACGCCGAAGCGGCCGGCGTCAACGTCAACGACAAGGGCTTCATCAAGGTTGACGGCCAGATGCGCACCAGCACCGATCACATCTTCGCCATTGGCGACATCGTCGGCCAGCCCATGCTGGCGCACAAGGGCTCGTACGAAGGCAAGGTGGCCGCCGAGGTCGCCGCCGGCCACAGGCGCGCCGCCGACGCGCGCGTCATTCCCTCGGTGGCCTATACCGATCCGGAAGTCGCCTGGGTCGGCCTGACCGAGGCCCAGTGCAAGGCCGGCGACGTCAATTACGGCGTCGGCAAGTTCCCCTGGGCGGCTTCCGGCCGCGCTCTGGGCATGGACCGCAGCGAGGGCTTCACCAAGCTGATCTTCGAGGCCGAAAGCAACCGGCTCATTGGCGCCGGCGTCGTGGGCCTGCACGCCGGCGACCTGATCTCGGAGCTGGCGCTCGCCATCGAGATGGGCTGCGACGCCGACGACATCGGCCTGACAATCCATCCGCATCCGACGCTTTCCGAATCGGTGATGATGGCCGCCGAAGCCTACCAGGGCACGATTACCGACCTGTATCTGCCCAACAAGAACAGGTAAAGCGTCGGCCGAGCGGCGGGCCCGGCCACTTCCGAGCGGGCGGCCCGCCGACGGTCGTCGTCGGCACCGATGGGCTGCCCTGTCGGCTCACGCGCCTTCTCCCCGCGCGTGAACCCCGGCCGGATCAACGCTGCCGCCGCTCTCCTCGGGCGCTGGCGCCGGGCGTTTGTCGGCAGCCGGGTTCCGGCTGCTTGCAAAAGTAAAGAAGTTGTTCATATCATACAATCCAGAAAGCTGGATGCTGCGCCATACTGGACAGTATTGAGCAACACCTGAACCATCTCTGCCTAGGGGAGAAGTCCGATGAAGTCATGCCGATTCCTGGCGCCCGTGCTCGCACTGTTATGGTTGGTCGGCTGCGGCGGCAGTTCCAGCGTCGACCGTGCCGTCGATCAAGAGCCCGCCACCCAGCCCGACGGCCAGCCTGTCGATGGTGTCATCACCGCGGTCTTCGATCCCGCAGGCGGCGAGATTCCGTTTCCCAACACGCTGCTGTTGTCGGATACGGACGACATGACGCTCAATATCCCGGTGGCCGACCCCACCGACTACGGTGATCCCGCAGTGGCCATGAACGCGCTGGACGGTTTCAGCACCGTGGCGCCCTGGACCTTCGATTTCACCGCACCGATCGATCCTGCCAGCGTGATTCCCGGCAGCACCGTTCGTTTTTATGAAGTCACTTTCGTGCAGGGGCAGCCGGTCGTCTCCGGCGTCAATCGCGAACTGGTGCCGGGCCGGGAGTATGTGGCCGCAGTGGCGTCGTCTGACCCCAGCGGGCAGACGCTTGCCGTGGTGCCGCTCCAGCCGCTGCAGGAAATGACCGGTTACATGGCGGTGCTGACTGACGGTATTACCGATACCAGCGGCAATCCCGCCACTCCGGCGCAGCCCTATTTTCTGGCCAAGCGCCCCGATCCGCTGGTCGACGAGGCGGGCAACAGCACCGACCCGCTGCTGGACAACCCCACGGCGCAGGCGCTGGAGCCGCTGCGACAGGTGATCAATACGCACCTGGCCGCGGCAGCCTCGCAGGGTGTGACCGCAGACAGCATCGTGGTCTCTTCCACGGCCACCACGCAGTCGATCACGCCGGTGCTGTCGAAACTGCGCTCGGTCATCGGCCCGACCGGCAGTCAGGTGGCGCCGGCCTGCCTTGCGCCCGACAGCTGCCTGACCACGGCCGATGTGTTGCCGCCGGGCAGTTCGGCAGGCCTGGCCGACCTGTACATGGGCATCATGGAAGTGCCGTACTTTCTCGGCGTGCCCTCGCAGCAGAATCCGACCGCACCCCTGACCGCCTTCTGGGAAGCCGCGCCCGGCAACTACGTGCCGCCGTTCGACCAGCTGGGCCTGAACCCAGAATCCACCAACGTCACGGTGGCCAATCCGATTCCTGTGGAAACGGCCCGGCCGATGATCCCGCTGCTGATGACCGTGCCCAACGAGACTTCGGGGCAGCCGCGCCCGTCGGCAGGTTGGCCGGTGGTGATCTTCCAGCACGGCATTACCGGGGATCGCTCACAAATGCTGGCCCTGGCCGACACCATGGCCTCGCAGGGTTTCGCGATGGTTGCCATTGACATGCCGCTGCACGGCGTGACCGACCAGACCAGCCCGCTCTACATCGGCAATACGCCCTTTGCGGCGGCCGCAATGGAGCGCACCTTCGATCTCGACCTGCAGAACAACGACAGCGGCGCGCCGGGACCTGACGGCATCATCGACGACTCGGGTGCCTGGTTCATCAATTTGCAGAGCCTGCTGACCTCGCGCGACAACCTGAGACAGGCGCAGATCGACCTGTCGACTCTGGCCCTGAACGTGCCGGAGATGGACATCAACGGCGACGGTGTCAGTGATCTTGATGGTTCCAGCATCCACTTTGTCGGGCTCTCGCTTGGCGCCATGACGGGCACGCCTTTCCTGGCCGTTGAGCCGACCGTGGGCAACGGCGTGCTGTCGGTCGCCGGCGGCGGCGTCGCCAACCTGCTGGCCGGATCACAGACCTTCGGGCCGGTCATTCGCGCGGGTCTCGAGTCGGCGGGCGTCGAGCCCTACTCGCCTGACTATTATCAGTTCCTGCTGGCCGCACAGACGGTGATCGACGCGGCCGATCCGATCAACTGGGGCGCGATGGCAACCGCCCAGAACACCGTTCTGCTGCAGCAGGTCGCCGGCGACGCAGTGGTGCCCAACGCGGTCGAAGGGGCGCCGCTTTCCGGCACCGAACCGCTGATCCGGGTCATGGGCCTGGAGGCGATTACGGAGACCACGCAGGACCCGATGGGTATCCGCGGCGCGGTCCGATTGCTGCAGGGCGGGCACGGCTCGCTGCTCGATCCGACCGCCGGCCCGGCGGTGACCGCCGAAATGCAGGGCGAGGCGGCCAGCATGATGGCCTCCGGTGGCGCGATGGTTCTCATTGGCGATCCGTCACTTATCCAGACCGAAGACTGAGAGGGAGAATCCGAACATGAAACGTCAAGCATTCAAGAACACTCGGCGCGTGCTCGGGCTCCGTCCAGGCCTGCTGGCCGGTGCCGTCGGGCTCGCCCTGGCCACCCAGCCGGCTCATGCCATCGACCTGAGTACCGATGATGTCGAGATCCGTCTCGATACCACCGTAAGCTACGGTGTTGGCGTGCGCGCTTCCGAGCGCGATGACGAACTGGTGGCCAAGTCACATTTCGATCCGGAGGTGTCTCAGCGCCCGCTGGCGCAGCAGATCGCCGCAAAGGGGCGCTTTTCAGCCAACTCCGACGACGGCAACCTCAACTTCGATCAATGGGATCCGATCTTCAACCAGGCCCGTATCAACTCCGAGCTGGCGATCAATTATGACAACATCGGCGCCTTCGTCCGGGGTAACTACTTCTATGATTTCACCCTCAACGACATGGACGAGCTGCCCGACGCCGCCAAGGATCAGGCCGGTGAACGCGCACGCTTGCTCGACGCCTATGTCTATGGCGACTTCTTCATGGGCGATCGCCTGCTTTCGCTGCGGCTTGGCCGGCAGGTCGTCAGCTGGGGCGAAAGCACCTTCCTGGCCGGCGGCATCAACTCGATCAACCCGGTCGATGTCACCGCGCTGCGTACTGCGGGCGCCGAGCTCAAGGATGCCTTTCTGCCGCTGAACATGCTCTGGGGCTCGATCGACGTCACGCCCAATCTGTCGGTCGAGGCCGTGGTCATGGCTGAGTGGGACTACGTCGAGGCCGAGCCGTCAGGCACGTTCTTCGCCACCAACGATTTCGCCACCGCCGGTGGTCGCTACGCCATGCTCAATTTCGGCCTGGTGCCGCAGCCGGTCAGAAACCCCGATCTGTTCAACGCCGTCTGTCGCGGCGGTAATTTCGGGGCATCCGACAGCGGCCTGCCGCCGCCACTGGTTGCTGCTGGTTGCAGCGCTGCCTTTCCGCGGGCGGCCGATGACCGTGCCAGCGACAGCGGCCAGTTCGGGGCCGCCCTGCGCTATTACGCCCCGGCGCTCAACAGCACCGAATTCGGCCTTTATTACCTGCGCTACCACAGCCGGCTGCCGCTGCTTTCCGGCCGCGCCGTGAGCAGCGCTGAGCCGTCCTCGGGTGCCGTCATCGTCGGCTATCCTGAAGACATCGATCTGTGGGGTGCAAGCTTCAACACCACGGTGTCGGGATGGTCGGTGGCCGGTGAGGTGAGCTATCGCGACAACGTGCCTCTCCAGATCGACGATGTGGAGCTGCTCTACGCCGGCCTGTCGCCGCTCAACGCCGCCATTCCCGAGCCCTACAACCGCTTCATCAGCCAGCTTGGGCAGTTCCAGCCGGGCGAATACATTCAGGGCTACGAGCGCCGCGAAGTGTCGCAGGCCCAGTTCACCCTGACCAAGGTGTTCGGGCCGGGCAACTGGCTCGGCGCCAACCAGGTGGCCATGGTCGGTGAGTTCGGGGTCACGCACGTCTGGGATCTGCCCGACCCCAGCGAGTTGCGTTTTGAAGGCCCGGGTACCGACACCTTCGGCGGCCCTTCGCGCCAGAGTGGCGGCAACTCCCGCAGCCCGACCACCACCACCAGCGGCTATGCCACCGATACCAGCTGGGGCTATCGCCTGGTGATGGCGCCAACCTACAACAACGTGCTCGGTACGGCCTGGAACATGACGCCCAGCGTGGCCTTCAACCACGATGTCGACGGCGTCTCTCCCGGCCCGGGCGGCAACTTCATCGAAGGGCGCAAGCAGGTGACCCTGGGCGTGGACTTCTCGTATCAGTCAGCCTGGCAGGCAGGGTTGTCGTACACCAACTTCTTCGGTGCCGGCAACAACAACCTTCTGGGTGATCGCGATTTCATCGCCGCCTCCCTCAGCTACTCCTTCTAAACATGCTCCCAAAGCAAGAGGCCAATCGAATGCACAAGCTAACCCCTGCAATCCTGGCACTGACCGGCATGATGACCCTGGCCGGCAGCGTGACGGCCCAGCAACCCGGTGCCGACCAGGATGCCAACATCGGCACGGCAGATATCGATGCAGTGATCCCGAAAACGCCGGAAAACATCGCCCGACTGGGCCAGGACCTCACGCCCATGGGTGCGCCCGTGGCGGGTAACGCCGAAGGCACCATTCCCGAGTGGGACGGTGGCCTGACGCGGGCTGACTGGCCCGAAGGTTATACCCCGGGCGATCGCCATCCCGACCCTTTTGCCGCCGACGAGCCGCGGCTTCGCATTACCGGGCAGAACTACCGCGAGCACAGCGACTATCTCTCACCCGGTCAGGAAGCGATCTTCGAGCGCTATCCGGATACCTTCTACATGGAGGTCTACCCCACCCGCCGCAGCGCGTCCTTCCCGGAACGCATTTATGAAATGACCGCCCGCAATGCCGAAACCGGCCGCCTGGTCGCCAACGGTGAAGGCGTTGCCGACGTCGCCGAAGGTTACCCGTTTCCGCTGCCGCAGAATGCGCGTGAGCTGATGTGGAACCACAAGATGAAGTACAAGACGGCCGGCAGCATCCGCTACTGGAACCAGGTGGTGCCGACCGCCGGCGGCAGCTACACGATGATCAAGATTCGCGAAGAGATCCTCGGCCTGTACTTCAAGGAAGGCATGACGATCGATGACATCGACAACGTGCTGCTGTATTTCTTCCAGGAAGTCGAATCGCCGGCGCGCCTGGCCGGCAACATCCTGCTGGTGCACGAGTCGCTCAACCAGATCAAGAAACCGCGCCAGGCCTGGGTCTACAACCCCGGGCAGCGCCGCGTGCGTCGGGCACCCAACGTGGCCTACGACAACCCGGGTACGGCAGCCGACGGCCAGCGCACCAGCGACATGACCGACATGTTCAACGGCGCGATGGACCGCTATGACTTCGAGTTGGTCGACAAGCGCGAAATGTACGTTCCCTACAACTCCTACAAGGCCCACAGCGCTGATCTGACCGCCGATGATCTGATCATGCCCGGCCACCTCAACCCCGAGCATCTGCGCTATGAACTGCATCGCGTGTGGGTGGTGGAAGCCACCATTCGCGAGGGCACGCGGCATATCCATCCGCGGCGCACCTTCTATATCGACGAAGACACCTACCAGATCCTGATGATCGAGCACTATGACCAGCGTGGCGATCTGTGGCGTGTGTCGGAAGCGCACCCGATCAACTACTACGATCAGCCGCTGATGACGCCAACGCTGGAGTCGACGGTCGATCTTCAGAATGGACGCTATATCGTCAATGGCGTGAACAATCAGGATCCCGTGATGCAGTTCGGACTCGAACTGTCGCCGCGAGACTACACGCCGCAGGCGCTGCGCGTGCGCGGTCGGCGCTGATTGCAGTCATCGTTGCAAACGCAAGGGCCGGCCGTGCGCCGGTCCTTGTGTCTCGGGGTTCGCGAACATGAATCACTTCAAGCTGATCGCCCTGGCGCTGCTGTTGCTGCCGGTACTCACCTGCGCTCAGGAAACGCCTCAAGTCATCGAGCCCGAACCGGCGGAGCGCGTGCCCCTGGCCGATGAGTCGTTGATACTCGATGTGATCCGCGCCGGCGAACGCCATGTTGCCGTCGGCGCCAGGGGGCACGTGCTCACCTCCCCCAATGGCAGGGACTGGACCCAGGCCGAGCATGTGCCCGTGCGTTCGACGCTCACCCGAGTGGCGTTCAGCAACGGCCAGCTCTGGGCAGTGGGCCATGACACCACCATCATCCACAGCAGCGATTTCGGCAACACCTGGGAGCTGCAATACTTCATGCCTCTCTGGGATGGCCCGATTTCCGAACAGCCGCTGCTCGACGTGCACTTTTTCGATGCCCGCCAGGGCCTGGCCATCGGCGCCTATGGGTTGATCATGCATACCCGGGACGGCGGGCAGAACTGGACGGTGTCGCATATGGAAGACGCGATGGTTTCCGAGGCCATCAACTGGGAGCACCCCGGATCCGAACAGCGGGCAGACGACGCCGCCGAGCCCGCGGGCAGTGCCAGCGATGCCTATTACGACGCATCGCAGGACTTCGATCGCGGCTGCTACGAGTTCATGGAGTGCCATCTCAACGCTATCCTTGCGCTCGATGACGGGCGCCTGATGCTGGCCGCCGAGTCCGGTTACGGCTTTCGGAGCGACGACGGTGGCCAGACCTGGGAGAGCTTCCGGTTTCCCTATCCCGGCTCGATGTTCGGTCTGTTGCCCGCCGGTAATGGCATCATTGCCTTCGGCTTGCGCGGCAACGTGCAGCTTTCGGATGACTACGGCGACAGCTGGCAGGAACTCGAGTCCGGTGTCGAGGCCACGCTGCTTGGTGGCGCCGTCAGCCCGGACGGTCGGGTCGTGATGGTGGGAACTGGCGCGACCGTGCTTGCCTACGATCCGGAAGCCGGAAGCTTTGCGGTATCCCAGGATCGCCTCGGCAGCGACTATGCCGCGCTCGTGTTCGGCGACAGCGGCGACATGATCCTGGCTGGAGACAACGGACTGACCCATGAATGACACTCCTTCCATGACACGTCGCATTGCCGATGCCGTGTTCAGCGTTCGCCCGCTGATCCTGCTGCTGTTCGTTCTCGGCACGGCGGCGATGGTTTACTACAGCCTGCAGCTGCGCGTCGATGCCGGCTTCAAGAAGCAGCTGCCGCTGGAGCATTCGTACATGCAGACCTTCCTCGACTACGAGGAGACTTTCGGCGGCGCCAATCGCATCATGGTGGCCCTGATCGACCGCAAGGGCGACATGTTCACGCCCGAGTTCTTCCGCGCCTTCGAGCAGCTCAGCGAAGACGTGCTGTACGTGCCCGGCGTGGACCGCTCGTCGGGGCGCTCGATCTTCACCCCCAACGTGCGCTTCGTCGAGGTGGTGGAAGACGGCTTTGCCGGCGGCAACGTCATTCCGGCGGACTTTGCGCCCTCGCCGGAAATGCTCGAGAAGGTCCGCTCGAACATCATCAAGTCCGGCGAGGTCGGGCGCCTGGTGGCCGAGGATTTCTCTGGCGCGATGGTGTGGGCCAATCTGCTCGAGGAAAACCCCGAGACCGGGGAAAAGCTCGACTACCAGCGCGTTGCCAGTGCGCTGGAAGAGATCCGCTCGCGCTACGAAAATGAAGCGCAGGTGGTGCACATCATCGGCTTTGCGAAGATTGTCGGCGACGTTGCCGATGGTGCACGCGGGGTGGTGCTGTACTTCGGTCTGGCTTTCCTGATTACCGCAGGGCTGCTGCTGCTCTATTCACGTTCCGTGTGGCTGACCGTGCTGCCGCTGGTATGCTCGGTCACCGCGGTCATCTGGCAGCTGGGCCTGCTCAATGTCATCGGCTTCGGGATCGACCCGATGAACATTCTCACGCCGTTTCTGATCTTTGCCATCGGCGTCAGTCATGGCGTGCAGATGATCAGCGGCTGGAACGCAGAGAAGCTCTTTGGCGGGCATTCGCCGATCGGTCTGGTCCAGGAAGGCATTCCGCTCGAGCAGATTCAGCCGGTTTCCAGCCTGGAAGCATCCAAGGCAGTATTTGCCCGCCTGCTCGCTCCGGGCGCGATCGCGCTGCTGAGCGACACCATCGGCTTTCTCACCATCCTGTTGATTGAAATCAAGATGATCCAGGAGCTGGCCATCACCGCCAGCATCGGCGTGGCCGTGATCATCCTGACCAACCTGGTTCTGCTGCCGGTGCTGCTGTCGTACGTGCGGCTGCGCAATGAAGACAGGATGCGCCGGCGCCAGTACGAAAGCAGCCAGAAGCCAAGCGCCATCTGGGACTTCATGGCCCGGTTCACGCAGCGCGGCGTGGCCGTGTTTGCGGTGATTGCCGGCATCGTCCTGTTCGCCGGCGCCTGGGTCAAATCACAAGACATGCAGATCGGTGACTCCGAAGCGGGGGTGCCCGAACTGCGCGACGACGCCCGCTACAATCGTGACGCCCGCGCCATCCAGGAGCACTTCTCTCTGGGCACGGACGTGATCAACATCATTGCCCAGACCGAGGCCAACGCCTGCACCGAGTCACACGAGATCATGGAGGCGATCGATCGTTTCGGTTGGCATATGCGCAATGTCGAAGGCGTGCAGCGCGTGATGACGCTGCCAATGGCCGCCAAACAGGTCAATGCCGGGTGGAACGAAGGCAACCTGCGCTGGCAGATTCTCCCGCGCGACAAGTATGCGCTCGCCCTGACCACCCAGAATATCCCGACCGACAGCGGGCTGCTCAACCGTGACTGTAGCGCCATGCCGGTCATGATCTTCACCGAAGATCACAAGGCCGAAACCATCGACCGCGTGGTTGAACGGGCGCACCAGCTTCAGGAAGAGATCCGCATCGAGGAACTCGGTTATCAGTCCGTCGGCCAGGCGGCCCACGGCAACTGGCCCGAAAACGGTGAGCATCCACCGCTGGTGTTCAGGCTGGCGACCGGCAACGTCGGCGTGATGGCGGCCACCAATCAGGAAGTGGCGGCAGCTCGCACGCCGATGCTGCTCTACGTCTACAGCGCGATCGTCGTGCTTTGCCTGATCACCTTCCGCAGCGTGCTTGGCACCCTGTGCATCGTGCTGCCGCTGGTGCTGGTCAGTTATCTGGCCTATTCGCTGATGGCTTTCATGGGCATCGGCCTGAAGGTCAACACGCTGCCAGTGGTCGCATTGGGTGTTGGTATCGGTGTCGACTACGGCATCTATATCTTCAGCCGGATGAAGAGCTTCCTGGACGCGGGTATCGGTCTGGACGACGCCTACTACCGCACCCTGCGTCTGACCGGCCGTGCGGTGTTCTACACTGCGGTCACCCTGGCCGTCGGCGTGGGCACCTGGCTGTTTTCCGACCTGCAGCTCCAGGCCGACATGGGGCTGCTGCTGGCCTTCATGTTCATCTTCAACATGATCGGCGCCATGCTGCTGCTGCCGGCGCTGGCGCGCGTGCTGCTGGGCTGGAAGGAAAAGCCCGGCAAGCCATGATGAACAACAGCGACACCACCGCAGGCAGTGACGACAGTGCAGGACAAGCCCGTCCCCGGGCTTTGCTGCACGCATTGACCATGGACGCGGTTCGGGCATGAGTCGCCGACCGTTGGTTGTGCTGTCCTCCGGCGGCAAGGACAGCCTGTACATGCTCGACAAGCTCCGGCGCGATCCGGCATGGCGAGTCGAAGCGCTGATCACCACCGTCAACGCAGGCAACGGCCGGGTGGCAATGCACGGCACTTCCGATACGGTGCTGCGCAAGCAGGCCGAAGTGCTCGGCTTGCCGCTGACCGTCATTGGCCTGCCCGACGGTTGCGACAACCAGGAATATGAAAAGCGCATGGCTGC
This sequence comes from Wenzhouxiangella sp. YN1, assembly GCF_056324145.1. Classification (NCBI taxonomy): domain Bacteria; kingdom Pseudomonadati; phylum Pseudomonadota; class Gammaproteobacteria; order Chromatiales; family Wenzhouxiangellaceae; genus Wenzhouxiangella; species Wenzhouxiangella sp. YN1. The sequence continues at coordinate 268,726 of NZ_JBJNIO010000147.1, forward strand.
GGGTCTGCAGCCCTTTCTGGAGCGGGGCATCGATACGATTGCCTGCGGGGATCTGGCGCTTGACGACATGCGGCAGTGGCGCGAGCAGAGCTTTGACGGCATGGGCTGGGAGGTTGTTTTCCCGATCTGGCACACGCCCACCGACGAGCTGGCCCGAACCCTGGCACGCCCGCCATGGCGCGTGGTTATCGTCTGCGTCGATACCTGGCATCTGCCCGAGACGCTGCTGGGCGCGCCCCTTGATGACGAGCTGCTGGCCGCGCTGCCGGCCGGGGTCGATCCCTGCGGGGAAAACGGCGAATTCCACACTTTCGTGTGCAACGGGCCGGGATTTGCCGCGCCGCTGGAGGTGACGCCCGGCCGTCGCGTGTTGACGCACGAACGTTTCCTGATGCTGGATCTGGAGCTCGGCTGAGCCCGAACCGGCGGCTCAGTCGCTCGGTCTCGTTTCGCTGTCGGCTTCCAGCTGTTCCACCAGGCCGCAGACGTAGCGAATGCCTTCGACGATGCGCGGCGTGGGGCGCACCAGGCGTTCGGGTTCGACTGCCTCCAGCCGGGTCTGGCCCTCTTCCACCATGCGGGTGCCGCGCCAGATCGTCAGCGGGTCTTCGCCGGATTCCGGCAGGCTGGCGATGATCAGTTCAGGCGTGCGCGCAATGACGGCTTCACGATCGATCGAGGCGGCTTCGGTGTCGAGGTCGTCGAAGACGTTGCGAGCGCCGCAAGCCTCGAAAACTTGGGTAATGACATGCGTCTTGCCGAGCGTGAACAGCGGCCGCGCCGACACCTGGTAAAAGATCGCCACATCGCTGTCGGCCTTGTGGTCGGAACGCAGTGCTTCAAGTTCGGCGCGAAAATCCGCTGCCGCCGTCCTCGCCTGATCGGCTGATCCCAGGCGGTTGCCGATCCGGGTCAGAGCGCGGGCGATGTCGGTCAGGGTTCGCGTACCGAGCCACATTACCTCGATGCCCAACTGCTCGAGTCGGTCGCCGACCGCTGCCGGCGTGCCGCCCGTCCAGGCCAGCGCCAGATCGACATCCAGGCCAAGAATGGTCTCCATGTCGAAGCGGAAGGCGTCGCCGATCAGCGGCAGTTCGCGCGCCTGTTCGGGCCAGTCACTGTAGTCGACCACGCCGACGAGCGTGTCGCCGGCGCCGGCAGTGAACACCAGCTCGGTCAGATGCGGCGCCAGCGTGATCACGCGCGGCCGGTTTCCGGCGCTGGCCACGGAGCAGGTCAGCAGCAGCGCCGCCAGCGCCAGGCTCGTCAGCAGCGGTCTAGATCTGGTAGGCATACGACAGCGTCAGTGTGAGAACAACCCACAGTACCAGCATCAATGGCAATCCGACGCGCACGAAGTCGTTGAATTTGTAGCCGCCGGCATTCATGACCAGCAGGTTGGTCTGATAGGCCATGGGTGTGGCAAAGCTCAAATTGGAGCCGAACAGCACCGCCAGCACAAAAGGCTCGGCCGGCAGCATCAGCTGCTGGGCCAGGCTGATGGCAATCGGTGTGCCGATCACCGCCGCAGCGTTGTTGGACACCACGTTGGTCAGCGCCGCCATCGCCAGCATCAACAGGCCCAGGATCGCCCAGGACGGAATCCCGAAGCTGACCGCCAGAAGGATCTGCGCCAGCCAGTCGGCGCCGCCAGTGCGCATCAGCGCCGCGCCCAGCGCCAGCGAGGCCACGATGATCATCACCACCTGAATGGACAGCGCATTCATTGCCTCCTTCCAGTTCAGGCAGCGCGTGAGCAACATGGTCAGCACACCCGCCACCGCGCTGATGGCGATCGGCAGGATGCCGGTGGCGGCGACGACAACCACCAGCGCCATGATGCTCAGGGCCAGCGGCGCCTTGGAGGTCTTGGGCAGGTTGACCGAGCCGTCGAGTACCAGCAGGTCGCCGCCTTCCTTGAGCTTGTTCAGACGCGCGCCGGGTGACTGCACCAGCAGTACGTCGCCTGATCTGAGCACGGTGTTGTCCAGGCCGGTCGAGCGGGTCTGGTTCTCGCGGTTGTAGCGGTGCAGGGCCAGCAGCCTGAGACCGTAACGCGACAGCAGCCGCGCCTCGCTGATGCGCGAGCCCACCAGCCTGGACTGCGGCGTGACCGCCACTTCGGCGATCTTGTGGTCGCCCGGACCCAGCGGGTGATTGTCGTTGACCTCCACGTCACCCGAAAAAAGCCGGCCGCCGAGCAGGTGGGCAAACTCCCTCAGGTTGTCCCGGGTATCGGTGGTGGTGATGCGATCACCGGCCTTGAGGGTCACATCCGGCAGCGGCGTGACGAACACGCCGGGCCCGCGCTGAATCTTTTCGACCTTGAGATTGCCGCTGCAGCGCTCGATCGCCACGGCCAGGGTCTTGCCCACCGCTTCGCTGGACTTGCCCAGGCGGATCTGGGCGGTATACAGCCGTTTGACCGTCGACTGCATCGGCACCGGTCGCTCGGGTATCAGCCGCGGCGCCACCAGCCACAGGTAGAGCACCGATATCGCGCCGGCGATGGCGGCCGGCACGATGAAGTCGAACATGCGAAAGGGCGCCACGCCCATGTCGGCAGCCACCGACACGACCAGCAGGTTGGTGGAGGTGCCGATGGTGGTCGACATGCCGCCGACGATACTGATCAGGCCCACGGGAAGCAGCAGCGCCGAGGGCGACTGCTTGGTGCGAATCGCCACGCCGATGAGGATCGGCAGCAGCATGACCACGATCGGCGTGTTGTTGATGAAAGCGCTCAGCACCGCGCAGATCAGCAGCGTGGCGAGCATTGACAGCTTGGGCGCCTTGCGCCAGGAAATCGCCAGGCCGCGGCCTACCGGTTCCAGCGCGCCGGAGCGGATCAGGCCGTGGCCGAGAATCATCAGGGCACACACCGCGATCAGGGCCTGATGACCGAAGCCGGCGTAGAAGTCGGTGGGGCTGAGCTCGCGCCCGTCCGGGCCGACATAGGGGAAGATCTGGAATCCGATGGTGAGAATGGCCAGCACTACCAGCGAGCTGGTCTCGAGCGGAATACGATCGCGCGAGAACAGCACCAGCGCCAGCAGCAACAGCAGCAGCACGCCAAGGGCGTGATAATTGGGCAGGGCGAAGCTCATGGTCAGCCGATTTTACGCGCAAACGCCTGCTCAGGAATGCCAGCCATCGGCCTCGGCCAGCTGCGACTCGATGGCCTCGAAAGAATGTACCGGCGCCAGACAGCGCTGCCCCAGGCAGATCATGGCGGTGGCCCGTTCTTCGTCGGCCAGCGGTCTGAGCAATTGGGGCAGGTCCTCGACGGCCAGCCCGGCGGGCAGGCGGTAGACCTCGCAGCGGTTCGTGGCCGCCAGCTGGCGCTGCCACTCGGCCACCGGGTCAGCGGGGCCGGCCAGCATGATCTGCGGCGGTGGGTGCTCCAGGATGCGCCAGGCGCGCAGCAAGGTCGCGTGCGCCAGGGCCGAGCGCGCGATATCGCCGCGGGCCGCCGCAATGGCCTGGTGCGCGGCATCGATCAGCCCCGGCTCGCCACACAGCTGGCCGAGCCTGCTCATGCCGATGGCCGCCTGGCCGGCGCCCGCCGGCGTCGCGTCGTCGGCGTGCGCCAGCGGTCGGGTCAGCAGGTGCTCATGATCGCGCGGCGTCAGATGCAGCGCGCCGCTGGCTTCGTCGACGAACTGCTCGACGATGCGCTGCCCGATGCGCCGGGCGAGATTGAGCCAGCGAATCTCGAAGCGCCAGGAAAGCAGTTCCAGGCAGGCGACCAGCACGTTGGCATGTTCGTCGAGCAGCGCGGTCTGGGCGCTGCGTCCATTGCGCCAGACCGCTCGTGGGGGTTCCTGGCCGAACAGGTTCACCGCCACGCTGTCAAGAGCCTTCGCCGCGCGCTCGCGCCAGCCTTCACGTCCGAGCAGCCGGCCGGCGGCGGCCAGATTTTCGATCATCAGCCCGTTCCAGCTGGCCAGCATCTTGTCGTCGCGGCTCGGTGCCGGGCGCTCCGATCTGGCCTTGAGCAGGCGGCTGCGCGCCGATTCGATACGGCGTCCGATCTCGCCTTCGTCGAGGCCTTCATCGACCAGCTCGCCTGTGGAGCGGGCCATGACCAGATGCCAGGCTTCGCCTTCGAAATTGGGCGGGCCATCCAGGCCAAAACGGGCGCTGAACAGATCCTGCTCGTCGGTGGGCAGGCGCTCGGCCACCTCCTTGCGCGTCCACACGTAATAGGCGCCCTCGCCGTCGGCGCTTTCGGCATTCAGGCTGGTGGCAAATCCGCCGCTCTCCAGACTCATTTCGCGCTCGAGCCACTCCACCAGGTGATCGCACACGGCGCCAAAGTCCGCGCGCCGCCAGCGCCTGGCCGCGCGGGCGTACAGCCCCAGCAGCAGGGCGTTGTCGGAGAGCATCTTCTCGAAGTGGGGAATCTCCCAGACGGCGTCGACGCAGTAGCGGAAAAAGCCGCCGCCGAGCTGGTCGTGCAGGCCCAGGCGCGCCATGGCCGTGAGGCTGTCGCCAAGCATCTGCGCCGGCTGGCCGCCTTCGAGCTCGGCCAGGGCGGCCAGCTGGGGTGCCTGGGGGAATTTCGGACCATCGGTGCCGAAGCCGCCGTTATCGTGGTCGAAGCGCGCGCCGGCCTCGGCGATGAATGACTCCAGCGCCGACTCCAGGTCGGCCTCGCCGCCGGGCCGCGGCGTGGCCACGGCCTGCAGGGCTTCCTGTACCTGCAGATGCTGCGCGCGCAGCTCGTCGCGGCGCGTCGACCAGACCTGATGGATGCGCGCAAGCAGGTCGCCGAAAGCAATCATGCCGTGACGTGGCTCGGGCGGAAAATAGGTGCCGGCAAAGAACGGCGCGTGGCTGGCCGGGTCGAGAAAGACGGTCAGCGGCCAGCCGCCGCCACGGCCCGTGAGCAACTGGTGAGCAAGCTGATAGATGTGATCGAGGTCCGGGCGCTCCTCGCGGTCGACCTTGATGTTGACGAAGTAGGCGTTCATGCGCTCGGCGATCTCGTCGTTGTCGAAGCACTCGCGCGCCATCACATGGCACCAGTGGCAGGCGCTGTAGCCGATCGACAGCAGAATCGGCTTGTCGAGCGTGCGCGCCATCGCCAGCGCCTCGCGATCCCAGGGCTGCCAGGCCACCGGGTTGCCGGCGTGCTGAAGCAGGTAGGGGCTAAGGGCATCGTTCAGTCGGTTGTGCGGCTGCTGCGGGTTCATGCGGTCATGGTAAGGGATCACGCCGGGTGCCGCTTGCGGCCGGACTCTGAGGCAGCTCGCCGGTGTCCGTGCGCCGTTGAATCCCGCGTTCAACTGCAGGGTGGTCTTCTGCGATAATCTGGCGCCATGAATCAGTCCGACTTCCATTTCCACAGCATCGATCCGGTGGCCATCGAGATCGGCGGCTTTGCCATCTACTGGTACAGCCTGATGTACCTGGTGGCCTTCGGCGCCTTCTGGCTGCTGGGCCGTCTGCGCGCGCGGCGTGAGGATGCGCCACTGAAGCCGCAGCAAATCGGCGACTTCCTGTTCTGGGGTGTGGTCGGCGTGATCGTCGGCGGGCGGCTGGGCTACGTGCTGTTCTACGGTTTTGACCAGCTGCTGTCCGATCCGCTGTTTCTGTTTCGCATTCGCGACGGGGGCATGAGTTTCCACGGCGGGCTGGTCGGCGTGCTGGTCGCCATCTGGGCATACGGTCGCCATCTGGGCTGCGGTTTTCTGCGCCTGGGTGATTTCGTGGCCCCGCTGGTGCCCATCGGTCTGGCCGCCGGGCGTCTGGGCAACTATATCGGCGGCGAGCTCTGGGGCCGCACCACCGACGTGCCCTGGGCGGTGATCTTTCCCGGATCCATTCAGGCCGGCGGGCGCGGCTCTGCGACCCTGTACGAACAATACCTGACCGGCGCGCTCGACGAGTTCGCGCGCCACCCGTCTCAGCTCTACCAGGCCGCGCTCGAGGGCCTGGCGCTGTTCGTGATCCTGTGGCTCTACTCGGCCCGGCCGCGGCCTGTCGGCGCCGTGGGCGGTGCTTTCCTGGTCGGTTACGGCGTGTTTCGCTTCATCGCCGAGTTTTATCGCGAGCCGGACGCGCACCTGGGTTTCGTCGCCCTCGACTGGATGACCATGGGTCAGATCCTGTCGCTGCCGATGTTCATCACCGGCGTGGCCCTGATGACCTGGGCTTATCGGAGCCGCTCGTGAAGAACTATCTGGATCTGCTGCGTCACGTGCGCGACAACGGCAGCCGCAAGGACGATCGCACCGGCACCGGCACGCTGAGCGTCTTCGGCCACCAGCTGCGCTTCGACCTGGCGGAATCCTTCCCCCTGGTGACCACCAAGAAACTCCATCTGCGCTCGATCATCCACGAGCTGCTCTGGTTTCTGCGCGGCGACACGAACATCGCCTACCTCCGGGAACACGGCGTGAAGATCTGGGACGACTGGGCCGACGAGCGCGGCAGTCTGGGGCCGATCTACGGCACCCAGTGGCGCAGCTGGCCGACGCCCGACGGCGCCACCATCGATCAGCTCGACGAGGTGGTCGAACAGATCCGCCAGCGCCCCGATTCGCGCCGCCACGTGGTCACCGCCTGGAACCCGGCCGACCTGCCCGATGAGTCGATCTCGCCGCAGCAAAACGCGCGCGCCGGCCGGATGGCGCTGGCGCCGTGCCACTGCCTGTTCCAGTTCCACGTTGCCGACGGGCGCTTGAGCTGCCAGCTCTATCAGCGCTCGGCCGACTGCTTTCTGGGCGTGCCCTTCAACATCGCCAGCTATTCGCTGCTCACGCTGATGGTCGCCCAGGTCACGGGCCTCAAGCCCGGCGAGTTCATTCACACCTTCGGCGACGCCCACATCTATCTCAATCACCTCGAGCAGGTCGACGAGCAGCTGTCGCGCGAGCCGTTTCCGGCGCCGCGCATGGACATCAAGCCCCGGCGACAGCTGAGCGACTTCACTTTCGAGGATTTTCGCCTGGAAGGCTATCGCTACCACCCGGCCATCTGCGCCCCGATCGCGGTCTAGAACGGCCTGACGCTGGAGCACTGGATGCAGCAAGAAGCGACTGAAATCACCCTGGTGGCCGCAATGGCCAGAAACCGCGTCATCGGGCGCGACGGCGGCATGCCCTGGCACCTGCCGGCTGATCTGAAGCACTTCAAGGCGGTGACGATGGGCTCTCCGATCGTCATGGGGCGACGGACGTTCGAGTCCATCGGTCGACCGCTGCCGGGGCGGACAAACGTCGTGATCAGTCGCTCCGGCCTTGAGTTGCCCGACGGCGTACTGCTGGCCGCGAGCCTGGACGAGGCTATCGACCGCGCCGGCGCCGCGCGGGTCATGGTGATCGGAGGCGGGCAGATTTATAGTGAAGCGCTGGATCGTGCCGACCGTCTGGAGCTGACCCTGATCGATGCGGTGATCACCGGCGATACGGTGTTTCCCGAATGGCCGGAAGTGGATTGGCAGTTGGCAAAGATGCGATCGCGGCCGGCCGACCAGTCCAATCCGTACAACCTGGTGTTTGCGACCTTCAAGCGGGCCGCTACGCCCAGCTGATCTCCGCGGCAGCTACAATGGCTGGCCCGCCGAAACTTTTGCGAGACATGGCAGCAGCATCTGGCTCCAGCGCCGAGGTCGATGAGCACTGGCCCGACAAGCGTCGCGTCACCATTGTCGGCGCGCTGTGGAACCTTGTGCTGGCGGTGGGCAAGATCGTTGCCGGCGTGGCGGGTCAGTCGCAGGCGCTGATCGTCGACGGCATCCATTCGCTCTCTGACCTGGTCAGTGATGCAGTCGTGCTGGTGGCATCTCGCTGGGGCGCCATTGAGCCCGATCACAATCATCCCTACGGTCACGGCCGCATCGAGACGGTGGCGGCAGCCATTGTCGGAGTGCTGCTGCTGGCCGTGGCCATCGGCTTCATCGCTGATGCGGTGATGCGCCTGCTCGAGCCCGAGCGCCTGCTGCAGCCCGGCTGGCTGGCGCTGTGGGTGGCGCTCGGCTCGGTGGGCATCAAGGAAGCGCTGTTCTGGTACACGCGGGCGGTGGCGAAGCGCTCGCGCTCGAGCCTGATCATGGCCAACGCCTGGCATCACCGCTCCGATGCGTTCTCGTCGGTCATCGTCATTGCCGGCCTGCTCGGCACGCGCGCCGGTTATCTGTGGCTGGATACTGCCGCCGCGATTGTCGTCGCCGGCACGGTCGCCTGGATGGGCGGGCGTTTTGCCTTCGACGCGCTGGTCGAGCTGGTTGATACCGGGGTCTCGCGCGGTGAGCAGAAGAAGCTCGGCAGCATCATCATGGCGGTCGACGAAGTCCACGGCTTTCGTGAACTGCGCACCCGGCGGATGGGCGGCCAGATCGTCATGGATGTCTCCATCCTGCTCGACGGCGGGCTCTCGCTCGATGCGGCCGACCGCATTGCCGCGGCGGTGCGCAAGCGCTTGCTGAGCGAGTCGACCGAGGTCTTCGACGTCGTGGTCAGCGTGGCACCGTGGCGAGGGCGTGAATGACAGCGCGGCAGATCTTCGTTGGCGATCTGCAGGGCTGCCGCGAGCCCTTCGAGCGCCTGCTCGAGCGGCTGCGTTTCGATCCGGCAGCCGATCGCCTGTATCTGGCCGGCGATCTGGTCAACCGCGGTGGCGAGTCGCTGGCCACCCTGCGCCTGGTTCACTCTCTGCGCGAGGTCTTGACCCCGGTGCTGGGGAATCACGACCTGCACCTGCTCGCTTACGCGCGTGGGCTGTTGGGCAAGCCCAATCCCGAGTTCGATGCCATCCTGAATGATGCCCGCAGAGAAGAGCTGCTCGCGTGGCTCAGGCGTTGCCCGCTGATGTGGTTTGATGAGCCGGCCGGGCTGGCGCTAGTGCACGCCGGCGTCGACCCTCGTTGGGGGCCGCAACAGGCCCGCGCCCGCGCCGCCGAGGTTGAGCAAGCGCTGTCCGAGTCGCCTGAGCAGTTTTTCAACCATATGTACGGTGATGAGCCCGCGCGCTGGCATGCCGGTCTGCCGGACGGCGAGCGTTTGCGCACCATCACCAACGCGCTGACGCGCATGCGCTTTTGCAGCGCCGACGGCCACCTGCACCTGGCCAACAAGGGTGATCCCGACAGCGCACCGGCCGGCTTTGCGCCCTGGTATGAGCATCTGCATGCCGGCTGGCAGGGCTGGACGCTGATTTTCGGCCACTGGTCGCGGCTCGGGCTTTACGACAACGGCAGCGTCGTCTGCCTTGACAGCGGTTGCGTCTGGGGCGGGGCGCTGTCGGCCCTGGTTATCGAAGGCGAGGAGCGTCGGATCGAGAGCATCGATTGCCCGGGCCGCTGAAGCGGTGTTTCTCAGCGGGCTACACTAACGCTTCGAGCACCGGCGCAAGGGGTGGTCGTTGTCCCGTCCAGATCTCGAAGGCCAGGGCCGCTTGGCCGACCAGCATGCCGAATCCGCTGTGGACGCGCAGATTGCGGTCGCGACACCAGCGCGCAAAGGCTTCGTGCGCCGGGCCGTAGTTGAGATCGTATGTGGTGGCGTCTTTGGTCAGCCAGCCTCGATCGAGCGGCGGTAGCTCGCTGTCGTGACCGGCGCTGGTCGACTGAATCAGCAGATCAAACCGACCCCCCGGGCCGGACTCGAACCCGCCGCCGGTGATCGGGCCCAGGTGAGCGAACTTGCCCGCCAGCGCTGCGGCGCGTTCGGGCGTGCGGTTGATAATGGCAACTTCCGTCGGTTGATGCTCGAGCAGCGGGCCAAGAATGCCGGCCACCGCGCCGCCGGCGCCAACGATCAGAATGCGCCGCCCGGCCGGGTCGATGCCCAGGCGGTCTAGATCCAGCAGCAGCCCAGCGCCGTCGGTGTTGTAGCCCCGCCAGCCGTCTTCGGCCAGGCGCAGGGTGTTGACCGCCTGCGCCTGGCGAGCCGGGCGGTCGATATCCGTGCACAGCTTCAGCCCGGCCTGCTTGAGCGGGACGGTCAGGTTGGCACCCGTGCCGCCTTCAATTCGAAACGCCGCCAGCCGATCGGGCAGCTCGTCGATGCCCGCCTCGATGGCGGTGTAGTCGACCCCGATGCCGAGCGCGTCGCCGAACAGGCGATGAATGCGCGGCGACAGGCTGTGCGCCACCGGCCGGCCGAACACCGCGAGCCTGTGGCTTTGCCTTTTCATCAGTCGATCATCAACCCGGCGGCTTCCAGTGCGGCGTAGGTGAGGATCCCGCTGGCGCCGGCGCGGCGCATGGCAATCAGGGTCTCGAGCAGCACCTTGTCGTTGTCAAGCCAGCCGTTGGCGACGGCGGCCTTGAGCATGGCGTACTCGCCGGAGACATGGTAGGCAAACGTCGGTACACCGAAGGTCTCGTGCACCCTGCGGATGACATCGAGGTAGGGCAGGGCGGGCTTGACCATCACCCAGTCGGCGCCCTCGTCGAGGTCGAGCTCCACTTCGCGCAGCGCCTCGTCGCTGTTGGCCGGATCCATCTGAAAGCCTTCCTTGCCGGCCTTGCCCAGGCTGGCCGCCGAGCCGACCGCGTCGCGGAACGGACCGTAGTAGCTCGACGCGTACTTGGCGGCGTAGCTGAGAATCAGCGTGTTGACGTGGCCGTCTGATTCGAGTTGCTCGCGGATGGCGCCGACGCGCCCGTCCATCATGTCCGAAGGGGCGACGACATCGGCACCGGCGGCGGCATGGGCCAGGGCCTGGCGCACCAGCACGTCGACCGTGCGATCGTTGAGTACGTAGCCGTCTTCGTCGGCGATGCCGTCCAGACCGTGGCTGGTATAGGGGTCGAGTGCCAGGTCGGTGATCACGCCCAGCTCCGGAAAGCGCGCCTTGAGCGCGCGCACGGTTTCCGGGATGAGGCCGTCCTCGCGCCAGGCCGCGGCGGCGTCCTCGCTCTTGTCTTCGGCCGCGACGACGGGAAACAGCGCCATCGCCGGAATGCCGGCCGCCAGGCAGCGCTCGGCCAGCTCGAACAGGCCATTGCGGCCGACGCGCTCGATGCCCGGCATCGAATCGACCGCCTCGCGGCCGTTGGCGTCTTCCAGCACGAAAGCCGGCTGAATCAGGTTGGCCGGCGAAAGCCGGGTCTCGCGCGCGAGTTCACGGGCAAAGCCGCTGGCACGCGTGCGGCGCATGCGGGTTGCTGGGAAAATCATGTTCCATCAAGGTGGTTTTGGGGTGTCTCCATTATAGGGCTGACGGGTTTGTTCTGGTGGTTTGCCGGCGATGCCGGGCGGTATTTCACGGGTGAGCCGTGGATTGGGCGCTGGCGCCGCAGGCCCGCTGCGCGGGTCTCGACAAGTCAAAGGCATTCCGCCCGGCTTGCTTCGCAAGCTCTTTGGGCGGGTACCTTTTTTCCAGCGCGAAAAAAGGCACGAAAAAGCGCGCTTGAAAGTCAAAGTCCCACGCTCTTTTTCTCAGAACTTGCTTGCTGTGCGGGCTGGCCCCTTCGCGACGGTGCCTTCGCGAGCACTCCGTCGGAGGATCTGGTGGCCATTGCTGCAATGGGGCGAAGCCGGCACCAAGGCGGCCCGGCTTCGATCGGTTGGCTTCGGATGGCGCTGGGATGGCTTCTGGCTTCCGGGCTGCGAGATTGGCCACTCGGCGATCTTTGGCTGACTTCCATCTCTATCGCCTCCGCTCCCCACAGCCAGCGCGCGCAAAGCGCCAGGTGTAACCCATCCCAAGCGCAAGCCCATGATCCCTCCCATGGCCATTTTCGGAAATCATCCCGGGCACCACGCGACCAGCCGGGCACTCGCGAAGCCCGCTCACCGAAGGGGCCAGCCCCCACAGTCGCCCATCTCCCGAGGTAACCGAGCGTGGGACTTTGAAGTTAGAGAGCGTTTTTGCTTACTTTTGTCGTAATTGACAAAAGTGAGTCGCCGCAAGACCCCGCGAAGCGGGCCCGGGCGAAACCGCCTTTGACTTTGATTTTGAATTGTCGAAACTCGCACCGTGACCGGTGACGTCAACACTCGATCACGCAGGAAATCCCCACCCCTTCGCGCAGCGTTGCAGCGCAAATGCTAATCTCGCAAGCATGTCACCCTCAGTTCGCATTCCTGAAATGCGCCCCGCCGAGCTGATTAACGTGCCGGCCGGAGACGTGGCGCGCCTGGCCGAGTTCATCGGTTCGAACGACCGCCTGCTGGTGCTGACCGGCGCCGGCATTTCCACGCATTCGGGGATTCCCGCCTACCGCGACGGCAGCGGGCGTTGGCTGCAGCGCCAGCCGATTCTTTATCAGGATTTCGTGCGCTGTGAGTCCACGCGGCGACGCTACTGGGCGCGCAGCTTTTTTGGCTGGCCGATCATGGCCGCCGCGCAAGTCAACGCTGCCCACCGGGCGCTGGTCGAGCTCGAGCGCGCTGGCCGGCTGGAAAGGGTGGTGACGCAGAACGTCGACGGTCTCCACCGGCGCGCGGGGCAGCAGCGCCTGGTTGAGCTGCACGGCCGGCTTGATCGCGTGTGCTGCCTTGACTGCGGCGCGGTCAGCGACCGCGCGGAGCTGCAGCGGCGCCTGGCTGATCTCAATCAGGGCTGGAGGGCCGAGGTGCAGGGCATCAACGCTGACGGCGACGCGCGGCTTGACGAGGCCGAGTGGCCGGGTTTTACGGTGGCTGAATGCGCCATCTGCGGCGGCCGGCTCAAGCCGCAGGTGGTGTTTTTTGGCGAAACCGTGCCGCCGGCCACGCGCCGGGCGGTGGACGCGGCCGTGGCGCGGGCCTCGGCGGTGCTTGTCGCCGGCAGTTCGCTGGTGGTCGGCTCGGCCTTTCGCCTGGTGCGCGCGGCCGCCGCCCGCGGTCTGTCCATTGCCGCAGTCAACCGCGGCCGCACGCGCGCCGACGAGCTGCTTTCTTTCAAGGTCGACAGCGGCTGCGAGGTTGCGCTGGCTGCTGCCGTGGGGCTTCAGGCTGCCGTCGACAGCCCGGGCTCGACGCCCTCGGCGAGCGCGTCGAAGTAGCTGCGCGTCAGCTCGAGCTGATCCCGGGCGCATTCGGCGCGGTTGACGATTCGGCGAAAGCCGGCGTTTTCAGGGCGATCTTTCGCGTACCAGCCCAGGTGCTTGCGCGCGATGCGCACGCCCCGGCTCTCGCCGTAGAAAGCGTAAAGGGCTTCGAGGTGTCCGAGCAGGATGTCGCGCACGTCGTTGACCGGTCGCTCGGGCAGGCGCTCGCCGGTGGCCAGGTAATGCGCGATCTCGCCGAAGATCCAGGGTCGGCCCTGGGCCGCGCGACCGATCAGCAGGCCGGCGGCGCCAGTGTAATCGAGCACTCGACGCGCCTGCTCCGGCGAGTCGATGTCGCCGTTGGCCCACACCGGAATGCGCCGCTGCGAGACGATCTGTGCAATCGTGTCGTACTCGGCCCGGCCGGTGTATTTCTGATCGCGGGTGCGGCCGTGGACGGCCAGGGCAGCAACGCCGGATTCTTCGGCGATGCGCGCGATGGCGGGGCCGTTGCGCTGGTCTGCGTCCCAGCCGGTGCGGATCTTGAGCGTGACCGGCACCTCGACGGCGGCCACTACCGCTTCGAGAATGCGCGCGACCAGCCTCTCGTCGCGCATCAGGGCCGACCCGGCCCAGGCCTTGCAGACCTTCTTGGCCGGACAGCCCATGTTGATGTCGATGATCTCGGCACCGTGGTCGACGTTGTAGCGCGCCGCCTCGGCCATGCGCTCGGGCACGGTGCCGGCAATCTGTACGCTCACCGGTCCGGGTTCGCCGGCGTGGTCCATGCGCTCGCGCGATTTGCGGGTATGCCACAGCGAGGGATCGGAGCTGGTCATCTCCGACGTGGCCAGATCGGCGCCGAGCTGGCGGCACAACAGCCGAAACGGCTTGTCGGTTACGCCCGCCATGGGTGCCAGGCCGAGTGCCGGCAGTATTTGCCGACCGCCTGTCGGAATAGCCCCGCCGGCTGTCTCTGTTGTGCGGATAGTGCCCATGCAGGCATTGTAGATTGCAAACAGGCTTCAAGCTATCTGCCCGGCCACGTCGGGTAAATCGAGTCCACCATGTGCGAGCAGGATCGACGCCGCTTCCAACGGTTTTCTCTCACGGCCGACTGTGAGCTGATGCTCGATGAGGAACATCGGGGGCAGCCCGCCAGGTTGCTCGACCTGTCGATCAACGGGGCGCTGATCGAACTGGCCGCACCGGCCGGTTTTGCCGCGATATCGCACGGCGGGCTGTCGCTGCGAGTCTCCGGTCTGAAGTCTGCTTCGATCATGCAGATGTACTTCAGGGTGCGCGTGCTGCGAGTGGACGAGCGCAAGGTGGCCTGTCGCTTCGAGCGCGTTGATATCGACAGCTTCGCAAATCTCAAGGACCTGATCGCACTCAGGCTGGGCGAGCCGAGCCTGCTCGATCGGGAGCTGACCCGGCTGGACTACTGGCCCGGAGTGTCGCGGGCTGCGGGCGACAGCTGAGGCAGCAGCCACTTGGCCATCACGGCTTCCAGCGTTTCCAGGCCCTGGCCGCTGGTGGCGGAAAATGCCTGGACACCTACTGTCTCGTCGACCGCGTTGCGCACCCGCATCAGCGCTTCTTTCTGCTTGCCGCGCCCCAGCTTGTCGGCCTTGGTCAATACCAGGTGCAGAGGCAGGCCGCGATGGGCCGCCCAGTTGGCCAGGTCGATATCGCCGGGCTTGAGCGGGTGGCGGATGTCCATGACGATGACCAGTCCGCTCAGCGCCTGGCGGCGTTCCAGGTAGCCCTGAATCAGGCCTGCCCAGTGACGCTTGAGGTCGCCGCCCACGCGCGCGAACCCATACCCCGGCAGATCGACCAGGTGTCGCTGTTCATCAAGGCGGAAAAACACCAGCTGCCGGGTGCGCCCGGGAGTGCGGCTGGTGCGCGCCAGTGATTTGCGGTCGCAGAGTCGATTGATCAGGCTGGATTTGCCGGCGTTGGAACGACCGGCGATCGCCACTTCTCTGCCCGCGTCGGGGGGCAGCTGCGCGCGTTGATGAACGCTGATCAGGTATTCGGCCCGCCGAAGCAGCGGTTTGACGGCTTGCATGAGGATTGATGCTGGCACGGCAGATGCTTAGAGGCGATAATATCAGGTTCAGGTTTCCAATCAGGAGAAGGATCCAAATGGCTCGATTTCTGGTGATGCTGCTGGCATCGGCACCCCTTCTGGCGCACGCGCAGGTGGTGGGCGATCCCGAAGCCGGCAAGGAAAAGGCGGCTGTATGTGCGTCCTGTCACGGCATGGACGGTAATTCCCAGGTCAGCATCTGGCCGAAGCTGGCCGAGCAGCACGCCGGCTACGCGGCCCGGCAGTCGCGCCTTATTCGCGAACAGGAGCGCAACGTACCGGAGATGTATCCCATCGTGGCGGATATGAGCGATCAGGATCTGGCCGATCTGGCAGCCTACTACGAGCAGCAAACGCTCAAGGCTGGCGTGGCCGACGAAGTGCTGGTCGAAAAGGGCGAAGCCATTTATCAGGCCGGTAACGCCGACTCGGGTGTGCCGGCCTGCGCAGCCTGCCATGGCCCCTCGGGCAGCGGCATCAAGGGCGCCTATTACCCGCGCCTGGGCGGCCAGCACGCCGACTACACCCAGAGTCGTCTGCAGGACTATCGCAACGGCGTGACCAGCGGCGATGATGATTCTTACAGCAAGATCATGGTTGCCGTGGCCGAAAACATGAGCGATGAGGAAATCGAGGCCGTCAGTTCCTACATCGAAGGGCTGCACACGGCACGCTGGTAAACTGCGGCGACAGAGTTTCCGGAACTCGCCCGCATCGGGCGGGTCTGACTGAGCCATACAAGGCACGACAACCATGGAGAGTGCAATGCGCAAGTTTCTGAACCTGGCCGCCGCCGCCAGCGTACTGCTGGCCGGCTCGCTGCTGGCGCAAACCTTTGAGGAAGGACAGCACTACCAGCGGATCGGCAATCCGGTCGCTACACCCGATGACCGCGTGGTGGTGGTCGATGGTTTTGGCTATCCCTGCCCGGCCTGCCGCCGTTTCATGCCGTACCTGGAAAGCTGGGAGGAGCGCCAGCCCGACTATGTAGAGGTCGAGCATCTGCCGGTTGCATTGCAGCCCGGCTGGGACTTGTACGCCAAGGCCTATTACACGGCGGAGGTCATGGGGATTGCCGCTGAAACACATGAGGCCATGTTCAAGGCGGTGCATGATCAGCGGCGCCAGTTCCGCAGCTTTGATGACATCGCCCGGTTCTACGCCGAGCACGGCGTGGACGCCGACAGCTTCGTCAATACCTCGCAGTCCTTCGCCGTTGATGCCAAGATTCGCCAGAATCGCAATGACGTGCGCAATTACGGTATTCGTGGAACGCCCTCGGTGATCGTTCAGGGCAAGTGGAAAGTGAGCCCCACCGGCCTCAAGAGCTATGATGAGCTGCTCGAAATCGTGGACTTTCTGGTTGCCAAGGAAGCCCGGGCGCTGAATCTGGGCGCGGCGAACGGTGACCCCGCCGAAGAAGAAACAACGGCGATTGCCGAGTCGGCTGAAGACACCACCGGCTGATCGTCGTGGCGGTGTCCGGCCGGCAGTTGAGGCTGCTGAGCTACAACATTCAGGCCGGCACCTCGACCGGCCGCTATCGGGAATACCTTACGCGCAGCTGGCGGCAGGTGCTGCCCAACAATCAGCGCGTGGCGAACCTCGACGCCATTGCCGAGCTGGCGCGCGATTACGACATCGTCGCCTTGCAGGAGGTTGACTGCGGCAGCCTGCGCTCGGGCTTTCTGAATCAGGCGAAATATCTGGCCACCCATGCCCGTTTTCCCTGGTGGCAGCACCAGGGCAATCGCAAGGTGGGCATCGTGGCCCACGCCGGCAACGGCCTGCTCAGCCGCATGGAACCCAATCACGTCGAGGAGCACCGCCTGCCCGGTGCAATTCCCGGCCGCGGCGCATTGGTCACCCGGTTCGGCGAAGGCGACCGTGCGCTCTGGTTGGTGGTGCTGCATCTGGCGCTGGGGCGTCGGGCACGTACCCAGCAGCTCGACTATGTCGCTTCGCTGGTTCGTCATTACCCGCACGTGGTCGTCATGGGCGACTTCAACAGCGGCCCGGGCTCGCGCGAGGTGCGCGGCTTCTGCGATAAAGCCGGCCTGGAGCGCCCCATGCATCCGGTGCTGACCTTTCCTTCCTGGCAGCCGCAGCGGGCGATCGACCATATACTGGTCTCCCCCGAAATGCGCGTCAGCGAGCTGCGCGCGCTGCCGGTCACTTTTTCCGATCATCAGCCGGTGTCGATGACCCTGGAGCTCGGCGACGATGTCGACCTGCCGGATGCTGCCGGCGACGGCCTGACGCATCACCGCTCCGAACATCCGGCCTGAGGGCCGGATGGAGCAAGGCAGGGCGTCGGCCGGGCCGTCGCCTGATAACGACTCCAGCCACGAGCCGGTGGTGCCGCCGAGACTTGTCAGAACCCCTGTATGACTGCAGGATGATGGCCATGATGAGAGCTTCCAGCACATGAAAGCCAAACTGCTGATATTTCTGGCCTTGCTGGCGTTGGCGCCCGTTGCCAATGTCGCCGGCTCGGAACGCGCGAGCGAGCGCGAGGTCTTCAGGGAAGGCTGGCAGGCGGCCCGGCGCGGCGACCAGGCCGGTATGGTCGCCGCCATCAAGGCCTTGCCCGACTATTCGCTTACGCCCTATCTGCAGTTCGAGCTGTTCCGGCAGCGCATCGACTCGGTGCCTTATCCGGTGATGACGCAGTTTCTGGCGCGCTATCGTGACTGGTCGTTTCATTCGCAGCTCGAAAACGCCTGGCTGCGCAGCCTGGGTGAAAACGACGACTTCGAGCACCTGCTCGCGCATGGTGCCGACAGCAAGGATGTGACGGTACGCTGCCATGTGGCGCGCGCCCGCCTTCGTGAGGGCGATACACAGGGACTGGCAGCATGGGTTCGCGATCTCTGGCTGTCGGGGCGCTCCCGGCCGGATGCCTGCGACGAAGCCTTCGCCTGGTGGCGGAGCGAAGGCCATCTGGACGCCGAAACCGCCTGGCAGCGTTTTCGACTGGCCGTGGATGCCGGCGAGATCGGGCTGGCGCGTTATCTCAAGCGCTTTCTGCCGCGTGATGAGACGCCCTGGGCCGATCGCTGGCTGGAGATGACACAGCGCATCCCGGCGACGCTGCGCGCGGCGCGAAAATGGCGCGACTCGGAAATGGCACGCCTGCTGATCCGTCGTGGACTGGAAAAACTGGCCCGCAGCAGTTGGGAAAGCGCGAGCGGGCTCTGGCACCCGCTGTCTTCCGGGTTTGCCTGGAGCGACGCCGACCGCGCGGCCATTGACCGCGAGATTGCGCTGTTTCGTGCGGTTGACCTCGATTCTTCCGCGCTTGCCGCCATTGACGCGCTGCCTTCAGCGGCGCGTGATCAGCAGATCCTGGCCTGGCGCGCCCGCGTGGCCATGGCACAGGACGACTGGTCGGAGGTGCTGGCGAGCATCGAGGCGATGTCGCTGCGCGACCAGGCCGAGGCAAGATGGCGTTTCTGGCGCGGTCGCGCCCTGGCCGAGCTCGAGCGCCCCGAGGCCATGATTGCCTTCACCTCGCTGAGTACCGAAGCGCATTACTACGGCTTTCTGGCCGCTGCCCATCTGGAGCAGCCGCTGAGCCTGTGCGAAGAGCGGCTGCGCGCCGACGATGCCATTCAGCGACGCTTGCTCGGCGACGCCGAGTTCGAGCGGGTGCTCGAGCTGTTCGAGGTCGGCCTGTCCTGGCATGCCCGCACGAGCTGGCGCCGGCTCTCGCGGCGCTTGATCGATCGCGAAATCGAGCAGGCAGCGCTGATTGCCGCCGGCCGCGGTTGGCATCATCTGGCGATTACCGCGCTCAATCAGGCCGGCCGGCGTCAGGCTTATCCCTGGCGATTTCCGATGGCGGTCAAGGGCACCGTATTGACCGAAGCCAAGCGCTATGGCGTCGACCCGGCGCTGGCCTACGGCCTGATGCGGGCCGAGTCGGCGATGCAGCCCGACGCCCGTTCGCACGCCGGTGCGCTTGGCCTGCTGCAGCTCATGCCGGGAACAGCCCGGGCGGTGGCGCGCCGCAACGGCCTGCGCTACAACGGTGCCGATTCGCTGACCGACCCCGAGGTCAACGTGCCCTTGGGCATTGCCCATCTGGGCGAGCTCTATCAGGAATTCGACGGCCACTGGATCCGGGTGGCCGCGGCCTACAACGCCGGTGCCAATGCGGTCGATCGCTGGCTCGACAAGCGTCCGGACAGCGCGCCGGACGTCTGGATCGAGACGCTGCCCTACTATGAAACCCGGGATTACGTGCCACGCGTTCTGGCTTTTGCCACGATTTACGAGTGGCAGCTGGCCCGTCAGCCGGAGCTTCTTTCCGGCCAGCTGATTCCCGGCGCCGGGCCGGCCGCGGGTTTTGCATGCCCGCCGTGACGGGTGGTCGGTAGAATGGGCGTCAGTTCACTGCTGGAGTAAGCATGAAGGTTCTGATTCTGGGCGGCTCTGGTTTTGTTGGTTCGCACCTGACCCGCCGGCTGGCGCGCGAAGGGCATCAGGTCACGGTGGCCACGCGCTACGCGCCGGGCTGCAAGCATCTGTGGGTGGTACCCCAGGCCACGATCCGGCAGTTCGATCCCTTCGATCCGGAGGCGCTGACCGAAGAACTGCGCGGCCATGATGTGGCGATCAATCTGATCGGCATTCTCAACGAGCGCGGTCGCGGCGGTGCCGGCTTCCGGCGCGTGCATGTCGAGCTGGTCGAAACCATCATTGACGCCTGCGTTGCCGCCGGCGTACCGCATCTGGTTCAAATGAGCGGCCTCAATGCCGGGCGGGGCGAGAGCCACTATCTCAGGACCCGCGGCGAGGGTGAGGCCCGCGTGCGCGCGGCCCAACGTGATGGACGTCTGGTTGGCACCATTCTGCGCGCCTCGACCATCTTCGGTCCCGGCGACAGCTTTCTCAATCGCTTTACCGGCCTGCTGAAGCTCAGCCCCGTACTGCCGATGGCCCGCCCGAATGCGAAGTTCGCCCCGGTTTTCGTCGATGATGTGGTCGAAGCCTTCCTGCGGGTGCTGCTCGACGAAGACAATGCAGGCCGGGTCTACGAGTTGTGCGGCTCCGAGGAATGGTCCCTGATCGATATCGTGCGCTGGCAGCGTGATCAGCTCGAGCTCAGGCGTCTGGTGGTCGGCCTGCCCGATTCGCTTGCCCGTCTGCAGGGCCTGATTTTCGACTTCGTTCCGGGCAAGCCCTTCTCCAGCGACAACTACAAGTCGCTCAAGCTCGACAGCGTCTGCGAGAGCAACGGGTTCAAGAAGCTCGGAATTCGTCCCTGGGGTCTGGCCGAGCGTGCGACCCAAATGCTCAGGCCGGTCGACAAGCAGTCGCGTTATGGACATTTCCGCCGTCAGGCCCGGCGTGAGCGGGGTTGATTCCGGCGCAAACCTGACGGCCGGGCTGAAGATCTATCGCGTGGGCGGTATCGTGCGCGACCGTCTGCTCGGCCGGTCGGCTTCTGACGCTGATTACGTCGTGGTCGGGGCCACGCCGGAGTGCATGCACGCGCGCGGCTTTCGTCCGGTGGGCCGAGACTTTCCTGTTTTTCTGCATCCGGATACGGGCGAGGAATACGCGCTGGCACGCACCGAGCGCAAGGCCGGCCGCGGCTACCACGGCTTCGTCTTTCGCACCGGGCCGGAGGTGACTCTGGAGGCCGATCTAGAACGGCGCGATCTGACCATCAACGCCATGGCCGAAGACGTCACAGGCCGGGTCATCGATCCCTTTGGCGGTCGCCGCGACCTGAAAGATCGCGTGCTGCGTCACGTCTCTCCGGCCTTTCGCGAAGACCCGGTCCGCATTCTCAGGCTGGCGCGCTTCCAGGCGCGCTTTCCCGACTTCGGCGTCGCCGCAGAAACGCTTGCGCTCTGCCGCCGCATGGTGGCCGACGGTGAGGTCGATCACCTGGTCCCCGAACGCGTCTGGCAGGAACTGTCTGCGGCGCTCATGGAAGCGCAGCCCTCGAAGTGCTTCGAGCTGCTGCACGACACCGGCGCGCTGGCGGTGATTCTGCCCGAGCTCGAGCGGCTGTTCGGGGTCCCACAGGTGGCCGAGCATCACCCCGAGATCGATGCCGGCGTGCACACTCTGATGGTGATTGACCAGGCCGCCAGGCTGGGTGGTGATCTGACAGCGCGCTTTGCTGCGCTGATGCACGATCTGGGCAAGGGGTTGACGCCGGCAGTCGAGCTGCCCCGGCATATCGGCCACGAAAAAACCGGGTTGGCGCCCATCCGCGCGGTTTGCGAGCGCCTGCGCGTCAGCGTTGAATGTCGCGACATGGCCTTGCTGGTCGGCGAGTATCATCTCCACGCCCACCGCGCGCTCGAGCTCAGGCCCGCAACGGTGCTGCGGCTGTTCGAGCGGCTCGATGCCTTTCGGCGGCCCGAACGCCTGGCGCCTTTCCTGCTGGCCTGCGAGGCTGACCGGCGGGGGCGGCTGGGTCGTGAGAACGAACCCTATCCGCAGGCCGATTTTCTGCGCCGGGCTCACGCCGCGGCCGCCGCCGTGAATGCCCGACCGTTCGTCGAACGCGGCCTCGAGGGGCCGGCAATCGCCCGGGCAGTTCATGCCGAACGCGTGAGGGAGATCACAAAGCTGAAGCAAGGAAGCTGATTTTGAGAAATCTGACGGCACCAATCGGACTTGCTGTTGTCCACCTGATCATCGACCCTGCGGGATGGCTCCCGCGAGCCGAACAATAAACATAGCGGAGAAACCCACTTGCCTTTGACTCGACTTGGCCTGAGTAATCCGGTGGCCGTGGCCGTCGGCTGCATTCTGCTGGTGATCTTCGGGCTTTTGAGCCTGTCTCGCCTGCCGGTGCAGATGACGCCCAATATCGAGCGCCCGACGATCTCGATCTTTACCGGCTGGCGCGCGGCTGCGCCTTCGGAGGTCGAATCCGAGATCATCGAGCCGCAGGAAAACCAGCTGCGCGACGTGCCGGGGCTGCAGCGCATGACCGCCACCGCCAGCCAGGGTCGCGGTTCGATCAACCTGGAGTTCGACGTCGGCGCAGACCTCAACCGCGCGCTCATCGAGGTCATCAACCGCTTGAACCAGGTGCCGCGCTATCCGGCCGACGTCACCGAGCCGACCGTGCGCGTGGGCTCCGACCGCTTCGGCGACACCGTGGCCTGGTTTGCCATCCGTCCGATGCCGGGCAACAACCGCCCGGTCATCGAGTACCAGGACTTCGTCGAAGAGATCGTCAAAGAGCGGCTCGAGCGCATCCCCGGCGTGTCCTCGGCCAATCCGCGCGGCGGGCGGCCGTTCGAGGTACGTATCACCTTTGATCCTTATCAGGCAGCCAATATCGGCGTGGATCTCACTCGGATCGGCCAGCGCCTTGGGCAGAACAACGATGTCTCCGGCGGCTTCCAGGAAGTCGGGCGACGCCAGTACACGCTGCGCTTTGCCGGCCAGTACGAGATTGCCGATCTCGAGGACCTGGTGCTTGACTGGCGCGAGGGTCGGCCGGTTTACTTGCGCGACGTCGCCCGCGTCGAACGGGTGATGCGCGACTCTTCGGGCGTGATGACGCAAAACGGTGGGCCGTCGATCGCCATGAATGTGATTGCCGAACCGGGCGTGAACCTGCTCGATGTCATGGCCGATATTCAGGCGACCGTCGACGAACTGCGCGACAGCCATCTCACGCCGGCCGGCCTGGAAATCGAGCAGTCCAGCGACGACACCATCTACATCCGCCAGTCGGTGAGCATGGTGGTCACCAACCTGATTGTCGGCATGAGCCTGGCGGTGCTGGTGCTGTGGTGGTTCTTCCGCAAGCTGCGCGCCACCCTGATGGTCGCGCTCGCCATCCCGCTGTGTCTGTGTTTCGCTTTCCTCGTGCTCGATGGGGTGGGCCGCACCCTCAACGTCATTTCTCTGGCCGGCCTGGCCTTTGCTACCGGCATGGTGCTCGATGCGGCCATCGTGGTGCTCGAGAACATCGTACGCCAGCGCGAGCACGGCCGCGACCCGCTCGAGGCCGCCGACCGCGGCACCGGCCAGGTCTGGGGCGCGCTTTTGGCATCGACGGCCACCACTGTGGCCATCTTCTTGCCGGTGATCTTCCTGCAGGACGAGGCCGGCCAGCTTTTCGCCGACCTGGCGGTGGTGATTTCGGCGGCCATCATCTGCTCCTTGCTGGTGGCGATTGTCGTGCTGCCCACGGCAAGCTACCGCCTGCTCGGCGATGCCCGGCTCGAAGATCGCCACGGCCACTGGTGGCGCCGGGCGAGTGACTTCATCATGACCCTGACCGACACGCCCCGCCGCCGCTGGGGCTGGGTCGCCGGGCTGACCATCATCCCCATTTTGATCGGCGTGCTGCTCGTGCCGCCGGCCGACTACCTGCCCGAAGGCAAGCGCAACTTCATTTCCGGTTTCCTGCAGACGCCGTCGGGCATGGGCCCCGATACCGCCGAAGAGGAACTGATCAAGCCGATCAACGAGCGCATGCTGCCCTATATCCGCGGCGACAAAGAGCCGGCGATCGCCACTACCTTTCTCGGGTTTTTCGGCACCGGGGCCTTTCTGGGCATGAGCGCCGTCGACGAGGACCAGGTCGACGAGCTGCTGGCGGTAGTCAACAACGAGATTCTCACCGGCTTTCCCGACACTTTCGGGCGCGCCAACCGCTCGCCGATTTTTGGCGGGCGCGGCAGTCGCCGCATTGATATCGATCTGCAGGCAGCCGATGTTGAGGAGCTGCTCGGGGCAGGACGACTCGCCTTCGAGCTGATTGAGCAGAAAATGCCCGAGGCGAACATCCGGCCACAGCCCGGCCTCGAGCTGGCCGAGCCGGAACTGCGTCTCAAGCCGGACGACCGGCGGATTGCCGAGCTGGGCTGGACCCGCGGCGATGTCGCCACCCTGGTGCGGGCCTTCGGCAACGGCGCGTATCTCGGGGACTACTTCGACGGCGACCGCCGCCTCGACGTGATCCTGCGCGGTCAGGAGTGGGTCACGCCTGAGGAGCTGATGAGCATGCCGCTTTCCACGCCTTCAGGCCGCATCGCCACCCTGGGTGAACTGGCCGATCTCGAACGCACCGCCGGGCCCAACCAGATTCGCCGCGTCGACCGGCAGCGCACCCTGTCCCTGCAGGTCACGCCGCCGTCGGGCATGCCGATGGAGACGGCCCTGGCCTTTCTGCAAGAAGAGGTCGAGCCGGCCATCCGCCAGGCCCTGCCGCCCGACGGCGTGATTACCTACCGCGGAACGGCCGAGGCCCTGGATGAGACCCTGTCGAACCTGATCGGCAGCTTTGTGCTGGCAATCGTGATTCTCTACCTGCTGATCTCGGCGCTGTTTCGCTCCTTCAGGGACTCGCTTCTGGTGCTCATGGCCATTCCGATGGCCACCGTCGGCGGCATTGTCGCGCTGCGGATTACCGGCTGGATTACGGGCCAGGCGATGGACATGCTGACCATGATCGGCTTCGTCATCCTGCTTGGCCTGGTGGTAAACAACGCCATTCTACTGGTCTACCGCGCCCGTGATGGTGAACGCGAGGAGGGGCTGAGCCGGCGTGAAGCGGTGGAAACGGCCGTGCGCCTGCGTCTGCGACCCATCCTGATGAGCACGACAACCAGCGTGTTCGGCATGCTGCCGCTGCTGGTATTGCCCGGTGCGGGCACGGAACTGTATCGCGGCCTGGCCGCGGTGATCGTCGGCGGCATGGCGGTAAGCACGCTGTTTACCCTGGTGCTGCTGCCCTCGCTACTGAGAGCCAACGAAGACCAGCACGCCACCGCCGAGGGCGAGGTGGTGCCGGCATGACAAAAGGACATCGAATGAGAAAATCGATCGCAGCGCTGGCCGCAATGGCGCTGGCCGCACTGATGCTCACGCATCCGGCTCGGGCGCAGTTCGGCGCCGCGCCCACCGTGGAAGTGGTGCCGGCCCAGCAGCGCGAGATGGCGCCGACCATGCAGGTGGCCGGTACCGTGCTGTCGCGCTCGGATGCCGGTTTGTCAGCCGAGGTTGAAGGCCGCCTCGTGGAAGTGGCCGACGTTGGCACGCGGGTGGCCAAAGGCGACGTGGTCGCGCGCATCGAAGACACCACGCTCAAGCTTCGCGTCGCCGAGCTCGCAGCCCAGATCGACCGCGGCGAGGCGCGGCTGGAGTATCTCGACACCGAACTCGATCGCGTACAGCGCCTGGCCGAAACCAACCTGGCAGCAATCAGCCAGATCGACCAGACACGCTCGGAGCGCGATATGGCCGGCAGCGACCTGGCTGT
The DNA here is from genome assembly GCF_056324145.1 of Wenzhouxiangella sp. YN1. Lineage (NCBI taxonomy): Bacteria > Pseudomonadati > Pseudomonadota > Gammaproteobacteria > Chromatiales > Wenzhouxiangellaceae > Wenzhouxiangella > Wenzhouxiangella sp. YN1. The sequence goes on from NZ_JBJNIO010000147.1 coordinate 294,001, forward strand.
CGCCCGCGCCCGCCTGGCCCAGCTTGAGGACCAGATCGAGCGCACGCGGGTTCGCGCGCCCTTTGCGGGCGTCGTGGTCGAACGCGCGGCGCGGGCCGGCGAACGGGTAGGTGTCGGCACGCGCATCCTGCGCCTGGTCGACCCCGATCATCTGGAAGTGGTGGCGCGCGCGCCGCTGCGCTACTACCGCTATGTGCAGCCCGGTGATGAACTGAGGGTGGATGCCGAGGGCCAGGTCTTCAGCGCGCCGCTGCGGACGGTCGTCAGCGTCGGCAACGAGGATCTGCACGTTTTCGAGCTGCGTCTGGACATTGCCCAGCCGCTGCCGGTAGGCCAGACCGCCCGTTTGACGATTCCAACGGCCCGACTGCGTGAAGTGCTTGCCGTGCCGCGCGATGCGCTGGTGCTGCGCGGCACCGGCACGGCGGTGTTCGTCATCGAAGAAGACGGCACGGCACGGCGCGCCACGGTCTCGACCGGCATTGGTCAAGGCGACTGGATTGAAGTCGCCGGTCCGGTTCAGGCCGGTGATCAGGTTGTGGTGCGAGGCAACGAGCGTCTGCGTGACGGTCAATCAGTCGATATCCAGAAGAGCTAGTGTATCCCGCCACTCATTTTGTAGCATTCAGGCCGCCGGCGACCGCGAATACGCGCTGACGGCCATCGTCGACCAGGCGGACCCGACAGCGATACAGGCGCGACAGGTTTTCGGCAGTGAGCAATTTACTGGCGGGGCCAGCATCCCATTCGCCGTTGCCGTAAAGCAGTAGGACATGTGAGCAGTAGCAGGTAGCCAGATTGACCTCATGCAGTGCCATCACCGCCGACTTGCGCTGCTCGGCGACCTGGCGATGCAGGACGTTGAGAATGGTCACCTGGTTGGCCGGATCGAGGTGGTTGGTGGGCTCATCGAGCAGCATCACCTGCGGATTCTGTACCAGTACAGTAGCCAGCGCCAGACGACGGGATTCACCGCCGGAAAGGTCCATGCAGCTGCGTTCGGCCAGCGCGAGCATTTCCAGATCGGCCAGCGCGTCGCGGGCGCGCTCCTGGTCGGCGCGGGTCTCGCGGGCCCAGGGCTTGATATGCGGGTGGCGACCGACCATTGCCGTTTCCAGGCAGGTCGCATCGAAGGCGTAGTGGGTGTGTTGCGGCAGCATGCCCAGGCGGCGTGCGATATCGCGGCGGTGGCGCTCGTCCATGCGTTGTCCGTCGAGGCGAATGCCGCCGCGTTCGGGCTTGAATACGCCGGCCAGCGCCTTGAGCAGCGTGGTCTTGCCGACCCCGTTGGGGCCGAGCAGGCCCCAGAACTCACCCCTTCCGACGGCCAGGTTGAGATCGCGTACGACGCTGACCGAGCCAATGCGCAGGTCGAGATCCTCGACGACCAGCGGGCTGTTGCTCGACGGATAGATGGTCATCTGATCCTTGCTGCACGATAGAGTAGAAGCAGAAACAGCGGCACGCCGATCAATGCAGTAAGCACACCGACGGGCAGCTGGCGTGGGCCGAGCAGGCTGCGTGCAGCCGTGTCGGCCAGTACCAGAAATCCACCTCCGAACAAGGCCGAGGCCGGCAGCAGTACCCGGTGGTCGGCACCGACCAGCAAGCGCATCAGATGCGGCACGATCAGGCCGACGAACCCGATGGCACCGGCCAGGGACACCGCCAGCGCCGTCAGCAGCGAGGCGACCACATAAATTTCCCAGAAGCGCGCGCGCGCGGACTCGCCCAGCAGGGCGGCCTGCAGCTCGCCGCCGCTGAGGACGTTGAGGCTACGCGCGCGCAGCCATAGCAAGCCGATTCCAGTCACCAGTGGCAGCAGCCACCAGGCCGACAGGCTGGTGTAGCTCAGATCTCCCATCAGCCAGTAGAGCATCGAGCGCAGGCTGCCGTCCGGCCCGGTTGCCAGAATCAGCGAAATGACTGCACCCCAACCGGCGGCGACGACCACGCCGGTCAGCAGCACGCGCGTTGTGCTCCAGGCGCCGCGACCGCGCGCGAGCACGAATACGATGATCATGGTCAGCAGCGAACCGGCAAAAGCCAGCACCGGTATCGGTAGAAAGCTCAGGCCCAGGCTCATCCCGATCAGGGCAAATGCCGCCGCGCCGCCGGACAGGCCGAGCACGTAGGGATCGGCCAGGGGGTTGCGCAGCAATACTTGCATCAGACAGCCGGCCTGGGCAAGCAGGGCACCGGTGACCAGCGCCGCGATCGCCCGGGGAATGCGCAGCTCGCCGATGACGCGCTGCATGGCCTCGTTGGCCGCGAAAGGCCAGACCCAGCCGCTGCTGCCCCAGCTGGCAGCCAGCAGCAGGGCCGCCGGCGGCAGGGTAAGCAGCGCTGCCCAGGCGATCAGCTTTTTCGTGACTGGTGCGCGCGCCATGAATTGATTACCATTCGAGACAGTTGAATACTTTAGCGGCCCGGTATGATAGCTGGCCGCGCGGACCATCACCATGATCGATCCGGACGGTTTCAGGCCCAATGTGGGTATTGTGCTGGCTCGGGAAGATGGGCGTGTCTTCTGGGCGCGCCGTGCCGGCAAGGATGGCTGGCAGTTCCCGCAGGGCGGCATGAACACCGATGAGACGCCCATCGAGGCAATGTACCGTGAGCTGGAAGAGGAAACCGGGCTCTTGCCCGATCACGTCGAGTTGCTAGGGCAGACGCCGGGCTGGCTCCGTTATCGCTTGCCAAGACGTTACCGGCGGCGTCATCAAAGACCCGTGTGTGTCGGGCAGAAGCAGGTCTGGTTCCTGCTGCGCTTTCTGGCCGGAGATGAGGCCTTTGATCTGGAAGCAGCGGACAAGCCAGAGTTCGACCGCTATCGCTGGGTCGATTTCTGGTATCCGGTACGCCACGTGATTCCGTTCAAGCGTCGGGTCTATGTCCGCGCGCTTGAACATCTCGAGCCGCTGTGGTCGGAAATCCCCAACCTTCGGCAGCGGGTTTGAGGCCGGGTCGAGTGGCCGGGACTGGCGGCGTCGCCATCGCCCGCGACGCCCGAATTTGCTCTGGATATTGATCCGGCCCGCGGCCCCCGATCGTCTGCCAATTGATTGTTACCCAAGGAGTTGTTGACATGAAACGCATGCTTTGCATGACCGCGGCATTGTTGCTGGCCGGTCCGCTCGCCGCCGAAACCTTTTCCGGGCAGGACCTGGCCGTCGCCGCCGAGCTGCGCGAGGCCGGTCTGGCTGGCGACGGCGGTTTCGAGATCGTGGCCGACCTGACGACGCGCATTGGCCCGCGCATGGCCGGCAGCGATGCCGACGCCCGCGCGGTCGAATGGGCCGTGGACCTGTTCGAAAGCATGGGTTTCGACCGAGTATGGACCGAGCCGGCGAGATTTCCCGTCTGGCGCCGCGGCTTCGAGCGCACTGAAATCGTCTCACCGGCACCGCAGCAGCTGGTCAGCCTGGCGCTGGGCTTTTCACCGGCCACGCCAGCCGGTGGCGTCGAGGCCGAGGTGGTGATGTTCGATGACCTCGCCGCGCTGCAAGCGGCCGATCCGGCCGAAGTGGCCGATCGCATCGTGTTCATTCGCAATCGCATGGAGCGTACCCGCTCGGGCGCGGGCTACGGTCCCGCCGTGGCTGCGCGCTCGATGGGCAGTCGCGTGGCCGCCAGCAAGGGCGGCAAGGCCCTGGTCATCCGTTCGATCGGCACATCGGACAACCGCTTCGCTCACACCGGCATGCAGCGCGTTGACCCGGATGAGCCGATGCTGCCCGCGGTTGCCGTCTCCAACCCCGATGCCGATCAGCTCGAACGCCTGATGGCGGGCACCGAGCCGGTGCGCCTTCGCGTCGAAGTCGAGGCCGAGACCGCCGATTCATATACTTCGCAGAACGTTTTTGCCGAAATCACCGGCGCGAAGCACCCCGAACAGATTGTGGCCCTCGGGGCGCACCTGGACTCCTGGGACGTGGGCACCGGCGCGATTGACGACGGCGCGGGCGTGGCCATCGTGACCGAGGCCGCGCGGCTGATCATGGCCGCCGATGCGCAGCCCGACCGCTCGATTCGCGTGATCCTGTTTGCCGCCGAAGAAATCGGCCTGTGGGGCGGTCGCGCCTGGGCAAAAGCGCGCGAGGACGCCATCGCCGATTACCAGCTTGTTGCCGAGTCCGATTTTGGGGTCGGCGAAATCTACGCCATCAGCGCCCGGGTGAAGGAAGCCGCCTGGCCGGTCATCGAAGCCATTCAGGCCGAGCTGGCGCCGCTGGGAATCGAGCTCGGCGGCCGTCAGGCTTCCGGCGGGCCTGACTTCTCGCCCGCCAGCCCTCTGGGGGTGGCGGCGATCGATCTGCACCAGGACGGCACCGACTATTTTGACTACCACCACACCGCCAACGACACGCTCGACAAGATCGACCCTGAAGCGCTGGCGCAGAACGCTGCGGCCTATGCCGTACTGGCGTGGCTCGGCGCGCAGGCCCCGATGAGCTTCGGTTCCGGTCAGACCATTCTGTCCGAACAGGGCGAAAGCGCGGAATGAAAACGAGCGCTTGCCCTGATCGACGCGGTTGATCCATGTCTCGACTGCTTCTCAACCTGCGGAATGTGCCCGAGGATGAAATCGAGGACGTGCGCGAGCTCATGGCCGCGCACGGCATCGAGTGCTACGACACCCCGCCGGGCCCGCTGGGCATCACCGCCGGTGGCATCTGGCTGCGGCATGCCAACGACTACGCTCGGGCGCGGGAGTTGATGGATGACTATCAGGCGCAGCGCCGAGTCCGCGCCCGGTCGGAATGGCAGGCGGCGCAGGCACAGGGCAGGGCCGATACGCTGCTCTCGGCGATCCGGCGCCATCCACTGAAGGCGCTGCTGGTCATTGCCGGCAGCGTGTTCATTCTGATGGTGCTGTTTGCCCCGGTGGTGGTGTTTTCCCGCGCCGGAGGCTGAGAACGGGGGGTTGAGTGCCGTCAGCTGACGGTCGCCAGCGTTTCGATCACCGCTTCACCGTAGCGGGCGAGCTTGTGCTCGCCGACCCCGCTGATGCTGGCCAGCTCGTCAAGCGTTTGCGGGCGCGACTCGACGATGGCCGCCAGCGTTGCGTCGTGAAAGATCACGTAGGGCGGCACTTCTTCCGCGCGGGCAGTTTCCAGACGCCAGCGCCTGAGCGCCTGCCACAGCGGTGATTCGGTATCGATATCGACCGGCTTGCTCGAGCGGCTTTTGCGGCGGCTGGAGGGCACCGTATCGCGTCGCATCTCGATGCTGGTCTCGCCGCGCAGCAGCGCGCGGCAGTCAGGGCCGAGCTGAAGCCCGCCGTGACCTTCCGGATCGGGCACCAGATGGCCGGCGGCCAGCAGCTGGCGCAGCACCGAATGCCAGGTGGCGCGGTCGATGTCGCTGCCGATACCCCAGGTGCTGAGACGATCATGGCCAAGCTGCTCGATGCGTTCGCTGGTTTTGCCGCTGAGCACGTCGATCACGTGGCCGGCGCCGAAACGCTGTCCGGTACGGAAAACGCAGGACAGCGCCATGCGCGCCGGCTCGGTGGCGTCCCAGGTCTCCGGCGGGTGCTCGCAGTTGTCGCAGTGGTTGCAGTTGCCGGGATGAGCTTCGCCGAAGTAGCCCAGTAGAGACGGGCGCCGACAGTCCGCCTGCTCACAGTAGGCCAGCAGGGCTTCGAGTCTTTCACGTTCGAGCTTTTTCTTGTCGTCGCCAGCGCTGGACTGGGCCAGGAGTTGGCGGATGCGCACCACATCCGACAGGCTGTAGACCATCCAGGCATCGGCCGGCAGTCCGTCACGGCCGGCCCGGCCGGTTTCCTGATAGTAGGACTCGATGCTTTTGGGCAGGTCGAGATGGGCGACAAAGCGCACGTCGGGCTTGTCGATGCCCATGCCGAAGGCGATGGTAGCGCAGATGATCAGGCCGTCTTCCTTGATGAAGCGATCCTGCGCCGCCTGGCGATCACTCGATTCCATGCCGGCGTGATAGGCCAGGGCGTCCAGTCCCTGCTGCGCCAGCCAGCGGGCAGTTTCCTCGCTCTTGCGGCGGGAAAAGCAGTAGACAATGCCGGATTGACCGGGATGGCGGCGCTGGATGAAAGTCAGCAGCTGCTGGCGGGCGTTGCGCTTGAGGCCCACCGTGTAGCGGATGCCGGGCCGGTCGAAGCTGTCGACAAAAACGCGCGCGCTGCGGCCAAGCAGCTGCGCGACGATTTCCTCACGCGTGCGCTCATCGGCAGTGGCCGTCAGCGCAATTCGCGCAACCTCCGGAAAGCGCTCCGCCAATATGCCCAGCTTCAGGTATTCGGGGCGGAAGTCGTGGCCCCACTGCGAAACGCAATGCGCTTCGTCAATGGCGAACAGGTTGATCCGGCAGCGTGCGAGCAGGTTCAGGGTGGATGCGCGCAAAAGACGCTCGGGCGCGATGTAGAGCAGATCGAGACGGCCGTCGACCAGCGCCTGTTCGGTTTGTTGACGGGTCTCGGCGTCGAGCGAGGAGTTGAGCACCGCGGCCGCCACGCCGTGATGGGTCAGCGCCTCGACCTGGTCGCGCATCAGCGCAATCAGGGGAGAAACCACGATCGTGGTGCCGGGCTGCATCAGCGCCGGAATCTGATAACACAGCGACTTGCCGCCGCCGGTGGGCATCAGTACCAGCGCGTGCCCGCCGACGCTGACGTGTTCGATGATCTCGCGCTGACGGCCGCGAAACGCCTCGTACCCGAAGACCTGGCGCAGCAGCTCCTCGGGCGAATGCGACGAGGCTTCCCGGGCGACGATGCTCATCGATTGATGTGCGAACAAAAAGTGATCATGCTGACTGACAGCCTGCCACAAAGCACGGCGTCGAGGGCTGGCAGTTTTCCCCGCCGCGGGGTGCGATTCCGACGCGGTCGAACGTCAGCCTTGCTGGCGAGTCAGGCCAAGCCGCTCGGCTGCCTGTCCGGCGCGTTCGATGCGCGCGGCCAGTTCCGATTCGCCGGCGTCCCGGCCGCCGGCGAACTCCGGCCAGCCCTGACCGTGACGGCGACACAGCTCGGCAAGCGCCTCGACGTGTCCGGATGACTCATTGAGGCAGGGAATGTAGTCCAGCGACTCGCCCCCGGCGGCAATGAATTCCTCGCGTCCTTCGAAAGCGATTTCATCCAGCGTTTCAAGGCAGTCGATCGAGAAGCCCGGGCACACCACCTGCAGCTTCTTGACGCCCTGTTGGGCAAGCCTTTCGAGCGTCTTGTCGGTGTAGGGTTTGAGCCATTCGGCACGTCCCAGCCGCGACTGGAAGCTGACCTCCCACTCATCGTCAGGCAGCTGCAGTCGCCGGGCAATCTCGCGGGCGCTGGCCTGACACTGGCAGTAATAGGGGTCGCCGGCCAGCAGGTTGCGCTTGGGAATGCCGTGGAAGGAAAACAGCAGCTTGTCGGCTTTTTCATTGCCTGCCCGAAAGCGGCGAATCGACTCGGTCAGCGCCGACAGCCAGCCCTCATCGTGGTGGTAATTGTTGATGAAGCGCACTTCCGGCAGCCAGCGCAGACGCTTGAGCGAGTCGGTGACCTGATCAAATGCGGCCGCGGTGGTGGTCGCCGAATACTGGGGATACAGCGGCAGAACCAGCAGGCGCTGAATGTTCTGACGCCGCAGCTGATCGATCGCCGAATCGATATCGGGCTGACCGTAGGTCATGCCCAGCAGCACCTTGACGCGCGGCAGGTCGCTCTGGAACCGGGCCGCCAGGGCGTCGGCGAGCTTGCGGTTGTTGATCAGCAGGGGCGAGCCCTGATCCGTCCAGATACGCGCATAGGCTTGCGCCGACCGCGGCGAGCGAAACGGCAGGATATAGCCGTGCAGGATGAGCCACCAGAGCAGCTTCGGTGCTTCGATCACGCGGCGGTCGGAGAGAAACTCCTTGAGATACGGGCGCAGCGCCGCGGCCGTGGGCGCTTGCGGCGTACCCAGATTGACCAGCAGTACCGCCGCGCGCGCGGCCTCGCGGTGGGCATTGACCTGGCGGGTCGCATCGATCGTGTTGACCAGTGAATCGGTGGCTGGGGGCATGGCCTTTTGCGAATCCTTTGATGAAAAGCTTTGGCGAGATTGTAACTTTTGCCGCGTGAGGAGGAGACAAGCCGTGCGTGCCGGGACGTCGTGGCAGGTATCGACGCGGTTCAATTAAGGTCGCTGCCGCGTGACAGATATAGCCATAAAAATATGCTTTTGAGATTAGGTGTGCAGATTAAATTGGGGCTGTCGGCACTTGCAGAGGGGGCGGCAGGAATCGGCTTTATCCGCGCAAAAGCCCGTAGTGACGGGGGTTGAGGGAAATTGAAAGTCGCCCTTGCGTTCTCGGATCAGACCTGCGTAGAATGTTTTCCCTTTCGGGCACCCCTATTGGGCAGCCTTTCGAATCTGTCAACTCAAACCACACGATGATCTGGGCATGAACATACTGAGCAAACGATATTTCCCCGGCCTCGGCAGCGCCATCACCGGAGGCCTCCTCCTGCTGGCAAGCCTCAGCGTTTTCGCGCAGGAGGTCGAGCCGGTAATCGAGACCAGCCGCCAGATGGCGCAGGCGACCAGCCAGTCTCAGGAGCGCATCGACGACATCGACGAACGCACGCAGGAGTTGATGAATCGCTACCGCGCCAGCCTCAAGCAGCTTGAGCAGCTCGATCGCTATAACGAATCGCAGCGTCGCCAGGTCGAGGCGCAGCGGCGGGAGATCGAGTCGTTGACCAACGATATCGACAACATCGCCAGCCTGCAGCGCGCGGTACAGCCGCTGATGGAAGACATGGTCAAGGCGCTTTCCAGACTGGTGGCCGCTGACCTGCCTTTCCTCAGAGACGAGCGCCATGACCGCGTCGAGCGCCTCGAGGAAATAATGAACAGCGCGTCGCGCTCGCCGGCGGAGCGATATCGCCTGATCGTCGAGGCCTACCAGATCGAGAACGAGTACGGTCGCACCCTCGAAGCCTACCGTGACGACATCGAAATCGACGGCACACAATACGAGAACGTCGAGTTTCTCAAGGTGGGCCGGGTGCTGCTGGTCGTGCGCAGTGATGATTGGCAGATGCTCAAGCGCTATGACGCCGATAGTGACAGCTGGGTCGATCTCGACAAGTCCTATCAGCCCGCGATTCGTGACGCGATCCGCATCGCCAACGAGCAAACCCCGCCGGACCTGATGTTCATTCCGGTCACCGCGCCCCAGGCCGCAGAGTGAGGGAGGCAGACTCAATGTATTCCGACGACAAACAAGCCAAATCCGTAGAAACCGGCAGGGACACCATGATTTCCAGATTCACGAATCGCACGGCCAGGCTCGGCATGGCCGCACTGATCGCGCTGGTCGGCCTTGCCCCGGCCGTGACGATGGCGCAATCCGGGCCGCAGACGCTTGATGACGTGCTGCGTACCATGCAGCAGGAACGTCAGCAGGTGGCCGAGGCCAACCGCGAGCGCGAACAGCGCTTCCGCAACATGCAGGCCAATCGCGAGCAGGAGCTCAACCGGGCGCAGAATCAGGTCGCCGAAGCCGAAAACGAAGCCAGCCGCCTGGAGCGTCTGCGCAACGAGCTCGACCGTGAGATCGATGAGCTCCGTGCGCAGCTCAACGAGCGTCAGGGCGAGTTCGGCGAGCTTTTCGGTGCCGCGCGTGCCGCGGCTGCCGACATGGACGAGCAGCTGGCCGATTCGCTGATTTCCACGCAGTTCCCCAATCGTGGCGAAGAGCTCAGCGAGATCGCGCAGGCCGACTCACTGCCCACCATCGAGCAGCTCGAAGGGCTGTGGTTCACCATGCTTCAGGAAATTGGTGAGCAGGGTAAGGTCGTGCGCTATGACGCCTCGGTGATTGGCAACGACAACCAGTCCAGGCAGGAAGAGGTGGTCCGTATCGGCCCGTTTGCGGCCTTTACCGAGCAGGGTTACCTGATCAACAACAACGAGGCCTTGCGTTATCTGGCGCGCCAGCCCGGCGGCGGCGCCGTAGCCGCTGCCAAGCGCGTCTACAACCACAGTGGCTCCGGCGTGGTGCGCGGCATGGTCGACCCCTCATTGGGCAGTCTGCTGGGCCTGGTCATCGAAACGCCCACCCTGCGTGAGCGCGTCGATCAGGGTGGCTGGATCGGCTACATCATCATCTTCGTGGCCATCTTCGGTATCCTGCTGGCGCTGGTGCGCTGGGGCATGCTGATGATCACCTCCATGCGGGTCAAGGCCCAGATGCGTTCATCCGAGCCGTCCAGCGGCAACCCGCTGGGCCGCATCATGGAGGTCTACCAGCGCTACAAGGGCGAAGATCTCGAAGCGCTTCAGCTGCACCTCGACGACGCCGTTCTCAAGGAGATTCCCAAGCTCGAGCGTGGCCTCAACCTGATCAAGGTGCTGGCCGCGGCCTCCCCGCTGATGGGGCTGCTGGGTACCGTCATCGGCATGATCGTCACCTTCCAGGCCATCACCCTGTTTGGTACCGGCGATCCCAAGCTCATGGCTGGCGGTATCTCGCAGGCGCTGATCACCACGGTTCTGGGTCTGATTGCCGCGATTCCGCTGCTGCTGCTGCACGCCTTTGCTGCCGGGGCATCGCGCCGCCTGTCGCAGACCCTCGAGGAACAGTCGGTCAGCTACGTGGCCGAAGCCGGCGACCGCAAGTAACGCAGTCAACAGAGAGGTTTCTGAACCGTGTTTTCTGAACTGCTGAATCCCGCTACCGCCCTCGAGGTGCTCCGTGAGTACCTCGAGGCCGGCGGGCCTGTGGTGCTAGCGCTGCTGATCAGTACCCTCGTGCTGTGGCTGTTGATCAGCGAGCGCTTCATCTATTACTTTCTGACCGCGCCGCGCTACTGTCGCAGCCAGGTCCAGCGCTGGCAGGATCGAAGCGATCGCAGCAGCTGGAGCGCTCACATGTACCGTGAACGGCTGGTGTCCGAAGTTCAGGTCGAGAACGAACGCAACCTGAGTGTGATCAAGGCGCTGATCATGATCACCCCGCTGCTCGGCCTGCTCGGTACCGTCACCGGCATGATCGAGGTGTTCCAGGTGATTACCGACACCGGGGCATCGAACGCGCGCTTGATGGCGGCCGGTATTTCGCGAGCCACCATCCCGACCATGACCGGACTGGCGGTATCGCTGACCGGTGTGTTCGCGATGAGCTATATCGATCGCCGCAACGAGGCCGTGACAACCAACATCTCCGAAGACCTGAATGTGGATTCGGCGATGGGGCTGGGCTCCTCGCGACGCCTGAGTGGCGAGGAGATGGACGACGCGGAAGTCGATATCACCCCGCTGCTCGATATCGTCTTCATTCTGCTGATCTTCTTCATCGTCACGACCACGTTTCTGGATGAGTCGGGCCTGAGCCTGCAATCACCGCAGGACAATCCGCCCGATGAGCCGACGCGACCGCCGCCAACCTTGCTCCTGAGCGTGCAGACCGACGGCTTTGTGCGGGTGGACGATGCGCGCACCATCGACCCGCGATCGGTCAAGTCGGTGATCGAAGCGTTCAAGGCTGAAGAGCCCCGCGGCGTGGTGCTGCTCAATGCCGCACCGGAGTCGGAAGTCAGCACGACGGTACTGGTGCTCGATCAGGCTCGCCAGGCCGGTGTGGATCCCGCCATCGCCATTCAGGGCGCCAGCCAGTAGATCAGGTGAGATTTTATGAGTAGACGTACACGCAGGGCCGGTTCCGGTGGTGATGATGACGTCAACGTCACGCCGCTGCTGGATATCGTGTTCATCATGCTGATCTTCTTCATCGTGACGGCAACCTTCATCAAGGAGCCGGGCGTTGAGGTAGAGAAGCCGTCAGCCCAGACGGCCGAAGACCAGCGCCTGGTCTCCGTACTGGTCGCGATCAACGAAAGCAATGAAATCTGGATCAACAACAAGGAAGTGCCCCTGGACGGGGTGCGCGCGGCCGTCGAGCGGCTGCGCCGCGAGAACCCGCGCGGCAGTGCGGTGATCCAGTCCGACGGCGCTGCTCACAGCCGGTACCTGGTAGAGGTGCTGCAACAGCTGCGAGCCGCTGGTGTTGACGATACTGTTGCAGTTTCGACAAAGAAGTCATGAATAACTTCCTACGCATTGCGATCGGCTCGCCGGTTGCCATTCTCGTCACCGTAGCGCTGTTCCTGCTGCTGGCCTCGGTCATTTCGACCCAGCAGGACGTTCAGCTCAGCGAAGACAAATCGGTGCAGATCAACATCACGCGTCAGATCAAGGACACGATCCAACAGGCGCAGCAGGACATCGAACGTCCGGTGCTCGATCAGCCGCCGCCGCCGCCGCCGATGGTGACGGATCAGAGCTTCCGCCCGGAAATTTCCGGCCAGGTCGGCGAGCTGCCCGATCTTTCGAACGTCGACGTTGATATCGGCAGTGGCGGCTTCAACCCCGACCGCGACGCTCAGCCCCTGGTGCGCATTCCGCCGCAGTATCCGCAGCGCTGCATGGCGCGGGCCGATGCAAGAGAGACGGTGGTGGTGGAGTTCGACGTGACCCCGGAAGGCCGCGTGGTTAACGCCGAGGTGATCGACAGCACCAATTCGTGCCTGAATCGCGCCGCCGTGCGAGCGGTCGAGCGTTGGAAGTATCAGCCGAAGATCGTGGATGAAGTAGCGCAGCCGCGTTTTGGCGTGCGTACTGCACTCGATTTCACTCTGGAGGAATAGCGTGAGCTTGCTATCGAAAGGACTGGCGCGCTGCACCCTGCTGTGCATCGGGCTCATCATGCTGGCCAGCCCGGTCTGGGGGCAGGAAAAGCAGACCCTCAACCCGCGCGTTGCCCAGGCGCTGTCGGATGCGTATGAATTCTTCACTGAAGAGGAATACGATCAGGCGCTGGAAGCCCTGAACAAGATGATGAGCCGCTTCGAGGACATGAAGCCCTTCGATCGGGCGACCGTGCTTCAGGTGCGTGGCTCGACCAACATCAACCTCGAGAATGTCGACGCCGCTCTGAGTGATTTTTCCGAAGCGCTGCGCCTGGACGCCCTCAACGCGGAAACGCAGAATCAGCTGCGCTTCAACGTGGCCCAGCTCCATTTCGTTTCCGAGCAGTATGAGGAAGCGATTCGCTATTTCGAGGAGTGGATGGCCGGTGAAGGTGTGTCGCCAAAGCACAGCGCGTACTTCATGCTCTCTGCCGCTTACTACAACACCGACCAGACGCGCGAGGCGCTGCCGCACATCAGCCGGGCGATCGACATGGCTCCGGAGCCGGAAAAGCGCTATTACGATCTGAAGAACGTGCTGCTTTCGCGCCTGGACATGCCGGCAGAACGAGCCGATCTGCTGCAGGAAATGGTTTCGATCTGGCCTGACAGCCTTTCCTACTGGCGTCAGCTGGCTTCGATCTACACCGAGCAGGGAGAAGACGAGAAAGCCTTTGCTACGCTCGAGGCCGCCTACCTCAACGGCTTGATTGAAAGCGAAAGCGACATCATCGTTCTGGCGCAGTACTACTCGACCTTCCAGAATGCGTATCGGGCCGGGACGCTGCTGGAAAAGGAAATGGAAGCGGGCAATGTCGAGGAAAACGTCGACAACCTGGAGCTGCTTTCCCAGCTCTGGGCGCAGGCACGAGAGCACAAGAAGGCCATTCCGGTGCTGCGCCGGGCGGCGCGCATGTCGGAAGACGGCGATCTCTATTTCCGTCTGGGGCAGTCGCTGCTCGCCAGCGAGGACTATGAAAAGTCCGAAAACGCTCTGGTTCAGGCCCTTGACAAGGGCGGGCTCGACGCTGACAAACGCGCAGAGGCGTGGTTGCTGCTGGGCACGGCGCGCTTCAATCAGGCCGAGCCGGGCGAGCGGGCACAGCGCATGCGCGCTGACGAAGCTTTCGCGCAGGCGGCAAAAAGCCAGTCCACCCGACGGCAGGCGCAGGAATGGCGCACCTATATCGATGCCATCAACAAGACCGAAGCGCGCCAGGCGTCGCTGGAAAAAGAACAGCAAGCAGAGATCGCGGCCAGCGCTCGCGAGCGCCGGATTACCGGCTGCCGTGCCCGCCAGTTGGCCGGCAATGAGTTGAGCCAGTCCTGCAAGGAGCTGCTTGCCGAAGTCGAAGCCGAGGAAGAAGCCGAACGCAACGGCAACAATGAGGATTCAGAGTCCGACAACGACTGATTCCCCAGCGTTTACTCTGCCGGCTTCAAGTTCCACTGATGTAAGCGAGAAAGGCCCGATCCGACACCGGATCGGGCCTTTTTCTTGTATCACCCCCGCAGACCTGATAGTCCCTGAACCGCCGGGGCCGTATTCGCCTGGCAGACTTGACTTGGACATACGGTTGCTGGTGGTATGGCGCCATGTTGGCGTACAGGCACCCGAACCCCTTGACTTCATTTTGTGGCGTCGTCAGATGCTTCGCACTGACGCTGCTGGTCTGGTCGGCGTCGGTCGGCTGGGTCTGGGCCGTGCAGCAGGGGCCGGTCTTTCGCAGCCTCAGCGTCAACGAGGGCCTGCCGGATCGCTCGGTCGAGGCCATTGTCCAGGACGCTCATGGCTTCATCTGGATTGGCACCCAGGGGGGGCTGGTGCGCCTGGAGGGCGGGCAGATACGCGCGATTCCTGGCGACCCCGAGAACCCCGCGCCGTTGCCGGGCCGCAACATCATGTCGATGATGGCTCACAGCGATGGCTCGATCTGGGCTGGCGTGGAACATCGCGGCCTGACCCAGATCGGGCCGGACCTGGCGCGGCTGACCCATCTGGATACGCGCAGTAATGGCGGGCCCCTGCCTGATGAGCATATCTGGTCACTGGCGGAAGACTGCAGCGGCCGGGTCTGGATGGCGTTCATGCGCGGCGGAGTGGCGGTCTACGACCCCGCCAGCGAACGGCTGCACCACTACCCTCAAGGCCCTGAGGCCGGTCTCAGCCCTGACGGCTTTCAGTTGCACCTGGAAGTCGATTCCAGCTGCCGGGTGTGGCTGGTCCAGACCAGCCAGATCGCCAGTTTCAATACCGAGACCGACCGCTTCGAAACCCGGCATACGCCCCGCGAAGGCGTGTTTACCATCTATCTGACCGAAGCGAGGGGCCGCATCTACTTTACCGAAGGCATGCGCTTGTATGACCTGGGCCCCACCACCAGCGCCAACCGTGCACAGCCTCGGGAGCTGGTCGACATTGGCTACGGCATTACCAGCGTAGCGGCTGATCCCAGCGACGAGTATCTGATCATCAGTTCCGTCGGAGGTCTGCACTGGATGGAAGCTGAATCCCCTGATTCGCTGAAGGTCGCCCGTCATCTCCCCGGGCTCACCGACAGCGTACCCTCGAACACCCTCACCAGTCTGCTGGTCGACAATGAAGGCGGCTTGTGGGTGGCCAGCAGCCACAGTGGCGCAAGCTACCTTCCCCCCGGCTTTGATGCCTTTGAAAGGTTTCAGCCCATCCCGGGGGCAACGTCGCCGCTGGCACGCAGCCTCGATCAGGTGATGAGCCTTGCCTGGGATCCCGCGAGAAAGGGCTTCTGGCTGGGTGGCCAGCGTTCGGCGTTCGGGCTTCTCGGAATCGATGGAAAACCGGTGGAATCAGCCGGTCTGCCTGACGATGCCCGGCAGGTGCTGTACCAGACCGCCATCGTCGACCTTGTGCATGAACCCGACCGCCTTTATCTGGTGGCGCATGAAGCCGTTCTGCGTCTCGACCCCGAGCAACCCGAAGACTATCAAATCGTGGTGCGCCGCGAGAATCCGGGTGCCGGTAGCTACCGTGGCGTGCAGCGCAAGGCAGACGACGAGCTGTGGATCCTGACGCGGGACGCCGGCCTCTGGCGGCACGATGAGAAAAGCGAGGAGTCGGAGCAGTTTCATTCCGCCGGCGAGGGGCGTCGGCATCTGCCGCTGGATGCGCCCCGCGACCTGTTCCAGGACGGCCAGGGCCGATGGTGGCTGCTGGGGCCCGACAGCCTGTTTCTGTGGAGCGAGAAGCACGGGTTCAGGGAACAGTCAATCCAGTCGGAACAGCCATTTGTCACCGGGCTCTGGCGGCGCGGGGACCTCTGGCTGGCAACGACTGACGGCCTGCAACAGTGGCGGCCGGAGGCGGACGGATTGCGTCGACAGCGGGTCATTTCATTGCGCGAGCGCGCCCAGCCGGGATACGTCATGGACATTCTGCTTGATCAGCATGACGACCTCTGGATGGTGCGTTCCGGCGGCCTGTCGCGCTATCGCCCGTCCGCAGAGAGCCTGCGCCATTTCTCGCGACACGACGGCCTGGCGGCAGTCGAGTTCGGCAAGGGCGCCTCGGCCCTGCTCGGCGACGGTCGCCTGGCATTTGCCGGCCGGGGCGGCATTGTCCTGGTGGACCCGCAAAGGCTCACTGACGTTGACCAGCCGCCAAGGGTGCATGTCACCGCGCTTGATGACGGCCAAACCAGCTACCGCTTTCATCCCGGCGAAGCGGCTGCGGTTGTGCTCGCACATGACCGTAACCATGTTGACTTCGACTATCTGGCTACCAGCTACCTGGCGCCGGAACGGACTCGCTATCGTGTCCGACTGGAAGGCTGGGACAGCGCCTGGCTGCAGCTGGTCGGACAGACTCGCCAGCATTATTCCAATTTGCCTCCGGGGGACTATCGCTTCCGGGTCCAGGCGGCCGCGCCCCAGGGGCCCTGGAGTCCGCAAGGCGCCGGCGTCGAGGTGACGGTGCGCCCGCCTCCGTGGTTGACGCCCTGGGCCATGGGCGGCTATGTGCTTGTAGCACTGATTGTACTGGTCGCGGCCCTGCGAGCGTATCGACGAACGAGCCAGCGTCGGCGCGACATCGAAGAAGCGCGTCAGAAGCGCGCGCAGGCCGAAGAACAGCGACAGATCATCGATCGCCTGAATCGCAGTCTGGAGCCGATGCCCCTGGCCCGCACCATCGCGCAGGAGATTGCCCGGCTGACCTCTGGTCGCCGCGCCTGGCTCGGCTATCTGGACGAGCATCTGCCCCGCGAGCTGATCTGCAGCGACCCGAAGGCCGACCGGCTCACGCGAGAGCAGTGGCGGCGTCGGCTGGACGCCAGCGCAAACAGCGACGATATGGCCGTGACCCTGCGTGTGGCCGACCGCAAGGTGGCCCGAGTGCTCGTCGAGGCGGCGGCAGACGAGCTGCCCGAAGCCGGCCGGGAGCGTCTGCACTTGCTCGAAGAAATGGCCGGTCAGGTTCTGCACAATGCCCTGCTGCTTCAGCGGGTGCGCACCCTTGCCGAGCGCACCGAGCAGGCAAACCACGCCAAGTCCGAGTTTCTGGCTACCATGAGCCATGAGATTCGCACCCCCCTGCACGGTGTCCTCGGCATGGTCGAGCTGCTCTACGAAACCGAGACCGAGCCGGGTCAGCAGGACATCCTCGATACCCTGCAACAGTCCGGCCTTCAGCTACAGCGAATCATCGACAATGTGCTCGATATCTCGCGCATCGAGGCCGGTCGGCTGAGCTTGAATGCCCAGCCTTTTGATCTGGCGGCGACGCTCGAGCAGTTGATCGACCTGCACGCCGCCAATGCCGCCCGTAAAGGCCTGGATCTGCGCCTGAGAATCGCCGCTGACCTGCCGCTTGCCGCCTGCGGTGACGCCGATCGAATCTCCCAGGTCGCCGGCAATCTGCTCAACAATGCGGTCAAGTTCACCGCGCGGGGCGGCGTTGAGCTCAGCGCCGCACGCGGCAGTGACGGCTGGCTGGTGCTGGTGGTTTCCGACTCGGGCCCCGGCATCAGCCGTGAGGATCGGGAGCGCCTGTTCGAGCCGTTTACTCAGCTCGACGCGTCCATTACCCGCTCTCACAGCGGCTCGGGTCTGGGCCTGGCCATCTGCCGGCGGCTGGTCACCGCCATGGGCGGCAGTCTGGACTTGCTCGAATCCTGCCACGGCGGCAGCCATTTCCGCATTCGTCTGCCGATCCTCCAACCCGAAGACGGGCGTGATCACCCACCGCTTTCCCGCCTGCTCGAGGGCTGCCTGGTGGCGGCCAGCGTGACCCCGCCGACGCGGCGTGTTCTCCAGGGCCTGGCTCGGCGCTGGGGCTTCGAGGTCATCGATGCCCGTCGCCGGCTACAGGCGTGCGATCTGTTGCTGATCGATCCGCGCACGCTTGAACAGCCCGGTGCCGTGGAGATTGCTCGCTGGCGGCCGCTGGCAGCCGAACTCGCCTGGCTGCAGTCACCGTTTCCGTCACGATGCGGGTCGGGCACCATGATTCCGGACGATGCCCGGTTCTTGCGCTGGCCGCTGGTGGAAAGCCGATTCATCGGGCTGCTGTTCGATCTGCATATCGGCGCACCTGACGAGACCGCACGGAGCGAGTAAACTGGCTCCAGGCCATCACCCGGGAGGCATGGGTCCATGAAGTGGGTAATCCTGATCATCCTGATCGCGGCGGCATTCTTTGTCGTCACGATCTACAATCGCCTGATTGCCGCGCGCAACCGCTACAAGAACGCGTTTGCCCAGATCGACGTCCAGCTCAACCGGCGCCATGACCTGATTCCCAACCTGGTCGAGGTTGCCAGAAAGTACATGAGCCACGAGCGCGAAACGCTCGAGGCCGTTATCCAGGCCCGTAACGGCGCGCATCAGCAGCTGGGCAGGGCCGCCGCCGACCCTTCTGACCCGGACGCCATGCGCAAGCTCTCCGAGGCTGAGCAGGGGCTCTCGGGCGCGCTGGGCCGGCTGTTTGCGCTGTCGGAGAACTACCCCGACCTCAAGGCCAATCAGAACATGATGCAGCTGTCCGAAGAGCTCACCAGCACCGAAAACAAGGTCGCCTTTGCCCGTCAGGCCTTCAACGACTCGGTCATGAACTACAACACCCTGCGCGAGAGCTTTCCGGCCAACATCATCGCCGGCATGTTCACCTTCAAGCCGGCGGAGTTCCTCGAGATCGACGACCCGCAGAAACGAGAAGCGGTTCAGGTCGACTTTGGATGAGTTCTTGAAGTGTGAAGTGTGAAGTGTGAAGTGTGAAGGGGGCCGGATGGGTTCTTGCATGTTTTCGAACGCATGGTGCCGTCCGTTCTGTGGGCGGCTCAAACGAAGTCGTTGCGGTGTGTTTTCTTCACACTTCACACTTCACAGTTAACAGTTAACACTCGAAAACCCGATCGCCATGAACTTCTTCGAGCACCAGGACAGAGCCCGCCGCCAGAGCACCTACCTGGTGGTGATGTTCGCCCTGGCGGTGCTGGCGATCATCGTCGCCGTCGACGCGCTGGTCTTTTTCGCCGTTGGCCCCGATCCGTTCGCCCTGTTCTGGGCGACGCTAGCCACCGGCGGCATCATCCTGGGGGCGAGCACGGTGCGGACTTTGCAGATGCGCGGCGGCGGTGGCGAGGTGGCCCAGTCCCTGGGCGGCACGCGCATCGATGCCTCGCCGTCGGATCCGCTCAGGCAGCGGCTGCGCAACGTGGTCGAGGAAATGGCCATTGCCGCCGGCGTGCCGGTGCCCGAGATCTACGTGCTCGAACACGAGCAGGGCATCAACGCCTTCGCCGCCGGGTTTTCTCCCGCCGACGCGGCAGTCGCGGTTACCCGCGGCACGCTCGAACACCTCGACCGTGACGAGCTGCAGGGCGTCATCGCCCACGAGTTCAGCCATATTCTCAACGGCGACATGCGCCTCAACATCCGCCTCATCGGCTTCCTGTTCGGTATTCTGGTGATCGCCATCATCGGCCGCAAGCTGCTTTTTTCGGCGCGTTATGCCCGCGATAGCCGCAACGCTGCGCCGGCGGTCATGGCCGGCCTCGCCGTCGTCGTGCTCGGCTACGTCGGCCTGTTTTTCGGCCGCTGGATCAAGGCCGCCGTCTCGCGCCAGCGCGAATTCCTGGCTGACGCCTCGGCGGTGCAGTTCACCCGCAATCCCGAGGGTATCGGCAACGCCCTGAAGAAGATCGGCGCGCTGCATGCCGGCTCCTTTCTGAGTACTGACAGCGAAGAGATCGGCCACATGCTGTTTTCACCCGGCATGGGCTACCAGATGTTCGCCACCCATCCGCCGCTGGAGCAGCGCATCAAGGCGATCGATCCCTCCTTCCGGCCCGAAGAGCTCAAGCAAATCGCGCGCCGGCTCGATCGCCACGCCCAGGCGCGCCGGGCCGAAGCCGAAGAGGCCTTGCGGCAGCGTCAGGCCCGCGAGGCGGCCGAGGGAATCGATCCGGCCCGCCTGGTCACCGACCTGGGCGGGCTGGCCGAGCAGATCGGCCAGCCGGGTCTGGAGCAGGCGCTGACCGCAGCCATGGTGGCGGTCGCCATTCCCGCTCCGCTCGAGCGCGCCGCGCATTCTGACGAATGGGCGCAGGAGCTGATCTGCAGCCTGCTGTTGAGCTCCGACGACGAGGTGCGCGAGCACCAGCTGCTGCAGATCGCGCGCAGCCTGGGTGGCGACAGCGAGGCGCAGGTGCGTCAGCTCCGCGCGGTGCTTGTCGATCAGCCGCGCTCGATGCGGCTGCCGCTGGTCACGATGGCTTTTCCCCAGCTTCGCCGTCGGCCCGAGGCCGAACTGCTGGCCTTCATGCGCCTGCTCGAAGCTCTGGCCGAGGCCGACGGCAGGGTAAGCCTTCACGAGTACGCGCTGACCCGGCTGGTCAACGCGATGGTGAGGGATGCCCTGCGCCCGGCGCGATCAGCCGCCGCCGGGCGCCGCAAGCTGGCCTCGCGCAGGCGCGAGGCAACCGAGCTGATGGCGGTACTGGCGCACTACGGCCATCCCGACGACCCAGCCGGCGCCGAATCCGCTTTCGCTGCCGGCATGTCCGAGCTGAGCGGGCAGGTGCCGCCGATGCCGCCGGTTGCGGCCGGGGTGGAGCGCCTCGACGAGCTGCTCGGGCGCCTCGATGAACTGCGGCCCCAGTCGAAGCACGCCCTGGTCGCCGCCCTGCTGTGCTGTGCCGCCGACGACGATCAGGTTGTCGACGACGAACTCGACCTGCTGCGCGTGATCTGCGCCCTGCTGCACGTGCCGCTGCCGCTGATGCACTAGCCGGTCAATGGGTGCGCTTGCCTACAGCCGTGAACCGCAATCACAGTCGATGCAGCTGGCCCATCAGCTCGAATCCTTCCAGGCGGGTATCGAGGTTGCGGCTCATTGCGATGACCTTGAATTTCTCGCCCATCTCGCCGGGCAGGGTCAGGCGCTTGAGCTCGCCGGCAAGCTGCAGGCGGACGGCGTCGTCTTCGGCCTGATCCACGGCTTCATGGGCGCCCAGCGCGAGCAGGAAACCCGCCTGAGTGGTGAAGCCGGCCACTTCCAGCCCGGCTGCGTGGCCGGCGTCGGCCACGGCGGTGAAGTCGACGAAGGCCGACAGGTCGGTCAGGCCGGGCCAGATGAAAGGGTCGAAATGAGCGCGATGGCGATAGTGGCCCACCAGCGTGCCTTCGGCGCGGTCGAGGTGGTAATACTCGGCGCGCGGGTAGCCGTAATCGACAAACAGCACCAGTCCGTGCGCCAGCGACCGGGTGACGGTGTCGACCCAGCCGGGCAGGTCGACGGCGATTTCGCTGGCGTAGCCCACAGGCAGCGGCTGGGAGAGCTGCCGCTGGAGATCACTGATCGCCTGGCCGACCCGCGGTTGCGGTGGGCGATGGGTCCAGCCGAAACGTTCGCCGTCAAAGCTCACGCACTGCTCGAGCGGGCCGTCCGGGCCGATCTCGAATCGGCTCACGGGCAGGGCGTCGATGACTTCGTTGCCGACAATCATGCCCGCAAACGACTCCTCGGGCGGGGCGTCGATCCAGCGCACTCGCTCGCGCAGTTGTTCCGGCAGCTCGGCCAGGGTTTCGCGCTGCACCTCGCGCAGCGGCGCGCTCGGCTCCAGAATCAGATACTCGCGCGGTGGCGAGCGCAATCCAGCGAGCAGGTCACGCGCCAGAGCACCCGAGCCCGGGCCCAGTTCCAGCAGGGTCCAGTCTGCACCGGTTGCGTTTGCAACCTGGTCGCACTGGCGTGCCAGCGCGGCAGAGAACAACCGGCCCTGTTCCGGCGCGGTGACGAAGTCGCCTGCCTGCCCGAACTTGTGCAGTCCGTTGACGTAGTAGCCCAGCCCCGGTTCGTACAATGCCATCGACATGAAGCGATCGAAAGGCATGGGGCCTTCACGCTCGATTTCAGCGATGATCCGGCGGCACAATCGTTCGCTCAGGGCCGCCAGCTCGGCGGGCGGCTCGGGCAACGACAGACAGGGAGTTCGGGATGACGGCAAGGGTAGAGGCACAGCGTGGACGTGTGGCAATTGTAACCGGCGCAGCGCGCCGTATCGGCGCGGCCATCGCGCGTGAGCTGCATGAACGCGGCCTCGATGTGGTCATCCACTATCGTGATTCAGGCGACGAAGCCCGCGCCCTGCGTGATGAGTTGCTCGAACTCCGGCGTGGGTCAGCCGCCCTGGTGCAGGCCAACCTGGCCGACGACGCGGCGCCGGAACGTATCCGCGATGCGGCCCTGGAAGCGTTCGGACGTTTCGACATCCTCGTCAACAATGCCTCGGCTTTCTATCCGACGCCGTTTGATTCGGCCTCACGGGTGCAGTGGGATGAGCTGATGGCCAGCAACCTGCGCGCGCCGTTTTTCCTGGCCCGGGCCTGTGCAGAAGAGCTGGCGGTGCGCGAAGGTGCGATCGTCAACATGGTCGATATTCACGGCCTGGTGCCGCTGCGCAACCACCCGATCTACAGCCAGGCCAAGGCCGGCCTGATCGCTCAGACGCGCTCGCTGGCGCGTGAGATGGCGCCGGCAGTGCGCGTCAATGGGGTGGCGCCCGGCGCCATTCTGTGGCCGGAAAATGAGCTGTCGCCGGAGGCCGGCCGGGAGATCCTCGAGCGCGTGCCGCTGGGGCGCCAGGGCCGCCCCGAAGACATCGCCGGTGCCGTCGCCTTTCTCGCCCTCGACGCCCCCTACATCACCGGCCAGATCCTCGCTGTCGACGGCGGGCGGCTGCTGAACATGTAGCTTGCCTGGACAAGCTCCTGCTGGGTGGGACGATCTCAGGGCCACCGCGATCAGAAACGCATCAGCCTCTACTTCAACAGCCGGGCAACGTCGCGAAAGCGCGGGTGCTTGGCGTCGCCCATGAGCTCGAACAGCGCCATTTCGACGTTGCTCAGGTGCACGCCGGCGGTTGCCATGCGGCGCAGGGCGATGTCGCGGTTGAACGCCGAGCGCGACGAGATCGCGTCGGCGATGACGTGCACCTCGTAGTTTTCAACGCGCAGGGCGGCCGCGGTCTGCCAGACGCAGACGTGGGCCTCGATGCCGGCCAGCAGAATGCGGTTACGTCCGGAGTCGCGGATGGCCTGGCGCAGCTGCGCGTCGCCCCAGCAGCCAAAGCTGCTCTTGGCACCGGGCGTGAACTCATCCAGCTTTTCGGCCAGCTCGGGCACGGTCGGGCCCAGCTTGTCGGGCAACTGCTCGGCCCAGACAACGGGAATATCGAGAATCCGGCAGGCCTCGACCAGAATGCCCTGCTGGCGGATCATCGCCTCGGATTCGTGCATGATCCGCGCGAGTTTGCCCTGAACATCGACGAGCAGGAGCAGGGCGTTCTCGGGAGTGGGGTGATCGATAAGAGGTTGCTTCATATCCTGTATGTCTGCGGGTGCCGGGCTGAATTATCAATGGCCAGGAATCAATGACCCAACAAGAATCAATGATCCAATAATGGTCAAAACGCGCCGGCGGTGGCTGTATCTTCCGTCGGGGGGGGTGATCATTGCATCAATGAAAATTGTCTGGTCATTGAGAATTGGTGATTGACAGCTCCATGCGCTGCAAGGTGCGATCGCCCTCGAACGCTTCCCAGTGCTCGGCAAAGGTCTGGCCCGTTTCCGGGTGCTCGACTTCCGGGGCGAGGTCGGCCAGGGGTTTGAGGACGTGTGCGTATTTGAGGATTTCGCCGCGCGGCAGCGTCAGGCCGTCGAAATCCCCGACCTTGTCGTCGTGCAGCAGAATGTCGATATCCAGCCTGCGGTCGGAAAACTTCGGCTGGCTGCGGTCGCGGCCGTAGGCGTCCTCCAGCTCGGTCAGCCAGCGCTTGAGCGCGGTCGGCGAGAGCCGGGTTTCGATGCGTGCCGCGCAGTTGAGGAAATCCGCTCCGGAAAAGCCGACGGCGGCCGAGCGGTACACCGGCGAGATCGCAGTGGCGGCAAAGTTGCGGTAAAGCTCGCGAACGCCGGCGCGGATGTTGGCCTCGGCGTCGCGGTTCGAGCCCAGGCCCAGATACACGATGCTCATGGTTGTCGCCCCCGCTCGATGCGTATGCCGACCGACTTCGAACCCCTGACCGCGCCCGGCTTGTCGAGTTCGAGGCGCAGCCACTCGACCGGAAACTCGGCCAGCACGATTTCCGCACAGCGCTCGGCCAGGGTCTCGACAAGCTGGAAGCTGCTCGATTCGACAAAGCCGATCAGCCGCTTGGCCACCGCCTTGTAGTCGAGCGCATCGTCGATCCGGTCGGTCGCGGCCGCCTTGCGATTGTCGCTGCTCATTTCCAGATTGAGCCGCACCGTCTGGCGAATCTTGCGCTCCCAGTCGTAGATGCCGATGACGGTCTCGATGTCGAGATCCTTGATGAAGACGATGTCCATGGGAATTAGTGTTCAGTGTGAAGTGTGAAGTGTGAAGTGTGAAGTGGGGGGTGCTCGGAGGTGGGTGCCTGTGTTTAGGGGCTGGTGTTAGGTGCTAGGTGCTAGATGGCAGATGATGGGCTATAACCACTTGTTTTATTAACACTTAACACTTAACACTTCACACTGAACACTTCACACTTCACACTTCCCCAGTTGCTCGATCGACCACCTCGGCTTGACTGCGATGATCCCGTCTCTCGTCGCCTCCCCCCGCCGATACCACCCGGCGTGGGCAATCATGGCGCCGTTGTCGGTGCACAGCTTCAGCGACGGATAATACACCTGCCCGGGCATGCGCCGCTGGAGTTCGGCGCGCAGGCGGGTGTTGGCGCTGACGCCGCCGGCGATCACCAGACGCTGCATGCGCGTATGCTTCAGCGCCCGCTGGCACTTGATGGCCAGAGTCTCGGCCACGGCCTGCTCGAAGCCAGCGGCGACGTCGGCAAAGTCTTCCGGCTGCAGGCGGGCAGCCAGCTCACGGGTGTGCGTCTTGAGCCCCGAAAAACTGAAATCCAGGCCGGGGCGGTTGACCATCGGTCGGGGAAAGTCGAAGCGGTCCGGATTGCCATCTGCGGCCAGGCGGGCCACTTCCGGCCCGCCCGGATACCCCAGGCCCAGCAGGCGTGCAGTCTTGTCGAAGGCCTCGCCGGCGGCGTCGTCAAGGGTTTCGCCGAGCAGGCGATAGTCGCCGAAGCGCTCGACGGCGACCAGCATGGTGTGCCCGCCGGAGACCAGCAGGGCGATAAAAGGAAACTCCGGCGCCGGCTCTTCCAGCAGGGGCGAGAGCAGGTGGCCCTCCATGTGGTGGACGGCAATTGCGGGTACATCCAGCGCTGCAGCCAGCGCCACTCCGGTGGCCGCGCCCACCAGCAGCGCGCCGGCCAGGCCCGGGCCGGCGGTGTAGGCCACCGCGTCAAGCGCAGCGGCAGGCATGCGTTCGCGGTCGAGCAGCTCGCGGATCATGCCGGGCAGCTTGCGGATATGGTCGCGCGAGGCCAGCTCCGGCACCACGCCGCCGTAGGCGGCATGGTCGGCCTGGGTGTAGACCAGGTCGCCAATCAAGCCGCGAGAGCCGCTGTAGAGGGCTACCCCGGTTTCGTCGCAGGACGTTTCGATGCCAATAATGTTTTGCACGTTGGGGAGTTGCCGGCTTATAATGGTCAGCTTTCCACAAGTTATGGACAGAGGATTTTAATGCCCAATGTAAAGGTCAAGGAAAATGAGCCCTTCGAGTACGCCCTGCGTCGCTTCAAGCGCTCCTGCGAGAAAGCCGGCGTGGTGTCCGAAGCGCGCCGCCGCGAGTTCTACGAAAAGCCCACGCAGGAACGCAAGCGCAAGAAGGCTGCAGCCGTCAAGCGCCACCTGCGCAAGATCTCGCGTGAGCGCGTGAACCGCAAGCGGCTCTACTGAGTCCATTGTAAGCAACTTCTCGGCAAAGCGGGCCGGTCATGTCGCTGAAAACACAGATCAACGATGACGTCAAGCAGGCGATGCGTTCCGGTGAAAAGGAACGCCTCAAGACCCTGCGCATGGTGACCGCTGCGATCAAGCAGCGCGAGGTCGACGAGCGCGCCGAGCCTGACGACACGCAGGTTCTGGCCCTGATCGAGAAGATGATCAAGCAGCGTCGGGAATCGGCCGCGCAATACCGCGCGGGTGATCGCCCCGACCTGGCTGAGGTCGAAGAGGCCGAGATCCGGATTCTCGAGCCTTATCTGCCCGAGCAGCTTTCCGACGACGAGCTGGCCGGGATTGTCGATGCCACCATCGCCGAGGCCGGGGCCACCGGAATGAGTGCCATGGGCCAGGTCATGGGCCTGCTCAAGCCCCGCGTGCAGGGTCGCGCGGACATGGGCGAGGTCTCCAGGCTGGTGCGCTCGCGACTGGCAGGCTGAGCGCGGCGCTGCCGTGGCCGGCCGGATCCCCGAAGAATTCATCGAATCCCTGCTGGAGCGGACCGATATCGTCGAGATTGTCGGCGCCCGCGTTGATCTCAAGCCCGCCGGGCGCGGCGAGCACAAGGCCCTTTGCCCCTTTCACGACGAGAAGACGCCGTCTTTTACGGTCAGCGCCGACAAGCAGTTCTACCACTGTTTCGGCTGCGGCGCGCACGGTTCGGCCATCGGTTTCATGATGCAGCACGACGGCCTGGAGTTTCCGGCCGCGATCGAGGAGCTGGCGCACATTGCCGGCCTCGAAGTGCCCCGTGAGGGCGGTCATGTTCCGGTCAAGAAAAACGATCGTCTGTATCAGGCGCTGAATCAGGCGCAGGCCTGGTTTCGCCGCCAGCTCGGGCACAGCGAGCCGGCGCGCCACTATCTGAAATCACGCGGTTTCGACAAGGCCAGCGTGGATGAATTCGGCATCGGCTACGCGCCGGATGCCTGGCAGGCTCTGGCCGACTTTCTCATCAGCGAGGGGTTCGGGCCGCAGGAGCTCGAGGAGGCCGGTCTGGTGACCCGCCGTGACGGCCGCGTGACCGACAAGTTTCGCGACCGCGTGATGTTCCCGATCCACGACCGCCGCGGCCGCGTGATTGCCTTTGGTGGTCGCAGCCTGGGTGAGCGCGGGCCAAAGTACATGAACTCGCCCGAGACCCCGGTCTTTCACAAGGGCCGTGAACTCTACCGGCTGTTCCAGGTGCGCCGCGGCGGTCTGCCGTCGCGTATTCTGGTGGTCGAGGGCTACATGGATGCCGCCGCGCTGTTCCAGTTCGGCTTCGACAACGCCGTTGCCACCCTGGGTACCTCGGTGACATCCGAGCACATGAGCCTGCTGTTTCGCGCCTCCCCGGTGGTAGTGTTCTGTTTTGACGGCGACCGGGCCGGGCGCCAGGCAGCCTGGCGCGGCCTGGAAGCAGCGCTGCCCGAACTCAAATCCAACCGTGAGGTGCGATTTCTGTTCCTGCCCGAGGGCGAAGACCCGGATTCGCTGCTGCGCAGCCGCGGAACGGATACCATGGCGCGGTTACTTGATGAGGCGCGGCCGCTGTCGACGTTCTTTTTCGACCACCTGGCCGAGCCGCTGGACATGACAAGCATTGACGGTCGCGCGCGCCTGGTGGCGCTGGCCGAGCCTTATCTGGCCAAGCTGCCGTCGGGCGCTTTTGCCGATATGATGCGCGACGAGCTGGTTCGCCGGGCAGGCCACGGCGGGCGCATTCAGCCTGAGCCGCCGGTACCGCCGCAGGCCCCGGGCGCGGGCAGCGGCTCGAATGATCGACCGCTGACGCCGGTGCAGTACGCCGTGGCCCTGATTGTGCACCGTCCGAGCCTGGCCGCCGAGGTTGAAAAAGAGGCGTTGGCCGGGCCGGCGACGCCGCGCGGAGTGGAATTTCTGCGCGAATTGATTGACTTTTGCCGTCACAAGCCCCAGTTTTCTACGGCTATGCTTCTGGAGGCCTGGCGAGATCGTCGAGAAGCACCCTGGATGGCCCGTCTGGCGGCCCGGGATGTGCGTGGCGTGATCGCCGATCCGGATGAAATGTCGATGGCGCTGGCGCAAACTCTAGCCAGAATACGTCGTCAAATGATACAGACACGAATACGAGAGCTTCAGCAGGCCCAACTGAATGAAGGGGGGCTCGATGAAGACCAGACCAGCGAGCTGCGCCGGCTGCTGATTGAGCGCACCCAAGACAGATGAATCATGAAAGCCGAAACCGTACCAATGGAAAACGCACCGCGACCGTCCCAGCTCAAGCAGCTGATCCAGCAAGGCCGTGATCAGGGCAACTGGCTGACCTACACCCAGGTCAACGACCATCTGCCCGGCGATATCGTCGATCCCGAACAGATCGAGGATATCGTCAACATGATCAACGACATGGGCATCAAGGTCTTCGAGGAAGAACCCGAAGATGCCGATGCGCTGATCCTCAACGACTCGGCCAGCACGGACAGCGACGATGAGGCCGCCCAGGCAGATGCCGAGGCCGCGCTGGTGGCAGTGGAAACCGAGCTGGGAAGAACCACCGACCCGGTGCGCATGTACATGCGCGAAATGGGCTCGGTTTCCCTGTTGACCCGCGAAGACGAAATCGACATTGCCAAGCGCATCGAGGACGGCCTCAACCAGGTCAACCAGGCGCTGGCGCGATTCCCGGGCACCATCGAGACCCTGCTCGAACACGTTGATTCCTGGAAGGAAGGCAATCTGCGCCTCAACGAGCTGGTCAGCGGCTTCATCAACCCCACTTTGCTGGCGGAAATGGAGCTCATTTCCGACGATGCGATGGAAGCGGCGGTCGAGGAAGAGGCCGAGTTCATCGACGAAGACGAAGAGATCGACGAAGACAAGCCGGCGCCGACGGTCAATACCATGCCCTCGCCCGAGCAGGTCAGCCAGTTCTTCGACGAGATGCGCAAGCTGCACGAGCGCTTCGTCACGCTCTATGACCGTTATGGCGCCAACAGCCCCAAGGCCTCGGAGCTGCGCAACCTCATCGGCGAGCAGTTCATGCGCCTGAAGCTGCCGCCGCGCCTGTTCGATTACCTGATCGACCGCATGCGTTTTCAGGTGGCGCGCACGCGCGATCTGGAGCGCTCGATCATGCGCATCTGTGTCGAGCGCTGCGGCATGCCGCGCAAGGAGTTCATCACCAGCTTCCGCGAAAATGCAGGCGATCCGGAGTGGCTCGAAGGCCTTCTCCGACGCCGCAGCAAGTGGGCCCAGGCCATCAAGGAGCACGCCGAAGAAATTGCCGGCCTGCAGGAGCGCCTGGCCCGCTTCGAGCACGACCAGCGCATTCCCGCCGGGGCGCTGCTCGAGGTCAACCGCGCCATGTCCATCGGCGAGGCCAAGGCCCGGCGCGCCAAGAAGGAAATGGTCGAGGCCAACCTGCGGCTCGTGATCTCGATCGCCAAGAAATACACCAACCGCGGCCTGCAGTTCCTGGACCTGATTCAGGAAGGCAATATCGGTCTGATGAAGGCTGTCGACAAGTTCGAATACCGCCGCGGCTTCAAGTTCTCGACCTATGCCACCTGGTGGATTCGTCAGGCCATCACTCGTTCGATTGCCGACCAGGCGCGTACCATCCGCATTCCGGTGCACATGATCGAGACCATAAACAAGCTCAACCGCGTCTCGCGCCAGATGCTGCAGGAAATGGGCCGCGAGCCCACGCCAGAAGAGCTGTCCGAGCGCATGGAAATGCCCGAAGACCGGGTGCGCAAGGTGCTCAAGATCGCCAAGGAGCCGATCTCCATGGAGACGCCCATCGGTGACGACGAGGATTCGCATCTGGGTGATTTCATCGAAGACGCCAATATTCTCTCGCCAGTCGATACCGCAACCACCACCGGCCTGACCGATACGGTTCAGAAGGTGCTTTCGGGTCTGACCCCGCGCGAGGCCAAGGTGTTGCGCATGCGCTTCGGTATCGACATGAACACCGACCACACCCTTGAAGAGGTGGGCAAGCAGTTTGATGTCACCCGCGAGCGCATCCGGCAGATAGAGGCCAAGGCGCTGCGAAAGCTGCGCCACCCGACGCGCTCGGAACAGCTCAGGAGCTTCCTCGATCTCGAATGACGCGGCGTCGCGTCACGCCGGCGCCTGCGCTTTCCCGCCCGCATTTTGCGGGCGTTTTCCTGCACTTGACCGGCTCGCTGCCCGGGGGTACGTTGAACAGCCCCATTCCCCAAGCAGGAAAGAACGATGTTCAGCAAGCGTGATCAGAAGAAGTCCGAACCCAGGCCTGAACGCAGCAGCGCCGAAGCCGCTGATGCACCGCGCCCGGCGCCACGCGCTGCCAGCGCCAGCGGCACGGCCATGATCGGCCCGTCGATCCATGTCGACGGCAAACTCAAAGGGGAAGAGGATCTGGTCATCGAAGGCCAGGTCAAGGGGACCGTCGAGCTCAAGAGCAACAGCGTGACCATCGGCAGCCAGGGGGATGTTGCCGCTGATATCTACGCTCACTCGATCTTTGTCGACGGCAGCATGGACGGCAATCTCGTTGCCTCCGAGCAGGTCGTGATCCGCAAGTCGGCCCGCGTCAAGGGCAGCATCGCCGCCCCCAGGGTGAGCCTGGAAGACGGCGCTCAGTTCAACGGCTCGATCGACATGGACAGCCAGGGCGACACCCTGGGCAAGGCCTTTTCAGGCCAGAAGTCCGGCGCCGGTTCGGGGGCAGGCGCCAGCGCCGGGGGGGCGCATTCGGGCACGAGTGCCGATACCGCCGACTCCGGCAAGGCAGCGGACAAGCAGGCAGCCAGTCGCTGAGGCCCGACCGGGAATTTACCTGAATGCACAGCAGCAACGCCGCCGGGCCGCTTGAAGAGAGCGGCCCGCAGCCGATACGCGCGCCGCTTTTTTCCATGGCCGTGGAGGCCTTCGAGGACGATCGCCGGCACGTGGTGCTCGACCTGGGCCGGGCGCGGGCCGGCACCGTGGAGCTGTTCAGCAACTATCGCTGTCGCCTGGACGTGGCTGACCTGCCGGCCCGGCTGCCGGCACTGCCGGACCCCGACGACGACGCGCAGGGCCCGGACGCCGTCGAGCGCTGGCTTGATGGCCTGCTGCCGCCGGCGCGCGGCGAGGCGGTCGATCTGGTGCTGTGCTGGAATCTGCTCAACTACCTGTCACCCGGCGTCATCGAGGCGCTGGGCCGGCGTCTGGCCGAGCGCGCCTCCGGGCAGGCGCGGCTGCACGCCCTGATCGAGTACCAGGCCAGGCACATGCCGGCCGTGCCGGCTTCCTTCGCTCCGGCCGGGCTCGAATTGCTCGCCGATTCGGCCGCAGCGGATGACGCCACGGTCCCCGCGCCGCGCTACAGCCCCAACGAGCTCGAAAAACGGCTGCCCGGTTTTACCTCGGAAAAGACCATGCTGCTGGGCAACGGCATGCAGGAATATCTTTACCGGCGTTGAGTGCTTGTATACTGGCTCCCTGTCATCAGTCTTGATCTGGAGGTTTTGTAGATGAGCGATGTGCGACTGGCAATAATTTATTACAGCACCTATGGCACCAACCACGCCATGGCAGAGGTTGCCGCCGAAGCTGCTGAGCAGGCCAATGCGCAGGTACGCTTGCGCAAGGCTAGGGAAACCGCACCGGCCGAGGTTGTCGCCGGACAGCCTGCCTGGCAGGCGCAAGCTGACAAGACCGCCGAAATTCCCGAGGCAAGCCTGGACGACATGGAGTGGGCCAACGCCTATCTGTTCAGCGCGCCGACCCGTTTCGGAACGATGGCCAGCCAGATGCGCGCCTTTATCGACACGCTCGGCCCGCTCTGGCAGAAGGGCGCGCTGGCCAACAAGGCGGTCAGCGCCATGAGCAGCGCGCAGAACATGCACGGCGGCCAGGAAACCACACTGATGGGAATGTACACCACCTTCATGCACTGGGGCGCCATCATCGTGCCGCCAGGCTATGCCGATGAGGTCATCTATGCCTCCGGCGGCAATCCTTACGGGGCCAGCGTCACCGCAAGCAGTGAAGGCCTCGATAATGAATTGAAGGCATCCATTGCCTTTCAGAGCAAGCGACTGGTCGAATTCGCCGCCAGAATTGCCGGCTGAGCCAGGCCGCGCCGCGCCTGCCGGCGCTTTCGGCAGGCGCGCTCCCGCTCAGCCGCCGTCGACGGGAACGGCTTGTGCCAGATGGGTGCGAAGCTCGGCTTCGTCCATGGCCGCCAGCATTTCCCGGGCCTCCGCCAGGTCGGCGGCATACAGATCCCCTTTCAGCACATCCGTCGATCCAAGCCGGCTGAAAATCAGCATGACGCGGCCATAGGAGGCATCGAGCACCGCGGCCTGCCACGTCTGGCCATGCTCGTCTTCGAAGCTGTGCATTGCATTACCTGAAGCTTTCCAATCAGGTAAACGTTAGCACGCCAGGCGCAGCAAGGATGTGGCGCGTTTGACCGGCATCAACACCCGGCGTCGTCCAGGCAGTAGCATGGATGCGACGGGGTGATTGCCCGGCCGCGGTAATCAACGTGGATTCAAGCAACCCAAGGAGAGGACATGAGCCTTCTGACTCAGGAACAGACCGAGCGCCTGACCGAGCTGATGGACGAGCGCTACGAGCGCGAGCTCGAAGAAATCAACGCGATTGCCGCGCGCACCAAAGACGAGCGCCGCCAGCAGGCGCTCGCCAGCCGATCGGCAGACAGCGTCGACAGCGTGCTGGCCCAGATCGTGCGGGCCTCCGATTACGCCGTCGTGCAGCAGGATATCGAAGACGTGCGCGACATCATCGCCGCGCGCAAGCGCCTGGCCGACGGCGTCTACGGCATCTGCATCGACTGCGATCAGGGCATCCGCTACGTCCGCCTGCTGGCTCACCCCACGGCCAAGCGCTGTATCGACTGTCAGCGCGAGCACGAGAAAAGAAAGCAGGCATAGTGTTGCCGATTCAGCCGGGTCGGGAAGCACTTCCTCAAACCACGAAGCGCAAGAAGAGCCGGCAAGACCGGCCTTCTTGAGCTTTTTCACCTCTTCGTGTGTTTCGCGACCTGCGTGGTGAAATCCTGGCCCCGGTCACGCGCGCGCTGCCACAGGTGCGCGCTGGTCAGCGGCGCCGTGGCGAAACCCCGAGATGATGCGATCTAGCTGCTGCTGTTCCTGTTCGATCAGGAAGGCGTCGTGGCCCTGCGGTGCTTTCAGCCAGGCGAGCTCGGCGCCTGGCAGGGCGTCAGCCAGGGCCTGTTGATCGCGCGGTGGGTAGAGCAGGTCGGAGGTAATGCCCACGATCAGCGTGCGCGCGCGGACCGACCTCAGCGCCTTGCGCCAGCCCCATCGGCCGCGGCCGATATCGTGGCCGTCCATGGCGTCCATCAAGCGCCGATAACTGACTGCATCAAAGCGCTCATCGAGCGCGCGGCCGTGGTAGTCGAGCCAGCCCTGCGCGGTACGCTGGTTGCCGGCCTCGGGGCCGAAGCGCGCATCCAGATTGTCCCAGTGCCGATAGCTGAGCATGGCGATCATGCGCGCCAGCTGCAGGTCGCCGTGGATCTCCAGCGCCCGGCGCTGGGCGTGGTTGAGCGCCGCCGCCCAGGCGCTCTGGCGCGCCGGCGCGGCGATCGCAATGGCCGCGGCCACCCGCTCGGGATGGCCAACCGCCCATTCAAGCACTTGCATGCCGCCGAGCGATCCGCCGATCACCATCTTCAGGCGCGCAATCCCCAGGGCATCGAGCAGCAGCCGCTGCACCTTCACCATGTCGCGCACCGAAACGGCCGGAAAGCCGCTGGCCTGCAGGCGGATGTTGTCGCCGCTGGCCGGCCCGGTGGTGTCGCCGCTGCCGCCGAACACGTCGGCGGCAATGATGAAGTCGGCGTCCGGATCCAGGCTGCGCCCGGGGCCGAACAGGCCGGGCCACCAGCGGTCGACGTGGCGATCACCGGTCAGCGCCGGGCAGACCAGCACGGCGTTCGAGGCGCCGGCATTCAGCCGGCCCCAGGTCCGAAAGGCAATATCCAGGCGCGACAGGCGGCCGCCGCCCTCCAGCGGCGGCGGGTTCTCGATGGTGATGACGCGATTGCTGCTGTTCATGCCGCAACTGCCAGCCCGGCGCGCTCGAACGCCGTGGCGAAGTCGTCGATGATGTCGTCGATATGCTCGATGCCAACCGACACCCGGATCAGCTCGCTGGACACGCCGGCGGCCCGGCGCTCGTCCTCGCCAAGCTGCTGGTGGGTGGTGCTGGCCGGGTGAATCACCAGGGTCTTGGCATCACCGACGTTGGCCAGGTGGCTGGCCAGCTCGACGCTGTCGATAAAGCGGCGTCCGGCCGCCTCGCCGCCGCGAATGCCGAAAGTCAGCACCGCGCCGAAGCCGTGCCTGAGGTAGCGCCTGGCGCGCTCGTGCGAGGGGTGTTCGGGCAGGCCGGGGTAGTTGACCCATTCCACCGCCGGGTGCTGCTGCAGCCACTCGGCCAGCGTCTGGGTGTTGTCGACGTGGCGCTGCACCCGCAGCGACAGGGTCTCGAGGCCTTGCAGCAGCAAAAAGCTGTTGAACGGACTCTGCGAAGGCCCGAGGTCGCGCAGGCCCTCGACGCGGGCACGGACGGCAAACGCGATATTGCCGAAAGGGCTGTCGGGCCCGAAGGCTTGCCAGAAATTCAGACCGTGGTAGCCGGGCGCCGGCTCGGTAAACAGCGGGAAGCGACCGTTGCCCCAGTCGAAGCTGCCGGCATCGACAATCACGCCGCCCATCGAGGTACCGTGCCCGCCGATCCACTTGGTGGCCGAGGCCACCACGATATCGGCGCCGTGGTCGATCGGCCGGGCCAGATAGCCGCCGGCGCCAAAGGTGTTGTCCACAATCAGCGGCAGGCCGTGCTTTTTGGCGAGCGCCGACAGGCCCTCGAAATCCGGAATCCGGAATCCGGGGTTGCCTATCGTTTCGACAAAGATCGCGCGCGTGCTCTCATCGATCTGCGCCTCGAAAGCGGCCAGATCTTCGTCGGCAACCAGGCGCACGTCGATGCCCAGCCGCGGCAGGGCGACCTTGAACTGGTTCCAGGTGCCGCCGTAGAGCGATGCTGCCGCCACGATGTTGTCGCCGGCCTGAGCCAGCGTGGCAATCGCGATCAACTGCGCCGCCTGACCCGACGCCGTGGCCAGAGCGGCCACGCCGCCTTCGAGCGCGGCGACGCGCTTTTCGAATACCTCCGTGGTCGGGTTGGTGATGCGCGCGTAGATGTTGCCGAACTCCTCGAGCGCAAACAGCCGCGCGCCGTGTTCGGTGTTGTTGAAGGTATAGGAGGTGGTCTGGTAGATCGGCACCGCCCGCGCGTTGGTGCCGGGCGCGGGCTCCTGGCCGGCGTGCACCTGCAGGGTCTCGAATCGTCTTGGTTTTTCGTTGCTCATGGTCTGTCTCCTCGTTGCGTGTCGTCGTTTCAGCCGGCCCCGAAGCGTTCGGGCCGGCCGGATGTCCGCAGCGGAAAGACAGATGAAGGCAATGGACAAGAAAAAACCCGCACCGGCCAGGCCGCTGCGGGTTTTCGTGAAGCGCTTGTTCTCGAGCTTTCAGAACACAGCCGTACACGCATCCGCAGCAAAGGCTTGCAGACACATGCACATCGGGCAGCTGTAATTCCGTAAGAAGGGCTCGTTCATGCGTTTATCTTATGCTCGAAACACCGACGGCTGTCAAGCCCGCCCGCACACGGCATAATGAAAGCCTTGGGTAAGAAGCACCGTTGAATACGCATGCCGCGTTACATTCTCGATCTGTCGATCAGTACTGAAACGCTTCTGCGCCATTACCGCGGGCAGGCGGTTTCGGTGACCGCCACGGATCGCCACGGACGCCGCGTCCGCTTTCCCGCCGCTGCCCTGCGCGCGCACGTGACCGACGCCGGGATCCGCGGAACCTTCTGCCTGGAAACCGATGACGAGCATCGGTTGATCGGGTTGTACCGGTTGGCCGGGCAGGGTGCATCCGGCGGGAATGTTCCGGGAGCAAGTCAATGATCATCGACCCGGCCGCTGGCAGACCCGCCGGCGGCGGCAGCTTGGGCCTGTTCCGGTTTCTGCGGGAAGCTTTTTGCTGAACGTCAGGTTATTGGGGGTCTCATGACAGTCTGGATGGTGCGATCG
The DNA here is from genome assembly GCF_056324145.1 of Wenzhouxiangella sp. YN1. NCBI lineage: Bacteria > Pseudomonadati > Pseudomonadota > Gammaproteobacteria > Chromatiales > Wenzhouxiangellaceae > Wenzhouxiangella > Wenzhouxiangella sp. YN1. The sequence goes on from NZ_JBJNIO010000147.1 coordinate 330,156, forward strand.
GCTTCCGGCGGACGCCATCGGCAGCAGGAAAGTCCGCAACCTGGTGGGCGGCCGCCACACCAGCGACAAGGGTTTTTCGCGTCCGCCGACGGGTTTGCCAAGGACCCTCGCCACGAGCCCGAGCGCCCCGATATCCCGCTGATGCTGTGGGACCTGGACGATCTGGTTCAGGCACTGGTCGAGAACTACGACCATGCCGATCAGGTCCCGGGATTCTTGTGCGGAGGTTTACTTCTGCTGGGAATCAAGTGTTCCGTCAGCCTGTGCCGCCTTTTTACCCCGGAGTCTTGATGGGTTCGCACGGGCCAGATATCGAATATCGAGTTTTTCACGATAGCCGTCCAAGGGCGCCGGGCTGTTCCTGCTGAACCGCCTCAATGTTCGAGCCAAGGGCTGACGCTGGCCCTGATGGCCACCCTGGCTATGGTGTTGACCACCAGGCCCCTTCCAGCAAGCGTATGACCCCATGGGTCGAGATCAGTACATGAAACAAGTCACCCTTGTGGATGTGACAGTTGTCAGTATTGTGCTAGGCTTTCAGTAACGGGCTTATGCTCGAGACGCCATGGAGGCCATGACCATGTTGAACACAGCCATTCCTGCCGACACCCTGCGCGAATCCATGCCCGCTGCTTTCCGCGTGGCCATTCGCACTCTGGCTGCGTGGGGGTTTACCCACGACGAAATGGCCGCGACATTGGGCCTGGAGTCTCGCACTCTGTATCGCTATAAGCGCCAGGGGCTTCCGACACGGGCGATTTCGCCCGGCCTGATCGAACGAACCTCCTATGTCCTCGGTATCGAGAAGGCGCTGGAGATTCTCCTCGCCGGTGAGCCTGAACAGGAGGAGCATGACATCCGGCGGTGGGTCAACTCGCCGTCAGATGCCCCGCTTTTCGCCGGCCATCCTCCGAAAGGACGCCTGACCACCGGTCGCGCGGCGGATCTGTTTCAGGTGCGCCAGTATCTCGATGGCTGGCGGGGCGGAGATTTTGCCTGAACGTCTGCCCGATCACTTTCGACAAGCCCTGCCCGAAACCCGGAACTGGTATCGTGTCGTCCCGTCGCGCTTTCCACCTGTTCAGCTTTGGGATCGCCTGGCCAGCCGCGAGGAATTGAACGCCGTCGCTGCCGTGGAAAGCGCAACGAACGCGCGTCTCATTGAGAGTGTGGGCGACATCAGTCGGGTCCCGGAACACGACTGGATTTTTGGCCCGGGTGCCAGCCCGGTCATGGCCGCGTTTTGCCATCCTTCACCCCAGGGCAGTCGGTTCTCGAGCGGAGAATATGGCGTCTACTACGCGGCTGATTCGGTTGATGCCGCGGCGACTGAAGTCGCCTACCACCGCCGTCGGTGGTTTATGGATAATCGGATTCGGCCGCGCACGGATACCTACCGCTGCTACATCGGATCCGTTGCCAAACCGCTGGTGGATATCCGTGAGGAAGCTGCCCCGCGCGTGTTGCACGATACAGGCAGCTGGCAGGCATCCAGGAGTTTCGGAGCCGCATGCCGTCGGAACGGGCGCTGGGGGATTCATTTCGCCAGTGTTCGCTCAGAGGGCGCTGAATGCGTTGCCCTCTTCCGGCCACCGGCCTCGTCACCTGTCATCCAGGGGTGTCACCTAACCATGGAATGGGATGGCGAGCATGTTCTGGGTTGGGAAAGAATGGACCGATGAGTTGCTGACAATAAGACAGTTGCCGGGGGCAACGACCGCAAGCCGCGGTGGAGTGGCCGCTTTATGGCTTCTACGGCCCCCTCTAGGGCCTAAACCATAACATGTCCGCCTTTTATCCCATAAGCTGTCCGAAAGTCAACCTTTAGCGCTATGGAGTGCGCGTTGCGGGCGTCCCCTCCCCAATTTCCACCCCCCAGACTCCTCGATCAGGAGTGCTAGGCGCCACCCGGAGCCCATGCTCGCCTTTCGCCACCCTTGCAGGGAGCTCGCCCCCAGGCGCTCCAATCCATCGCGGGCCGCACGTGCCCGTTGCAACGGGTGCGGTGCCCAATTAATGGAAAGGGCAGGCGCTCGTTTGTGCCGACGAGGCTTGTTTGACTATCATTCGATCTGTGTAGCACGTCTAATGACGATATCGTGGAGGGCTGCGTCATGGCTGGTCCAACCGAATACGAACAGTTCGCCATGTCTGGCCGGGATTTTCGGTTCTACGCGTTTCAAGCCCTTGGCGGCAGCCACTCGATCACCGACATGCTCCAGATGATCAGCCGCGGCTTTCCCTCCGGCAAGGTGATCGGGCTGGTCGCGGAGTACGGGATTCCGGAGGCCCTGCTGCAAAAAGCGCTCCATATGTCCCCCAGCACCTTTCAGCGGCGAAAACGCGGTGGCGGTTTTACCGCCGACGAATCGGATCTCGACCGTGAACGCCGTCACGAGGCGTTCTGTGGGCCCGGGCTGGTGTGTTGGGGGGAGAATTTGGGCCGGCACCTGAGTTAAGCTGACGCGGGCACAATAGGGGCAACCGATGACCCAAGACGACATCAGAAAGCTGCTGTGGGAAGCGGCCGACAACCTGCGCATCCATCTGGATGCCGCCACCTACAAGCACCCGGTGCTGGGGCTGATCTTCCTCAAGTACGTCTCCGACCGCTTCGAGCTGCGGCGCAGCAACCTCGACCGCTGGGCCCGGGACCCGGAGAGCGAGTATTTCGTCGGCGAGGATCAGGCCGAGTACATCGTTGAGGATCGCGACGCCTACGACGAGGCCAATGTCTTCTGGGTGCCTCAGGAGGCGCGCTGGCAGCATATCCGCGATAGCGCCAAGTCGCCGCAGATCGCCAAGCTGCTGGATGAGGCCATGCGCGCCATCGAGCGCGAGAACGACTCGCTCAAGGGCGTGCTCTACAAGGATTTCGCCAAGCTCGAGGTCGAACCGCACGTCTTCGGCAAGCTCATCGATATTTTCTCCGGACTGAGCTTCGACGCCGACGAGCACCACGCCCAGGACGTCTTCGGCGAGGTCTACGAGTATTTTCTCGGCCAGTTCGCGCTCAAGGAAGGCCAGAAAGCCGGCCAGTTCTACACTCCGCGCTCGGTCGTGCGCCTGATGGTCGAGATCCTCGCGCCCTGGAAGGGCCGCATCTACGACCCCTGCATGGGCTCGGGCGGGATGTTCGTCTACTCGGAGAAGTTCGTCGGCGCCCACGAGGGCCAGATCGACAATCTCTCGGTCTACGGCCAGGAGTCCAACCCGGCCACTTGGCGTCTGGCCTGCATGAACCTGGCCATCCGCGGTATCGACTACAGCTTCGGCAAGGCCGCCGACACCTTCCGCAACGACCAGCACCCGCACTTGAAGGTCGACTACATCCTCACCAATCCCCCATTCAATGTGAAGGCCTGGGGCGCCGACGTGCTGGCCGACGACCCGCGCTGGCAATACGGTCTGCCGCCGGCAAATAACGCCAACTACGCCTGGCTGCAGCACATGCTCTCCAAGCTCAACGCCAACGGCCGCATGGGTACGGTACTGGCCAATGGCTCGATGACGTCCACCACCGGCGGCGAGGGCGACATCCGGAAAGCCTTGGTCGACAACGACCTGGTCGAGTGCATGGTCGCCCTGCCGGGCCAGCTGTTCACCAACACCCAGATCCCCGCCTGCCTGTGGTTCCTGGCCCGCAACAAGGCACCACACACCGGCCAGGACGGCGAGTTTACGGGCGACGTCACCGGCAAGGTGCTGTTTATTGACTGCCGCAAGCTGGGTGGCAAGCAGCTTTCCCGCACCCAGATCGCCTTTACGGAGGAAGAGCTCGAGAAGATCGCCCGGACTTATCACAACTGGCGCGGCAGCCCTTGGGCCGACGGTGGCTACGAAGACGAGGAAGGGTTCTGCAAGTCCACCACCCTCGAGGATATTGCCGAGCACGGCTACGCGCTGACGCCGGGGCGGTATGTCGGTGCTTCGCTGGACGAAGATCCGGATGCGGAGCCGTTTGAGGAGGCGTTTCCCAAGCTGGTTTCGGAGATTGGAGACTTGTTTGCTCAGGGCACCAAGCTTGAGAGTTCAATCCTGAAGCAGCTCACCGAGATGCAGAATGAATGAATTTGATTGGCCAAGCGTCCGCTTCAGTGATTTGCTTGAAGGTGGAACTCGAAACGGTATTTACAAGAAAAAGGAATTCCACGGTTCGGGTGTGAAGGTCGTAAATATGGGGGAGTTGTTCGCCCATCCCCGCTTGTTCAGTGTTCCGATGAAGCGCCTTGAGCTAACCGAAAAGGAGTTACAGAAGTCTCAGCTTGCGCAAGGAGATTTGCTCTTTGCCCGACGCTCTCTAACTGCTGAAGGCGCTGGCAAATGCTCTATCGTCATGGATGTCGACGAGCCCACTGTGTTTGAATCATCCATTATTCGTGCGAGACTAGCCCCAAGTCGAAGCGACAGCCTTTTTTATTATTATTTCTTCAACTCACCCCAAGGAAAGAGTGCGCTAGAGTCGATCAGAAGGCAGGTGGCTGTTGCCGGCATTACCGGCGGTGACTTAGTCAAGTTAGAAGTGCCTGCCCCACCGTTGGATGTTCAGCGGGGTGTATCGACAGCATTGGGGCTCTTTGACGAAAAGATCGAACTTAACCGCTTAACCGCCCGTACATTGGAGGAACTGGCCCAGCGCCTGTTCAAGAGCTGGTTCGTGGACTTCGGCCCCGTCCGCGCCAAAATGGCCGGCCGCCAGCCCGCCCACACACCCCCAGAAATCGCCGACCTCTTCCCCGACCGCCTCGTCGACTCCACCCTCGGCCCGATTCCGGAGGGGTGGGATGTGGCGACATTTGATGATATTGCCGAGAACGTGCGAGATTCTGTAAAGGCAGAAGAGATTCAGCCGGATGCGATCTATGTGGGCCTGGAGCATTTTTCAGCAAAGAGCTTGACGCTGGCTCAGGTCGGAATTGGAGAAGAAGTAACAAGCAATAAATCGCGGTTTCAAAGGGGAGACCTGCTCTTTGGGAAGCTGCGCCCCTACTTCCACAAGATCTCAGTAGCTCACACAGATGGCATTTGTTCTACCGACGTATTGGTAATCCGACCAAAAACTGAAGCACTCAAAGCGTACTGTTATCTCGGTTTTTTTCAGGAATCCGTAGTCGATTACGCGACACAGAGAAGTACCGGCACAAGAATGCCTCGAGCCAACTGGAAAACTCTGAGCGAATTTCCGGTTGCGCTCCCTCCTATAGAGCTCCAGCATGCGTTCAATGCGCTAGTCCTGCCAATGATTGAGAGAATGTTCATTATGGTGAATGAGTCTGAAACGCTCGCCCAGCTCCGCGACCGCCTCCTTCCCAAACTGATCAGCGGCGAGATCCGAGTGTCTGAAGCACAGGAAATTGCCGAAGAGAGCGTTTCATGAGTATCGATACATCCCGCAACTACTGGTTCGTCGGCGCCTCCTGGGGTGGCACCGAGGACAAGACTGACGAGCTGATCGAGCAGGGTATCTGGCGATTCTGGCCCGGCCCGGAAGGGAAGAACGCCTACGAAGACAAGATCCGCTCGATGAAGCCGGGCGATCTGATCGCCATCAAGTCTGCATACGTTCGCAAGCATGACCTGCCCTTCGATAACCAGGCGAACCCCGTTTCAGTGATGGCGATCAAGGCGATCGGCGAGATTACAGAGAATCTGGACGACGGCCTGCATGTGAAAGTAGACTGGGAGGAGCGCTTCGATCCGCCCAAGGAGTGGTTTTTCTATACCGCGCGTTTTTCGGTCTGGAAGATGAAAAAGGACGACTGGGCAGCTCAGGGTCTTATCCGTTTTGCTTTCGAGGATGAGCCGCAGGACATCGAGCGCTTCCTGCGACACCCCTATTGGCAGCACCGTTACGGATATTCCGGTGGCAGCTCGCGCTTTGCCTGGACGCAGTTCTACCAAGCCTTTGCCGATCGCCTTGCCGAGTTTCATGACCGTCGAGGAGACTTGATCAAGGGCCTAGAGCGGCTGTCACAACGTTTCCATTGGCTGAATTACCTTCGTGAGCCCGATTCTAGTCGCGAGAGCGGGTTCTTGGATGATATTTGCCCGTTTACGTTCATGGGTGCCTTCAATCGGGGAATGACCGTTGAGAATCGCCGCAGCGTTGCGGCCGCTCTAGCCGAGCTGATCGGGGTCGAGGCGGAAGTGCCCGAGTCCTTCGATGGCATTCCAGTGATGAACAATCAGAGTGCTTGGTTCTTCGCTTTCAAGAAGCGACGCCAGCCAACTGATATCGATGGTCTGTGGGATATGTTCCGAACGGCGCTGCAATATGCCGATGCCGCTGAGGGCGAGCAGGATGCCGGTGGGTTTGCCGAGGCGTTTGATCGCACGATCTCCCAGCGCAAGGTTGCCTGGACTCTCACGATGGGCCTCTACTGGATACGCCCCTGGGAGTTCGTGCCCCTCGATCAGAATACGCGTCAGTACCTAAATGCGAGCTTTGGGATTACGCTCCCGCGAAAGATCGGAACCGATCACTTTGCTGGCCAGGACTACCTCGATCTAACCGAGGATCTCAAGGCCCGTTTCGAGGAGGATTCTTCCCCGGTTCACAGCATCCCGGAGCTTTCCTATGCCGCCTGGGGACAGGGCCGGGTGGCGGAAGAAACTCATGATGGTTACGAGGCCGATGATGCCGAGGAGCTGTCCAAAGAGGCAGCGCGGCTTGAAACAGAACCCTATGGCATTGGCGACATTGAGGCGGAAGGTTGTTTCCTGCCTACAGAGGAGCTTGAGAGTCTAATCAAGAGGATCATTCAAAAGAAGAATATCATCCTGCAGGGTACGCCCGGGACCGGCAAGACCTGGCTGTCGAAGCGCTTGGCCTACGCGCTGATGGGGCAGCGTAACGAGCATTGCCTGACGGCCGTTCAGTTCCATCCCACCCTGTCCTACGAGGATTTCGTTCGCGGCTGGCGGCCCGCTGCCGGTGGTCGGCTGACGCTTAGTGATGGGCCGCTGATGCAGGCGATTCGCCGGGCCGCCGAGAAGCCCGATTCAATGCAGGTGGTGGTTATCGAGGAAATCAACCGCGGGAACCCGGCCCAGATCTTCGGGGAAATGCTCACCTTGATCGAGGGCGACAAACGCAAGCCCGAGGACGCGCTTCGCTTGAGCCATATGCACGAAGGGGAAGCGCCAGTTCACGTGCCCCCGAATCTTTATCTGATCGGCACCATGAATATCGCCGACCGATCCTTGGCGCTTGTCGATTTGGCACTGCGGCGAAGATTCGCATTCATCGACCTGGCGCCGCAGTTCAATCAAGCTTGGGCAAATTGGTTGGAGAATGAAGGTGGCATTGATCGACGACTGGTGGATGATATCGGTATGCGCATGCGAAAACTCAATGACGCCATTGCTGCTGATGGGGCGCTTGGTGCCAATTTCCGCGTGGGGCACAGCTACGTGACGCCCGGTGCCGGCGATCGCGTTCGCGATCCCGTCTCCTGGTTCCGTGCTGTGGTCGAGACCGAAATCGGGCCGTTGCTAGAGGAATACTGGTTCGACCGCCCCGAGCGCGCCCAAGAAGAGACGGCGCGGCTGCTGGCGGGCTGGTAGGGCTGATTTGATGCTTGAAGCGGCGGTCAGAGACGGCATCCCGGTCCGCAACCTGTGGTTGCTGATGTTCTACGCCTCCGACCTACGCCATCTGGGTGAACAAAGGGCTGGCACGGAGAAAACGCCGGATGAGTTGCCCGATATGGTGGCCGAAGTGCTTTGCCACTACGTTGCTCGCCGTCTCCGCAAGAACCTGAGCCGCAGCTATGTTGGCCGGGAAGCCGAACTAGCGCGCGTGCGAGGGCAGATCGACCATCTCGAGACTGCCCGAAAGCGCCTGTTTGAAAGGGGGCGCGTGGCCTGCCGTTTCGAGGAGTTGACGCTCAATACCTCGCGCAATTGCTACGTGCGTGGCGCATTGGGGCACCTGGCCAACCTGGTGGCCGACCGCGAACTCGGCAAGAACTGCCGGATGCTGGCCGGGCAGCTGCTGCAGCTGGGCGTGACCGACCCGGTGCCGACGCGGGCGCAGATTCTGAAGGAGCGCTTCGGCCGGCACGATGCCGAGGACCGGCCGATGGTTTCCGCTGCGCGGCTGGCATTCGATTTGAAGATACCGACCGAGCAGGCCGGCGAGCACCGGCTCTTGAAGCCCCATGACGACATGCACTGGTTGCGTCGACTGTTCGAGAAAGCGGTTGCAGGCTTCTACAAGGTCACTCTTGAGCCGCATGGCTGGAGGGTGCGCAGCAGCCAACAGCATCAGTGGCCGACTGAGGATGCCACCGCCGGCATGGCCGACATTCTGCCCGGCATGGAGACCGATATTGTTCTGGAGCAACGGGAAAGCGGGCGTCGGATTATTATCGACATCAAGTTTGCGTCCGTCCTCCAGCGCGGCCGATATGACGTTACGCGGCTGAAAAGCCGCTACCTCTACCAGCTCTACGCCTACCTGCGCACCCAAGAAGATAGCGATTCCATGGCGGACAGCGCTGAAGGCATGCTGCTGCACCCGGCTATCGACTTCGACCTGGATGAGGCGGTCACTGTCCAGGGTCACCGAATGCGCTTCGCGACAGTCGACCTGGCCGCGGAAACCGCAGAAATCCGACGCACCCTGCTGCGAGCTACGATCAAATCTGGTGTATGAGCTGACTTGAAAGCGGCGGCAACCCCTGCTGAAATTAGAGATGACGAAGTCACTGATTTCAGACAAGGAGAATGCCGCCATGAGCAACGATACGACAGTTCCATTCCTGAATCC
>NZ_JBJNIO010000148.1:0-196688 GCF_056324145.1 Wenzhouxiangella sp. YN1
TTCTTCTTGGAAGCCTTCTTCTTGGAAGCCTTCTTCTTGGAAGCCTTCTTCTTGGAAGCCTTCTTCTTGGAAGCCTTCTTCTTGGAAGCCTTCTTCTTGGAAGCCTTCTTCTTGGAAGCCTTCTTCTTGGAAGCCTTCTTCTTGGAGGCCTTCTTCTTGGAGGCCTTCTTCTTGGAAGCCTTCTTCTTGGAAGCTCCCGTAGCTGACGTCGCCGAGGATGTACCGGACGCGGCCGGTGTCGATGCCGTCGCAGTCCCCTGGTCAGACACCTGTTGTTCGAGCTGAGATTCTTCGTTTGTTTGCATGATGCTGACCTCCCGGGGTCGTGATCAAGAAAATCCAACTTTTCGTCCGGCGAGACCGATCGCTCTGCGTTCAGGTCAGGCAACGTCTCGCAGCGCGCTCTACTCTGCCATACTCTGCAGTCTGGTTAAAGGTTTTCAGGCCAGATACTGATCGCATTGCACAGGCATGAAGCAAGGTCCGTGTCAGAACAACAAACAACCATTACAAGCGCAGTTCAACTACCGCCCTGCAGTCTGCTTCGCCGTCTGGCAGCCATGCTGTATGACGGCCTGCTGATCATCGCGCTGCTGATGGTGGCAGCAGCCATCGTCGTTATCCCCGCAGGCGCCGGAGTCAAGGCGGGCACCTTTGCCTTTCAGCTCTATCTGCTGGTCGTGTGGTGGGCCTACTTTGCCACTTGCTGGCGCATGGGCGGGCAGACCGTCGGCATGAAAGCCTGGCGCATAAAACTGATCACGGCCAACGGGCAGCGAATGAGCTGGTCCAGCACCGTGCTGCGGTTTGTGGTTGCAGCGCTTTCGGCGGCACCACTGGGCCTGGGTTATCTGTGGAGCCTGTTCGGTGCGCAACGCCGCAGCTGGCACGACATGGCCACATCGACACGGCTGGTGGTCATGCCCAGGGTCAAAGACGCCTGAGCAGCCACAACCCCAACAACCCGAAGAACAACGCCGGCAGGATCATCAGCAGCCACAGCGGCCCCGGCCACAGCATGGCAGCACCACGAATCAGGCGGCTGATCACGAAGAACATCAAACCAAGCGACAGGCCGACGAACACGCTCAGCCCGCGCCCGCCCTGCCGGCCACCGCGGAAAGAGAACGGCAGGCTGACAAGAATCATGGCCAGCACGTTGAGCGGGAAAAACACCCGATTCCAGAGCGCCTGCCGGTACTGACCGGTATCGAGTTCATTGGCGTCAAGCAGCCCGATCATGCCCAGCAGATCATTGATGGCCAGCAGGCGTGGCTTGCTCACGGCAGAAGAGAACAGGTCGTAACTGAGCGTCGATTCCAGCGACAGCCTTTCCAACCGGCTGGATTGATCCGCCGTGCCAAACACTTCGCGCTGAACAACATCACGAAGCTCCCAGGTCTGTCCGGTGTGGGTTGCTCCTTCGGCACGCAATACCGCCCGGGGCTGAACGCCACCATCGATTCGATAGATGGTGAGATTGCCGAACTTGGGCTGATCCTCGTCCGTCCAGGCCGAATAACCGATACGGATCATCATCTCTCCGTCGCGCAGCCACAGCGCGCCGAATCGACCGAGATGAACCTGCCCGCTTCTGAGCTGATCCCGCTGCGCGTTGGCGCGCGCCTCGAGGTCGGGAATCAGAAACTCCGCCATCAGGAACAGAACAACCAGGCAGGCGCCGACGGCCAGCACCACGCTGCCGAGAATGCGCTCACGGTCGTAACCGGCCGCGCGCATGGCCACCAGCTCATTGCTGCCGGCCAGGCCGCCCAACCCGAGCATGGTGCCGATCAATGCAGCAAACGGAAAAATGTCGTAGAGCCGGCTGGGCAACGTCTGCGCCAGGTAAGCCAGCATCTGCAGCGGGCCATAATCGCCGGTGATGTCCTGGGCCTCGCGCACCAGCTCGATCAGGGTATACAACCCCACCAGAAGCACGGCCACGATCAACACCCACACCAGTACGGTGCGGCTGACATAGCGCCCGAGTATGCCGGCGATCACCACGACCTCCAGTGGCGCCAGAAAAGCGCGCACAGCAGCAGCGTCAGCGCCGCATGAATCGGCCACAGGCCCACACCCTGCATGCTGTCGTGCCGCTCCATGAGAATCAGTCCGCCGTGTACGGCGTTGCTGTACACCAGATAGAGCACCAGCGCCATGACCACGCTGGCATGCCGGCCCTGCCGCGGCCCGCGGCTGGATAACGGCAGCGCAAGCAGCCCAAGCATCAAACCCGCCAGCGGCGAAGCCAGCCGCCAGTGCCACTCACGCCGCTGAGCCGGCGTTTCCGGGGGCCACAGCTGCGGCAGCCGATGGCGGGACTCGCTGTCAATGGAGATGTCTTTCGGCGCTGGCAGCCGCAGCTCGTTGCGCCCGAAACGGATCTCCTGAATGCTGCCGTCGAGCAGGTCAACGGCATGCTGAACCTGGCGACCATCGCGCAGAAGAAGATACCGTTCCTCGTCTTCGCCCGGCAGCCAGAGCTGGCCATGGCTGGCCGTCAGCAGCTGAACGCTGTCGTCTTCCGTGTGCTGGATGAAAACATCGCTGAGCTCGCCGCTGCGTCGCTCGACGCCGCCGACATAAACCGTGGTTCGCCCCTGGTTGAGCCGATCGAACTGCCCGGGGCGCAGCCCCGCCACCATGGCCGTGCGCGCAGCGTCCGCCAGCAGGCCGGCCGAGCGCTCCACTGCCATGGGCGAAAGCCAGCCGGTAACGATCAGCAGACCACCGGCCCAGAACACCGCCGCGGTCGCCACCGGTCGGAAAAGCCGCCGATAGGTCAGGCCGCCGCTGCGCATGATCACCAGCTCGCTGTCTTCCTGCAGCCGCCCCAGGGTCATCAGCATCCCGGTCAGCAAAGCCAGAGGCCCAACCAGAATGGTGGCCTCGGGCAGCCTGAGCACGAGCATCAGCAAAACGCTGCCGCCGGGCAGGTCACCCTGAGCGGCTTCGCCCAGGAGCTCAGCCAGGAACAGCGCGCTGATGACGCCGAGAAACACGGCCAGGCTCAAGAGGCTGGCGAGCAGGCCCTGGCGCAAAACATAGCGCTGAAGAATCAGCATTCAGACCACGCGCGCTGACGGGTACAATGACCCGGAAAACCCTGACCGGCAAAACGCGCGCCAGCTACGGCCCGCGGAAGAAAACCCGGCCCGACGTCGGCAAACACGACCCCGCCAGACAAACTGAAGCGAAACCGGTTGCCGACCAGCGCGATATCTTTCGGGCCAATACCGGAAGCGCGGTGCCGGGCGCCCTTGATGCGCTGGCCGCGCCGCGCCCGTCGGTCCTGGCCAGGGCAACAGCCACCCGGTTGGCGCCATGTCATTTGCAGCGTGTTCCACTGACGCGCTCGGCGCGTATCATGGGCCAGGCTTTGCCAGTCTGCCATCAGCATTCACATTGATCCTTCAAATTCGAGCAGGAAACGCGACTCATGCAGTTTACAACCACCAAAGACTCCGCCACGAACGTGCGCACCGATTGTCTCATTGTTGGCCTGGGTGAAACCGGGCTGGCTGGCCCGCTGACCGAAATCGACCAGGCCAGCGACGGCCTGCTGTCGCGCCTGCACGCCAGCGGCGACCTGCCGGGCAAGGCCGGCAAGACCACGCTGCTGCACGCCGTTTCCGGCATCGAGGCGGCTCGCCTGCTCATCGTCGGCCTGGGCAAGAACGAGAAATTCGACGGCGTAGCTTACGACAAGGCGGTCAAGGCTGCCGGCAAGGCGCTGAGACAGTCGCGAGCAAAAACTGCTCACTGTCTGCTCGCTGACCTGGAAGTCACAGACCGCGGTCACGACTGGAAGGTTCGCCAGGCCGGCATCGCACTGCAGTATGCCGACTATGTCTACAGCGCCACCAAGCAGCCCGCCAGCGACGCGCCGCCGGCAACCGACAGCGTCAGCTTTCCTGACGGCGAAGGCGTCAGCCACCAGCTGACTCTGGCCACGGCCATCGGCGCCGGCGTTCAGCGCGCACGCGATCTGGCCGATCTGCCGCCCAACCTGTGCACCCCCGCCTATCTGGCTGAGACCGCCGAAAAACTGGCCGCTGCGCACGCCGACCTGGAAGTGGAAGTCCTGGAAGAAGAGGCCATGCAGAAGCTGGGCATGAACGCGCTGCTGGCCGTCGGTCAGGGTTCGGCCAACCGCCCGCGCCTGATCCGCCTGAGCTGGAAAGGCGGCAAAGCCGGCGAGGCGCCGCTGGCCATGGTCGGCAAGGGCGTCACTTTCGACACCGGCGGCATCTCGCTCAAGCCGCGCGATCTGATGGAACAGATGAAATTCGACATGGGTGGCGCGGCAGCGACCATCGGCACAATGGAAACCGTGGCCCGGCTGAAGCTGCCGATGAATATCGAGGGCGTGGTCGCCGCCGTCGAAAACATGCCCAGCAGCAATGCCTATCGACCGGGTGATGTGGTTACCGCCATGAACGGCAAGACCATCGAGGTGCACAACACCGATGCCGAAGGCCGCATGATCCTGGCCGACGCGCTGTCATGGACCGGCAAGAACCTCGAACCGCAGACCACCGTTGACCTGGCCACGCTGACCGGCGCCTGCGTGGTCGCGCTGGGCCATCATGCCAGCGGCGTCATGACCCAGAACGACGAGCTGGCCGAGGAGCTGCTCTCGGCCGGGCAGCGCTCGACCGATCGCAGCTGGCGCCTGCCGCTGTGGGACGACTACCAGGAGCAGATCGACTCGCCCTTTGCCGACATGAAGAACATCGGCGGCATGCCCGCAGGCAGCATCACCGCCGGCTGCTTCCTGTCGCGCTTTGCCGAAGGCCAGCGCTGGGCGCACATCGACATTGCCGGGTCGGCCTGGCAGTGGGGCAAGCCCGGATCCGGTACCGGCCGGCCGGTCGGCATGCTGGTCGACTGGCTGGTCAATCGCGCCGGTGGCTGGGACGCCCTCGGCTGACCTTCGACGCGTCCCGGATCGTTGTGACTTCGATGCGAGCGCTGCCAGGTGGCATCACGCAGAGTCGCAGAGGAAACAAAAGAAACTCAAGGATGACTTCGAGTGCTGAAAACGCCCGCCCGACGTATCATCAGGCCCGGGATTCTGTTTTTGACTCCGCTCCTCTGCGGCTCTGCGTGAGAACTGACAAGCTGCAATCATGCGCGTAGATTTCTACGAAATGGGCGGGCGCTTCACCGATCCGCTCTACGTTGCCGGAGTACTGGTCTCCAAGGCCTGGCCAGCGACGCGCGATATTGCCGTCGTCGGCCCGGCCGGCGACCTGGAAAAGCTTGACCGGCAGCTCTGGGAGTTGCCGGAAGGGCGCTTCCTGCCGCATGATCGCAATGGCGAATCCGGAGCCCCCATCCGTCTGCTTGAGCAAGCTCCGCAGGAGGCCGGCATCCTGATCAACCTGAATCCGAGCGCGCCCCTGCCGGGCGGGTACTTTCAGCGCGTGCTCGAAATCGTGCCGCCCGACGAGTCGCTCAAGCAGAAACTGCGCGAACGCTGGCTGGCCTGGAAGCAGCGCGGCGCCGAACTGCAGCACCATGTATTGAAATGACCGCGGGTCATTGCGGGCATGATCCGGCATTTTCCGGCGACCATCACCCAACCGAACAACGATAACGCAAGCAATCGACACACCCCATGGAAAAAACCTACAACCCTGATCAGATCGAGCAGCGCTGGTACCCCTTCTGGGACGAAGCGGGCTGCTTCAGGCCCTCCGGCGAAGGCAAGCCATTCACCATCCTGCTGCCGCCGCCCAACGTCACCGGCACGCTGCACATGGGGCACGCCTTTCAGCACACGCTGATGGACGCGCTGATTCGTTATCAACGGCTGAAAGGCCGCGACACGCTCTGGCAGGTGGGCGTCGACCATGCCGGCATTGCCACCGAAATGGTGGTTACCCGCCAGATCGAGGCCGAGGGCGGCAAGCGCGATGACTACAGCCGCGACGAGTTCATCGACAAGGTGTGGGACTGGAAAGAACACTCGGGTTCGACCATCACCGCGCAGATGCGGCGGCTGGGCGCCTCGTGCGACTGGTCGCGCGAGCGCTTCACCATGAACCCGGATCTGTCCGAAGCCGTCGTCGAGACCTTCGTTCGCCTGCATGAAGAAGGCAGGATCTACCGCGGCCCGCGCCTGGTCAACTGGGATCCGGTACTCCAGACAGCCATTTCCGATCTGGAAGTCGTCAACAGCGAAGAGCAGGGCAAGCTGTGGTCGATTCGCTACCCGCGTACCGACGGCAAAGGTGACGTCATCGTTGCCACCACCCGCCCCGAGACCCTGCTCGGCGACGTCTGCGTTGCCGTCCACCCCGACGACGAGCGCTATACCGACCTGGTCGGCAAGACCGTCGAATTGCCGCTGACCGGCCGCCAGATTCCGGTCGTGGCCGATGACTATGTCGATATGGAATTCGGCACCGGCTGCGTCAAGATCACGCCAGCGCATGACTTCAATGACTACGAAGTCGGCAAACGGCACAGCTTCGAACCGATCAACGTCTTCACCCCCACCGCGGAAATCAACGACAACGCCCCCCAGGCCTACCGGGGCCTGGATCGCGTCGAAGCCCGCAAACGCATCATTGAGGACCTGAAGTCAGAAAATCTGCTGGTCGAAGAAAAACCTCACACCCTGATGGTGCCGCGCGGCGACCGCTCCGGCCAGATCATCGAGCCCTACCTGACCGATCAGTGGTTCGTGAGGATGGACGAGCTGGGCCAGCTCGGGCTCCAAGCGGTCGAGTCCGGCGAGGTCGAATTCGTGCCCGGCAACTGGATCAACACCTACCGTCACTGGATGGAAAACCTCCAGGACTGGTGCATCTCGCGCCAGCTGTGGTGGGGCCATCGCATTCCGGCCTGGTACGACGGCAAGGGCAATGTCTTCGTCGGGCGCAGCGAATCCGAAGTGCGCGCCAAGCATGGCTTGTCCGATGACGTCCATCTCGAGCGCGACGAAGACGTTCTCGAAACCTGGTTCTCCTCGGCGCTGTGGGCATACTCCACCCTCGGCTGGCCCGATGAAGAGCGCATGCAGTCCGAAGGTTTCGAACGCTATCTGCCCAGCTCGGTGCTGATCACCGGCTTCGACATCATCTTCTTCTGGGTTGCCCGGATGATCATGATGACCAAACACTTCACCGGCAAGGCGCCCTTCGAGCAGGTCTACATCACCGGTCTGATCCGCGACCGCGACGGACACAAGATGTCGAAATCCCGCGGCAACGTGCTCGACCCGATCGATCTCATCGACGGCATCGAGCTCGAAGCGCTGGTGGCCAAGCGCACCGACGCCATGATGCAGCCGAAAAAAGCCGAAGCCGTGGCCCGGGCCACCCGCGAGGAATATCCCGACGGCATCCCGGCCTTCGGCGCCGATGCGCTGCGCTTCACCTTCGCCGCCCTTGCCGGTTACGGTCGCGACATCAAGTTCGACCTGGGCCGCTGCGAAGGCTACCGCAACTTTCTCAACAAGCTCTGGAACGCCGCGCGCTTCACCCTGATGAACACCGGCCAGGAAGAAAAGCTGCCGGTCCCGGCTGAACACGACCATGACGTGCTCTCGCGCTGGATTCGCTCGCGGCTGAGCCGCACCATCGAAACCGTCGACGCCGCCCTGGCCGACTATCGCTTCGACCTGGCCAGCCGCGCGCTCTACGACTTCGTCTGGCACGAATTCTGCGACTGGTATCTGGAGCTGGCCAAGCCGGCCCTGGCCGACGACGCCGATCAGGCGACCGCCCGCGCCACACGCTACACCCTGGCCACCGTACTCGAAGCGACGCTGAAGCTGCTGCATCCGTTCGTGCCCTTCGTCACCGAAGAAATCTGGCAGCGCGTACGCGTGCCGGCCGGCAGCAATGCCGACACCATCATGGCCACCCGTTGGCCCGAACCCGGCCAGATCGACGAAGCAGCGGAACACGACGCCGAGTGGCTCAAGACCGTGATTTCCGCCATCCGCTCGGCGCGCACCGAACTGGGCCTGGCGCCCGGCAAACCGATGCCGCTGATGGTGCAGCTCGGCAGCGACGACGACTTCGAGCGCCTCGAACGCTTCGGCTCGCTGATTCAGCGCCTGGCGCGCATCGAGTCCATAGAACGGGTTCCCGACGAACGCGACAGCGGCGACTGTGCGGTGGCCCTGGCCGGCAACCTGCGGCTGCTGATCCCCCTGGCCGGCCTGGTCGACATCGGCGAAGAACTCGCCCGGCTCAACAAGCAGCTCGAGCGCGAACGCAAGGGTCTGACGCAAACCGAAAGAAAGCTGGCCAACGAGCGCTTCGTCGACAACGCCCCGGCCGAAGTCGTTGACCGCGAGCGTCAGCGCCTGGACAAGCACAAGGCCCGAGTGGCCGAGCTCTCCAACCAGGTCAAAAAGCTCGAAGCACTGGCCTGAACAGGTGCCGGCATCAGGGGTTCAGCGCCGCCAGCGCATGCCCCAGAACACCGCGGTGCCCACCAACAGCACCGCCGCGGTGGCGAGAATGGAATCGAGGCTGATCTGCACCAGCAGCAGCCCGCAGGCGCAAAATGCAATCACCGGGATGGCCCAGCCGCCGGGCAATCGAAAACCGGACTCACCGGTCTGGCTGCCCGCCGCGCGCAGTCGCGGCATGGCACCGATGCAGGCCATGTAGATCAGCACCCGCACCAGCGCGCTCATCGCTGCCAGCCACAGAAAAGAACCCACTACCGACAACAGCAGTGTCAGCACGGAAAAGAAAATGATGGAGTTGGCCGGCGTGCGATAGCGGCCGTGCACCTGCCCGAGCCAGTCCGGCAGGTTGCCATCGCGCGCCAGAGCATAAGTCAGCCGCGGTGCTGAAATCATGGTGCCGGCAACGTTGCCGCCCACCGAAAGCACCACGCCGGCAGTCAACAGGACGGCGCCCGTGGGCCCCATGAGCACAGCAGCGACATCAACCAGCGCGCGCTCGGACGTGGCCAGATCGGGCAGGGCCGCCACGCTGATGGCCTGAATCAGCACGTACAACGCGGTGGCCACCGCCAGCGCTCCGAACAATGCCAGCGGCATGGCCCGTCCCGGCATGCGCACCTCGCCGGCCGGCACCAGCGCCGACTCCCAGCCAACAAAGGCATAAATGACCAGCAGGGTCGCCGCGCCAAGGTCACCGCCGACCGGCAGCGGTGCGGCCGTCACCGCCCGCACCGACGGCGCCAGCCACGACAGCCCGGCCACCACCAGGGCCAGCAGCGGAATCAGCTTGAATATCGTCAACACGCCCAGCGAGCCCACAGCGCGCCGAACGCCGGTGACATTGACCCAGCACAGCAGCCCGAGAATCACCGTCAGCAGGGCAACCCGAACCCAACCCTCGCCGGCGGGCGGCCACAGGTAGGCAACCGACACGATCAGCAGATTCAGGTTGGCCGCATAAGCGGTCAAGCGAGCAATATAGAAAGCCCAGCCGGTCTGAAAACCGGCAAAGCGACCAAAAGCGGTATCGATATAACGAATGGGACCGCCGGTGTGCTCGAAGCGCGAAGCAATCTCGGCAAAGCACAGCATGATGAAGCCCAGCACCAGCGCGCAGACCACGAACACCAGCGGGCTCCATGCGCCCGTCAACGCCGCAGCACCGGCAGGCACCCCGAAAATACCCGCTCCGATCATGCCGTTGAGCGCCAGCAAACCAATACCGACCGCACCAAGCTGCCGATCGAGCCCCTCGTCGCCTGACTGTTGCCTGTTTCTCATCGCGTGCTCACGGACCATTGACCGCAGCAGTATAGAGGGCAACTGCCGTATGCAGCCAGCCCGGCGGGGCCCGTCAGAACCGGGCGCCTGAATCGGTCATGGTTTGATTCCGGTAACCGGCTCTGTTAATTTTTACAGGCACAGGCGTAGCAATGGGGATTGCCAATCATCGCTTTCGAGCCCGTCGGATTCTCAGGTTTTGAGAATCCGGCGGGCTAGCCTGACTGCAGATTGAAGGCGCGAAAGGGAGGTGCCGTGCCAGACAGCACGAAACTGAAGCACTACTGGGGCAAGGCGGGAGAAGGTTCCGAGCACCATCCGCTAGCTTGTCACCAGCTCGATGTAGCCGCCACCGGGATCGCGCTTCTTGAAGCGATGCCGCGACTCAGGCAGCAGTTTTTGATCGTCAGCGGCCTGCCCGATGCACTACTTGAAGGCTGGGTCGGGTTTTTCCTCGCCATTCACGACCTCGGCAAGTTCAGCAGCGCTTTCCAGCAGCTGAGAGGTGATCTTTGTCCGCAAGTTGAACCAGCCTACTTCTATACGATTCGCCACGACACACTCGGCTACATTGCCTGGCGGAAGCTCTTCGCCTACGACGAAAAGCTGCTGAATCGCCTCGCATCCTGGGGCGAAGACGAATCGGATGAGAGCGATCCACTCGATCTTATCGATACCTGGGTGCAGTGCGTGACGGGACACCACGGCCAGCCCCCACTGCAGAAATCCCGAACTCCGCTGTCTGAGCACTTCAGCGCGCAAGATCAGACCGCTATCCGTGAATGGGTCGAAATTGCCGCCGATGCCTTTCTGCCTGCGCCGCCCGTTGATCTCGGCGCCACACTCTCCTATGCAATCAATCGACGTCACGATACCTCCTGGCTACTGGCCGGACTGTGCACTCTGGCTGACTGGCTGGGCTCCAATCGCGAACACTTTCCCTTTCAAACCATGCCGCAGGATCTGGGGCAGTATCTTCATCAGCAAGCGCTGCCGCAGGCGCGCAAGGCAATCGTGGCCAGCGGACTCGCGCCTGTTGATGCGGCAGCCTTTCCGGGCATTGAACAACTCTTCGACTACATTAGTGAGCCAACACCGCTGCAGGCGGCCTGCCTTGAACTACAGCTGGAAGATGGGCCGCAACTTCACATTCTTGAAGATGTCACCGGCGCGGGCAAGACGGAAGCGGCATTCACTCTGCTGGCGCGGTTGATGGCCGCTGGGCAAGCCGACGGCGCCTACATCGCGCTACCCACCATGGCCACCGCAAACGCCATGTACGGGCGGACGGCCAGCGTTTATCGCCAGCTTTTCCACGCGCAGGGTCAGCCGCCCTCGCTGGTCCTGGCTCACGGCTCACGCCGCGTTGACTCGCGGTTCAACAACAGCCTGATTCACCCGCATCAATTGACAGGAGAAGGTGAGTACGAGCGTGACGAGCTCGACGCCGAAGCGCGCTGCAACGCCTGGCTGGCCGACAACAACAAGAAAGCGTTGCTCGCTCACCTTGGCGTCGGCACTATCGACCAGGCACTGCTGGGGGTACTGCAGTCGCGGCATCAATCGTTGCGTTTGCTGGGCCTGGTCGGCAAGGTTCTCCTCGTCGACGAGGTGCATGCCTCGGACGACTACATGCACACTCTGTTGTGTCAACTGCTGACGATGCATTCACGCGCCGGAGGCAGCGCCATACTGCTCTCGGCCACCTTGCCAGCCGCCATGCGCGACGAGCTCATCGGCGCCTGGGGCGGTAAAGTCCACTCGCTGGAGTCGGAAGAAGGCAAGCGCCCTTATCCCCTCTTGACCAGTGTTGTACCCGCAAGATCGCCCGACTACCGCCCGGTTTCAACTCGCCCCAGCGTGCGCCGCAAGCTGCAATTTCGCCTGATAAACGAAACAGAGCAAGCCAGCCGCTGGATCTTGAACCAGGCCGAACAAGGGCGCTGCGTGGCCTGGGTGCGAAACACCGTCAACGACGCCATCGAAGCCTGGCATACGCTTGCATCCGTTCTGGGCGAAGACCGGGTGACGCTGTTCCATGCCCGTTTTGCAATGGGCGATCGCCTGGAAATAGAACGCACCGTACTGGACGCTTTCGGCCCCAAAAGCACCGAAGCCGACCGGCGCGGCCAAGTGGTGGTTGCCACCCAGGTCATCGAACAATCTCTGGATCTGGACTTCGATGAGATGGTCAGCGACCTGGCCCCAATCGACCTGCTAATCCAGCGGGCGGGCCGTCTGAAAAGACATCGACGTGACGCCGATGGCAACCGTCTCGGCGACGATGGCTCCGACGATCAGCGCAGCCGCCCCTGCATGCATGTGCTGTCACCAGAGCCAGACGAAGCCCCGGGGAAACAGTGGATGCGGCAGCTTCTTCCGGGCAGCGCCGCAGTCTACCCCGACCATGGCCAGCTATGGCTGACCGCTTGGGAGCTGGCCCGGCGCCAGACCCTGCGCATTCCTGAAGACTTGCGCGACCTGATCGAGTCGGTCTACGGCGATGAGGCCTTCGAGAAAATCCCCGAGGCCTTGCGCTCGAGCAGTCAAGAGGCCGAAGGCAAGGCCTACGGCGACCGCAGCATGGCGCGCCTGAACGCCATCAAACCCGCCATCGGCTACCGGCGACAGGGCGGCCAGTGGCTGGATGAATCGATCACGCCAACGCGCCTGGGCGAACCAACCGTGACCGTTCGATTGGCCCGCTGGCACCAGGGTGAACTCACACCCTGGTGCGAAGCCGACCAACATGCGTGGGCGCTCTCCGAAGTCCGGCTGATCGCAAGAAACTTTGGTGAACCAATGATCGACGACCACTCGCTGGCCGATGCCATGGAGCAACTGCGAAAAACCTGGCCGCGGGCGCTTCAGAACCAACCGATCCTGCCATTTGCCCGGATCGACGGGCAGTGGAAAGCACAGATCAGATCGACCAGCGGCGAAAGCACTCAATTCCGATACAGCCCCGACTTCGGCCTGAGCAGAGTCGAAAAGGAGAATGCATGAACCTGATCACCACCCCCTGGATCCCGGCCCGGCGACGCGATAGCCGATCGACCGAATACATTCACCCTTGGCAACTCACTGAAGGCCACGAGGACAACCCGATCGTGGCGATCGATTTCCCTCGCCCCGATCTGAGCTCCGGCGTCGTCGTTTTTCTGGTTGGGCTATTCCAGCTCGCCATGACACCCGGAAATAACCTTCGCTGGCATCGCAACTACGAAGAGCCGCCCAAACCGCAGGAACTGGAGACCGCGCTGAAGCCCTGGCGCGATCATTTTCAGGTCGACGGCGACGGAGCGCGCTGCTTTCAGGACCTGGAACTGGCGGATGAGGATCCGCGCCCGATCAGCGCCCTGCTGATTGACGAGCCGGGCGGGCAGACACTGCGGCGCAACTCCGATCTGTTCATCAAGCGGGATCAGTTCCCGGGCCTGGGAATCTCCGCCGCTGTGGCGGCGCTTATCACGATGCAGTCCAGCGCGCCGGCCGGCGGCAAGGGGCATCGCACGTCGCTGCGGGGAGGCGGCCCGCTCAACACGCTGCTCGTTCCCGACCCACACAACGACGAACTCGCACCCACGCTTTGGCGCACGATCTGGCTCAACGTACTCAACCGCGACGAGGTCGAGTCCCTGAGCGGCAACCCCGCGCTCGATCAGCCTGAGTCCATCCTGCCCTGGCTGGCGCCCACCCGCACCAGCGAGCGCGATAGCGGCACAGATACTTACCCCGAACATGCCCATCCCCTGCAGATGTATTTCGCGATGCCCAGGCGCATCCGCCTCGAGCTGGAAGGCCTGTCAGAGGGCCCCTGTCCCCTGACGCTGCGCGAAGAACCCCTGGTGAGCCATTACCAGACCCGCAGCTACGGGGTCAATTACCAGGGGGCGTGGCAGCATCCGCTCTCCCCGCACCGCTTCGACAAGGACGGCCAACCGATACCCCTGCACCCGCAGCCGGGCGGCATCGGCTACCGCCACTGGCTGCACCTGACCCTGGGCAGCCCCGAGGGCGCCAGGACCCGGGTGCAACCGGCTGCCGTGATGGAAGCCGCGCAGGGCAACCGTAAGGACAAGCGACGCGTCCTGGTCTGGTCCTTCGGATTCGATATGGACAACATGAAGGCTCGCGGCTGGTACGAGTCCACCATGCCGGTCCTGCACATCGAACCCGAACACCTTGATGAGCTGGCCAGCCGCACCGATGCGCTGATCGATTCCGCCCAGCAGATCAGCTCGAAACTGCGCCAGGCCGTTCGCAAGGCCTGGTTCAGCGATGGCGCAACGGTCAGCGGCGACTTTTCGGTGATTACCCAGAGTTTCTGGCACAACACCGAATCGGCCTTTTTCGATCAACTGGCACAGGAACATGCCGCACTCGAACACCGCAGCGATCCGCCGGATAGAAGAGATTGGCTGAAACGCCTGAGCACTGAAAGTCTCCGGCTGTTCGACCAGTTCGCTGCCAGCGGCAACATCGCGTTCGAAAACCCGAAACGTATCGCCCTGGCCAGACGCAATCTCATCAAGTTCAACGCTAAAAAGTCGATCAAGGACAAGCTGCATATCGGCAGCCGCGCCGCTTGAAACCAACGAGGTCCAACATGAATCAGCCCGAAAAGCAATCCAGTGAGCAAAGTCAGAAACAGGAAAGGCCGATAGAGCACCAGCGCCTGCTCGAATGGTGGCGCGCGCTGGAAGAAAATCGCGGCGACCGCGCGACCCTGCGCCGAGCCTCAAGCGTCCAGCAGGTGATCTTCAATCCAGGATTTCACCGGCTCTGGCACAAGCTTCGCGATACACGCTGGAACCGATCTGAGCGGGTGGCGCTGATTGCCGCCCTGGTCGCAAGAATCAAACACAACGATACGCACAAGCCCTTTGCCGCCCAGCTGGGCGCGCCGCCAAAAGGACGCGAAAAGGCGGCCCTGTCCGGGCTGCGCTTCAGGCGCCTGCTGCAGAGCGAGCAACCCGACGACCTGCTGCAGGCCTGCTCCCGCGCAATCGCCATCCGGGGCGGACAAGCCAATATCACCAGCCTCGCCGAAAGCGTCTACTGGTGGAACGACGGTGCCCGGAAGCAGTGGGCTTTCGATTATTACGACGCCAATCCGTCTGCCGACTGAACACGCTTTCAGCAACCCGACTCACTCATTCCAAGGGAGAACCAAAATGAACCGTTTCATGCAACTGCACCTGCTGACCAGCTATCCGCCGTCCAACCTCAACCGCGACGACCTGGGCCGCCCCAAGACCGCAGAAATGGGCGGCGCTCAGCGGCTGCGAATTTCATCGCAAAGCCTCAAGCGCGCCTGGCGCACATCCGGCGTCTTCGAAGAAGCCGCCAAGGGCCACGTCGGCACCCGCACCAAGGAAATGGGCGCGCGAATCTGCAAGCGCCTGCTCGAGGGCGACGTTGCAGAAAAGAAGGCCCGGGACTGGTCGCGCAAGATCGCCGAACAATTCGGCAAGCTCAAGCGGACCAAGGACGACGACAAACCCGAGGGTCTCGAAATCGAGCAGCTTGCCCACTTCAGCCCGGAAGAAATCGAACAGATCGACAAGCTTGCCGATATCTTGATCGAGCGCGGCTCCGAGCCCACAAAGGAAGAACTGACGCTGCTGCGTGAAAAGCCGGCAGCCGCCGACATTGCCCTGTTCGGCCGCATGCTCGCGGCGAGCCCGCGCTTCAATGTAGAGGCCGCCGCCCAGGTCGCACATGCCATCACTATCCACAGAGTTGCCGTTGAAGACGATTTCTTCACCGCCGTGGACGACCTCAACGAAGGCATCGACGATGTCGGCGCCGGCCATATGGGAGAAACCGAATTCGGCGCCGGCCTGTTCTACCTGTATGCCTGTGTAGATCGACATTCACTGCTTGAAAACCTCGGCGGCGACGAGAAGCTGACCGAGCGGACGCTGGCCGCGCTTGTTGAAGCTGCCGTCAAGGTCTCGCCCACCGGCAAGCAGAACAGCTTCGCCTCGCGCGCCTACGCCTCCTTCGCGCTTTGTGAAACCGGCGATCAGCAGCCGCGGTCACTCTCGGTGGCCTATCTTCAACCCGTTGGCGGCACCAGGCTGCTCGAAGAAGGCATCAAACGCCTGAAAGAAACCCGCGA
Source organism: Wenzhouxiangella sp. YN1 (assembly GCF_056324145.1). Classification (NCBI taxonomy): domain Bacteria; kingdom Pseudomonadati; phylum Pseudomonadota; class Gammaproteobacteria; order Chromatiales; family Wenzhouxiangellaceae; genus Wenzhouxiangella; species Wenzhouxiangella sp. YN1. Next base: position 15,852 of record NZ_JBJNIO010000148.1, read on the forward strand.
GCGGATGAATCAGGTCTACGGCGACTGCGCTGACCGCCAGAGCTCCTTCAACACGCTCTCCGGCGAAGGCAGCCTGAACGAACTCATCGAGTGCGCCACGCAATGAGTAACGACAACCGCTATCTGCTCTTTCAGCTCTACGGGCCGATGTCGTCATGGGGCGATGTCGCGGTAGGCGAGTCCAGAGTTTCGGCCATCCTGCCCGGTCGTTCGGCATTGCTGGGCATGCTGGGCGCAGCCGCAGGACTGAAACGAACGAACGAAGAGCAACTCGCCTCGCTTTCGGCCAGCGCCCGGTTTGCCGTGCTGGCACTCAGTACCGGGCACTTCATGCGCGACTACCACACCGTTCAGGTGCCACCGGCCAGCGCACTGAGAAGACGCCCGTCCCGCACCCGGCGCGACGAACTGGCCGTGCCCAAAAGCGATCTGGGCACCATTCTTTCATCGCGTGACTACCGCGGCGATGGCCTGTACCGCATTGCGGTCGAAAATACCGGTCGCGGCGGCTTCAGCCTGGAGCGCCTGCAGCAGGCCCTTCGCAAACCGGTCTTTCCGCTCTACCTCGGCCGCAAGGCCTGCCCACCTGCCCTGCCGCTGCAGCCACAGATCATTGCAGCCGGCAGCGTGCTCGAGGCGTTTCAGAAGGCCGCTTTCGAGCATCCCGAAACCTGGCTGACCGCTCTGGTGCGCGGAGGACGAATCCCAGCGCTGGATCAACCGCCCTACCCGCTGACCTGGGAAGACGGCATGAATGCCGGCGTCGGCGCACTGAAAACCACGTTGCGCCGCGATCATCCGCGCACGCGCCGCCGCTGGCAGTTCGATGAACGCCTCGAACACCAGGCAACGTTGCCGAACCTGGAGGAGAACCCATGTACCTGAGCCGAGTTCAGGCTTCCAGCCAATCCGATCAACTGCGCCGCCTGGCACACATCGCCGGCGGCGGGCAATATCGCATCCACCAGGCGCTCTGGAATCTGTTCGACCGCGACCCCGATGCCTCGCGCGACTTTCTCTATCGCCAGGAAGGTCAGGCTGAAAAGCTGTCCTTTCTTGTCCTTTCAAGGCGCAGGCCCGGCGATAGCGAAGGCCTGTGGGCGATCCAGACCAAGGCGTTCGCGCCCAGGCTCCAAACCGGCCAGCGCCTGCGCTTCTCCGTTCGCGTCAACCCCGTCATCAAGCGTCGCGATGAGTCCGGAAAGCAGATACGCCACGACCTGGTGATGGATCTTCGGAAACGAGACCCGGACGCGGACACGAGCCAGGCCGAGCTCGTACAGCAGGCCACGCGACAATGGCTGAGCGCACGTGCCGAACCAAACGGCTTCGCCCTCCACAGCGACAGCCTGATCGGCGAGGCATACCGGCAGTGGCGCTTCCGCGGCAAGGGTGGACGCTCGATTCGCTTCAGCTCCATCGACTGCACCGGGTTCCTGACAATTACAGACGCCGAGCGCTTCCAGGCCTTGCTGGCCACCGGCCTGGGCCCGGAAAAAGCCTTCGGCTGCGGCTTGTTGCTGATTCGCCCGGGTTGAATTATGCTATCAATTGATGGCACAAAAAGGAGACAGCATGGATACCTTTACCGTCCGCGATTTGCGCGAGCGAACCGGCGAGTTGATCCGAGACGCCGAATCAGGAAAGCTGTCGGTCATCACCAAACATGGTCGGCCGGTGTTTCTTGCCGTGCCGTTCGACGAGCTGCTGGTTCGCGAGGGCATCGGCCTGGTCTTGGCCGTGCGCCTGTTCCAGCAGGCCGAAATTTCCCTTGGCAAGGCAGCGCGCCTGGCGAGCATGGATCGGCAGGAATTCATGACCGAGCTTGCCCGGCGCAGCATCCCGGTGACTCATCAATCCGAGACCGAGCTCGAACATGAGCTCGAGCAGTTCAACTCCTGAGGTCGTTGCCGATGCCGGACCGATTATCGCGCTTGCCAGACTGGACCTGCTGGCCATTCCCGGGGCGATTTTCGGCAAGGTTTTCGCCACCGGCGTTGTAATGGATGAGTGCCTCGCCAGACCCCAGCACGCCGAATATCGCGCAATTCGAAAGGCCCTGGATCGCGGGCAACTTCTGCTGGTCGAATGGCATGAATCGCTGCAGCCCTCGATGTGGAACCTGGACCTCGGAGAAACCAGCACCATCGACCTGGCGGCAATCATGCAAGCCACCGTGCTGGTTGACGACCTGGCTGCCCGGCGCACTGCCCGCAAAATCGGGCTGAACGTTATCGGGACCTGCGGATTGCTGCTCGAAGCCAGGCGCCGCAATCTTATCGAGGCGATCAGGCCGCCGGTCGAAAAGCTGGCGAAATCCGGCTACTACCTGAGCGAATCACTAATCGAAACCGCCTGCCGGCTGGCCGGAGAACCATGAAATCATGCTGCCACCGCTCAAGCCCATTGCCATGAAAGAACGCATTTCCATGATCTTTGTCGAGAAGGGTCAGATCGATGTCCTTGACGGCGCCTTTGTTGTGGTCGACGAAACCGGCGTGCGAACCCATATTCCGGTCGGCAGCATCGCCTGCATCATGCTTGAGCCAGGCACACGAGTTTCCCACCGGGCCGCAGCGCTGGCTGCGCGAGTCGGCACCCTGCTGGTCTGGGTCGGCGAAGCCGGCGTGCGCCTCTATGCCTCCGGCCAGCCAGGCGGCGCACGTGCCGACCGTCTTCTCTATCAGGCGCGCCTGGCGCTCGACGAGAAAACACGTTTGAGAGTGGTCCGAAAGATGTATGAAATGCGCTTCGGCGAAGCACCGCCGTCGCGCCGAAGCGTAGATCAGTTGCGCGGAATTGAAGGTGCCAGAGTGCGGGAAACCTACAAGGCGCTGGCAGCAAAGTACGGCGTCAAGTGGAGCGGTCGGCGCTACAAGCCCACCGACTGGGACGCCAGCGACACCCCCAATCTCTGTCTGTCAGCAGCGACCGCCTGCCTCTACGGCATCACCGAGGCTGCCATCCTGGCCGCGGGCTACGCACCGGCTGTTGGTTTCATCCACACTGGAAAACCACGCTCGTTCGTCTTCGATGTCGCTGACGTCTTCAAGTTCGATTCCGTCGTACCGGTCGCCTTCCGCATTGCCGCCAAAGCGCCCCGGGACGCAGAACGCCAGGTGCGGCTGGCCTGTCGGGACGTATTCAGAGAAACCAGGCTGCTGGGCAAGATCATTCCGGCAATCGAAAAGATGCTGGCGGCAGGCGAAGTGGGCAAGCCCGAGCCCGGAGAAGGATCGATCGGGCCGGCATTCTCCGACGGCAAGGGCATGGGCGATGCTGGTCATCGTCACTGAAAACGTCCCGCCAAGGCTGCGGGGAAGACTCGCCGTCTGGCTCGTGGAAGTGCGAGCCGGCGTCTACGTCGGTAATCCGTCGAAACGACTGCGCGAGTTTATCTGGGAGCAAACCACCAACGGCGTGGAAGAAGGCAATGCCGTTATGGTCTGGCGAACAGCCACCGAGTCCGGCTATGATTTCGCCACCGTTGGACAAAACCGTCGCACCCCGGTGGATTTCGACGGCTTGAGATTGGTGTCATTTCTGCCCCAGAAGGATCATTGACAAGATGCAATCTGCTTCTGCAATACGCGCAAAAAAGCTGGTGAAATTTTCGGGTCGGAAATTTTCCTGACTTTTCAAGCAGATAGAGAAAGAGTGTTCCCCGCACCTGCGGGGATGAACCGTACTATAGGATTTAGGGGGGGGGCGATTTAACGTGTTCCCCGCACCTGCGGGGATGAACCGGTAATTGAATATGCGAAGTATATTAAAGTCATGTGTTCCCCGCACCTGCGGGGATGAACCGGTCTAAAACAGAAAAAAATTAAGACTAAATTAAGACTCAAGAAGTGTTCCCCGCACCTGCGGGGATGAACCTTCAAAAAGATCGTGGACTGATCTTTCGCTTACGTGTTCCCCGCACCTGCGGGGATGAACCGGTATCGCTCGCTGATCTTCGGCAAGGCAAGATGTGTTCCCCGCACCTGCGGGGATGAACCGGAATTGGCGGCTTTTCGCAGCTCAGATACAACGTGTTCCCCGCACCTGCGGGGATGAACCGGACGCCGCCTTAGCGCAGGCCGAGGATCTGTAGTGTTCCCCGCACCTGCGGGGATGAACCGTTGCTGGTGGTCTGGACGCCGCTGTTTTGGAGGTGTTCCCCGCACCTGCGGGGATGAACCGGCGTGGGCTTGCAGAAGCACCTGGTGCGTGTCGTGTTCCCCGCACCTGCGGGGATGAACCGCTGTCTCCGAGGTCGCCGTTGCTGTCGAAGATGTGGTCCCCGCACCTGCGGGGATGAACCGCACCACCCCAGCCACAAGCGCAATCGTCCAACGTGTTCCCCGCACCTGCGGGGATGAACCGATGATGGGCGTCATCACCGAAGATGCCGCCGCGTGTTCCCCGCACCTGCGGGGATGAACCGTCAATCGGGTAGAGAGTCGCCGCCGAGCAGTGGTGTTCCCCGCACCTGCGGGGATGAACCGCGCATGGAACATCCCGTCGGTGTATTCCACGCGTGTTCCCCGCACCTGCGGGGATGAACCGTCGGGCTGAGATCGGGCGTCCAGGTCGTCGAGGTGTTCCCCGCACCTGCGGGGATGAACCGGCTCTCCTGCCATATATAGGACCAGTGCGAACGTGTTCCCCGCACCTGCGGGGATGAACCGGCGACCATGTACTCGTGACGCTTCCACTTTTTGTGTTCCCCGCACCTGCGGGGATGAACCGCTCTGGAAGCGCATGGGCCTGGCCGTCATCAACGTGTTCCCCGCACCTGCGGGGATGAACCGTAACCACCGCCTGAGTCACTGTCGATAGCAGGGTGTTCCCCGCACCTGCGGGGATGAACCGGAGAAACGCAATGAAGGTTACTGCCGTATTGCGTGTTCCCCGCACCTGCGGGGATGAACCGGGCGATAGCGTTGCGGCGTGACGGTTACCAGTGTGTTCCCCGCACCTGCGGGGATTAACCGCGCCTACGAGCAGATGATCCAGGCCCAGCACCGTGTTCCCCGCACCTGCGGGGATGAACCGGCGGCGTAGTTCGCTGTCCAGCCCCAGAAAAAGTGTTCCCCGCACCTGCGGGGATGAACCGAATGCGGCCATCGCGGAACTGAATTATGACGAGTGTTCCCCGCACCTGCGGGGATGAACCGTCCTCCCCTCGTTACCGTTCCAAATCGTCTGGAGTGTTCCCCGCACCTGCGGGGATGAACCGTTCTGTATGGGCTGGGAATCGCCATAGACCCGGTGTTCCCCGCACCTGCGGGGATGAACCGTCAGGTTATGCCGGTCTACATTGCCGGGAGTGGTGTTCCCCGCACCTGCGGGGATGAACCGTGACGGCTCAGCCTGCTCAGTGTCCCGATTTCGTGTTCCCCGCACCTGCGGGGATGAACCGGTCGGCGAATACCAGGACCGCAACGGCGAAACGTGTTCCCCGCACCTGCGGGGATGAACCGGCTATCACCGATGTTCAAGCCAAGCCTGCGGAGTGTTCCCCGCACCTGCGGGGATGAACCGAACCAATCAGATTTTCTCACCACGGACGCAATGTGTTCCCCGCACCTGCGGGGATGAACCGCATCCGAGGGAGAGCTAACCCGAGATGAGGCAGTGTTCCCCGCACCTGCGGGGATGAACCGTCAGAATTCCGCAGCCAGTGCCCGACAATCGAGTGTTCCCCGCACCTGCGGGGATTGAGCTGCACAGCAGCATGAACCGTGAAAATACAGTCGCTGAACGAACCGAAAGGCTTAGGGCACTCTCAATGTTCTGCCAGCGCCGGCCGCACGATTCCGGGCGGGACGGGGAGAATCACCTCTCCGGCCCACAATCGATATGCAACACCATCACCATCGCGTCTTCGCGGCCCTGTTCGGCAGGATAGTAGCCGGGGCGGCGGCCGATGACGCGGAAGCCGCAGCTTTTATAGAGGGCCACGGCGATCTTGTTGCTGGGACGCACTTCCAGAAAGAGACGGTCGGCGCAGCCGACCTGCGCTTCGCGGATGACGTGCTCGAGCAGCAGCCTGGCCAGACCCGCGCCGCGCTGGTCGGGGTGAATGCAGATGTTGAGCAGGTGCGCTTCATCCAGGGCATGGGAGACGATGGCGTAGCCGGCCAGCTCGCCGTCGTTGAGCAGCACGCGACAGCGGTAGCCCACGCGCAGGCAGTCCTGAAAGATGCCGCGTGTCCAGGGATAGGGGTACGACGCCTTGTCGATCTGTGCCACCGCGTTGAGGTCGCCGCGCTGCATGGCGCGGATATCCACGCGCGGCGATATGACCGCCGACATCAGTCTTGCAGCGCTATCGACAGCGTTTGCCACAGGCGCCGCCGCGCCTCGGCGCTGGTGGCCAGCTGCGCAAGATCAGGGGCCAGATGCAGGCCTGATTCGACCGGGGCGCTGCCGAACACGAGCACGTGCTGCACGCCGCGGGAGCCCAGCTCGTCGAGGGGCACGCCGGCCGAGTCGGAGTGAGCCCACTGGCCGAAGCGGCAACGGGCCGAACCAATGGTTGCCTGGATATCGCCGAGCAGCACGTCATGGCGCCCGTCCCAGGGCGCGTCCTGAACGAGCAGCCAGTCGCCGCTGCCCGATGCCATGCGAACCCGGGGGGCGGCAGCCGCTTGCGCTGTCGACCCGGCGACGGGTTCGGCAGCGGCGTCGGCGGGCGGTTGTGCTGTTCGGTGGCGCGCACCCCGACGATCGCGGCGCAGCCACACGTCGATGCCCAGGGCCGCGAGGCGCTCGCGCGAGGCTGACGTGAGCGTCATCAGCGATCTCCTTCGCGCCGGCGGCGCAGGCGCTGGCGGTTGCGGCCGCGGATGGTGACCACCGGCCCGGAAAGCACGTAGAGAATACCGACGGTCAGCAGTACGGCGGGCAGATCGATGGCCAGCAGCACCAGCAGCACCAGCAGCAAGAACAGCCAGGCGAAAGGCACGCGGTCGCCGCGCGGCCTGGCCTTGAAGCTGAAATAGCGCACCCGCGAGACCATCAGCGTGCCCAGCAGGATCGTGACCACGAGCAACGGCCAGGACATCAGCTCGGGGTTGATCTGACGGTCGTCGGAAAACCAGACGATGGCAACCAGCATGCCGGCGGCAGCCGGGCTCGCCAGCCCCTGGAAATACAGCTTGTCGGCAACCCCGGCCTGGGTGTTGAAGCGGGCCAGCCGCAATGCCGCGCAGGCGGCAAAGAAGAAAGCGCCCAGCCAGCCGGCCTTGGCGGCCACGGTGCCGGGATCGCCCAGCGCGTCTAGCGCCCAGGTAAACACCAGCACCGCCGGTGCAATACCGAACGAAACCATGTCGGAGAGGGAGTCGTACTGGACACCGAACTCCGACTGGGTGCCGGTCAGGCGCGCCACGCGGCCGTCCAGGCCGTCGAGCAGGCCGGCGATGAGGATGGCGATACAGGCCGATACCGGCTCGCCGCCGATCGCTGAAACGATAGCGAAGAACCCGGCCATCAGCGCGCCGGTGGTCAGCGCGTTGGGCAGCAGGAAAGCGCCGCGGGCGGGGGAGTGTTCGGATTGATCGTCGGCTGCCATGCCTCGGACATTCGCATCGGCTTGAACAAACCCAAGAATAGCATCTCCCCCGGAACTTGCGTTGGCCCGGATACTGCGGCAAAGTCGGGGCGCAAGCCCCTTGCTCGAGGAAAAGACGCATGCACAAGGCAATCATCAGCGCTCTGCTTGTGGCTGGATTGATCGGCCTCATGGCCGCGGCGGAGGCAGCAGCACAGGACCAGACGATCTACAAGTGGGTGGACGCGGAAGGGGTGGTCCACTATGACGCACGACCACCGGCCGACGGCAACTATGAAGAGATCGACATCAGAACCCGCGAGGCGGTGAATTCCGGCAGCGGCAATGGCGAGGCCCCGGCCGACGCGCAGCAGGCTGAACCCGAGCAGGCGCCGCCCGGGCAGGCAGCCACGGAGCCGGCGGGGCCGGACCCCGAGGTTGTCGCCGAGCGCTGCAAGCAGGCGCGTGACAATATGGAAAAACTCAACCAGCGCAACAACCTTCTGGTCCGCGACGCTGATGGTGAAGCGCACGTGATTACCAGCGAGGAGCGCCAGCAGATGCTGGACGAAGCGCAGAAATTCGTCGACGAGTGGTGCTGAAAACCGAATGCCCGGCTACCGCGAGCCGGGCCGGGGCTGCAGCCGACCACGCTCTTTCCTGCTGCCGGCGCAAATCCCCGCCCGCCGGCTGCTAGAATTCCGCGCTGACTCATTGCCGATTAACAGCCGGACAGGCCGAAATCCCATGAAAACCTCCCGTTTCCACCTGGTTACCCGACGCGAAGCGCCGGCCGACGCCGAGATCGTCAGCCATCAGTTGATGCTGCGCGCCGGCATGATCCGCAAGCTCACTTCAGGCATTTACAGCTGGACGCCGCTGGGCCTGAAAGTCTTGCGCAAGGTCGAGCAGGTGGTGCGCGAAGAGATGGATGCCGCCGGCGCGCTGGAAATGCTGATGCCCGCCATTCAGCCGGCCGAGCTGTGGCAGGAAACCGGCCGCTGGGAAGACTTCGGCCCGCTGCTGCTCAAGATCACCGACCGGGCCGGGCGCGAGTTCGCTTTCGGGCCGACGCACGAGGAGGTCATCACCGAACTTGCGCGCGCGGAGCTGCGCTCGTACAAGCAGCTGCCGATGTGCTTCTATCAGATCCAGTCAAAATTCCGCGACGAGATCCGCCCGCGCTTCGGAGTGATGCGCGCGCGCGAATTCTTGATGAAGGACGGCTACTCCTTCCACATGAGCGACGCCAGCCTGGCCGAGTACTATCAGGTGATGTTTGACGCCTATACGCGCATCTTCGAGCGCCTGGAACTGAAGTTCAAACCGGTTCTGGCCGACTCGGGCGCCATCGGCGGGGCCGTCAGCCACGAATTTCACGTCCTTGCCGACTCCGGCGAGGACGCCATCGCGCACGTGCCCGGCGGCACTTTCGCCGCCAACGTCGAGCTGGCCGAGGCCGTGGCCACCGGCGAGCGCGCCGAACCGGGCGAAGAGATGCGTCTGGTCGACACGCCCGAAGCCAAGACCATCGCCGAGCTGGTCGAGCAGTTCGACCTGCCCATCGAACAAACGGTCAAGACGCTCGTGGTCGAGGCCAGCGAGGAGTGTGAAGCCGGATTCGTGGCCCTGCTGGTGCGCGGCGACCACGAGCTCAACGATATCAAGGCAGAGAAGCATCCCTGGGTGGCCGCGCCGCTGCAGATGGCCACCGAGGCCGACATCCGCGCCGCAGTGGGCGCCGGCCCCGGCAGCCTGGGCCCGGTCGAGCTGCCGCTTCCCTGCGTGGTCGACCGTCAGGTAGCGCAGATGAGCGACTTTGCCGCCGGCGCCAACGTCGAGGACAAGCACTATTTCGGCATCAACTGGGAGCGCGACGTCGCCCTGCCCGAGGTGGCTGATCTGCGCAACGTCGTCGCCGGCGATGCCAGCCCCGAAGGCGACGGCACACTCGAGATCATCCGCGGCATCGAGGTGGGCCATATCTTCCAGCTGGGCCGCAAGTATTCCGAGGCCATGAACGCCGTGGTGATGGATGAAAACGGTCGTGGCGTGCATCCAACGATGGGCTGTTACGGCATTGGCGTCTCACGCATCGTGGCCGCCGCCATTGAACAGAACCACGACGAGGCCGGGATCATCTGGCCTGAGCCGATGGCGCCTTTCCAGGTCGCCATCCTGCCGGTCAATGGCCACAAGTCGCATCGCGTGCGCGAGCAGGCCGAGAAATTCTACGAGGAGCTAAGCGCAGCAGGCCTGGAAGTGCTGCTCGACGACCGCGCCTTGCGCCCCGGCGTGATGTTCGCCGACGCCGAGCTGATCGGCATTCCACATCAGCTCGTCATTGGCGATCGCGGCCTGGACAAGGGCATTGTCGAATACCGCCGGCGCGGCGGCGACAACGAGGATGTTGCGCTCGACGAAATCGTGGGCCGGCTCACGCGCGACTGAACACGGCGAACCAGCCCAATGGGGTGGGTGACCTCAGCCGGCGTTGTCGGGGCGACCCGGCCGGCCCGGCGTGCCGGCATCCCGCACCCACACATCGCGCTGCGGAAACGGAATTCCGATTTCAGCGGCGTTGAGCGCGTCATAGACCGCCATATTGAGCTCATGGGTGATCCGGCCACGCTCGACTGGCCGGCGCACCCAGCACAGCAGCTCGAAATTCAGGCTGGAATCACCAAAGCCACGCATGCGCACCCGCGGCTCGGGATCCTTGCAGACGGTCTCATGGTCGCCGGCAACGGCCTTGAGCACCTCGACAACTTCATGAACGTCACTGCCGTAGGCCACGCCGATCTTGATGCGGATGCGAAAGCGCTCCCACTTGCCGCCCGACTCGTTGTAGATCTGCGAGTTGGCCATCATCGAGTTGGGCACGGTGATCTCGACATCGTCGCGGGTGAGAATGCGCGTCGAGCGGATGCCGACCTTGGTGATTTCGCCGCGCTCACCGCTGCCCAGTACCACGTAGTCACCCAGCTTGTAGGGGCCATCGGCGATGATGAAAAAACCGGCAAACAGGTTGGCCAGGCTATCTCGTGCGGCAAAACCCACGGCGAGACCGATCACCCCGGCTGACGCCAGCCAGGCGGTCGGATTGATATTCCACACCAGCAACAGCGCGTAAGCGCCGGCGCCGATGACCAGCACCGTCATGATCAGATCGAACAGCGGCATGGTGCGTGCTTCGACGATGGCGAAACGCCGGCCCAGCCCGCCGAGAATCTCCAGGCCGACATGCCCGGCCTTGAGCGCGGATACGATCAGGCGCAGCACCAGCAGGGTCAAGGCAATGCGGGTCAGGACCATTTCGGCCGTCTTGCCCAGACCCAGCACCTGAATGGCGAGCACGATGGCCAGATAGGAAAGAATCAGCGCGGCAGCGTTGGCGCTGATCCTGAGCAACTGCTCGTCGAGCGCGGTACGCGTGCGGGAGGTCAGCTTGCGGCCCCAGAACAGAACAAACCAGCGGCCCAGGACGGCCAGCGTCACGCCGGTCAGGGCTATCGCCAGAGCCAGCACCGGCGGGTAATTGGCCAGAAACTCCCAGGCGCCCTCAAGCTGCGGCGGCAGCCAGCCGGGGACGTGGGCTACGGATGCCGCATCTGCGGCCTGCGTGACTCCGACCTCGCCGGGCTCGACCGTGATGGTGACAGGCGGCGACTCGGTGCCTGCTGGAACCTCGATACTCTGCTCAGCACCGCTGCTACCGTTCGAATCCCCGCTTGGCTGAACTGGATCCTGCATGTTTGTCTCCCTGTCGTCGGCGACTTCGGGCCGGGCAAACCGATCTCGTGTTCCCAGGGGCATATTACACTGCCGTCGGGGAATGCCGACATCACGCGCCGGGGCGGCGCAGCATGTGTCCTTGCACGGCAAGGATGCACTCCGGTATAATTGGCTGGATTTGCCTGCCCACCAGGTCAGGCGAAGAACCTAAAACACACGCTGATCGACACATGCGTCGGGGTTGTCCCGTTCCTGTACCCGGGGACGAGGATCGCCGCATGGGGTCAGCGGAGGCCTAAACCCCGGACAAAGCGCGTTCCGCCGAGCCGACCCGAAACCATACTGCGGGCGGGCGTCTTGTCCATGAAAAATGGAGTATTACCATGCCTGATGTCACTATGCGCCAGATGCTTGAAGCCGGCGTTCATTTCGGCCACCAGACGCGTTACTGGAACCCGAAGATGGCCCCCTACATCTTCGGCGCTCGCGGCAAGATTCACATCATCAACCTTGAGAAATCGCTGCCGCTTCTCAAGGAATCCATGAGTTACCTCAGCGGACTGGCTGCCCGACGCGGCAACATTCTGTTCGTTGGCACCAAACGCGCGGCCAGCACGGCCATTGCCGAAGAAGCGCAGCGCTGCGGCATGCCCTATGTCTCACACCGCTGGCTTGGCGGCATGCTGACCAACTTCCGTACCGTGCGTGGCTCGGTCAACCGCCTCAAGGAGCTTGAGGCGATGGAGACCGACGGCACGTTCGAAAAGCTGGTCAAGAAGGAAGTGCTCGACCTCACGCGCGAACGTGATCGTCTGGAGCGCAGCCTGGGTGGCATCAAGGACATGAACGGCCTGCCCGACGCCATGTTCGTCATTGACACCGGCCACGAGGCAATCGCCGTGGCCGAAGCCCGCAAGCTGGGCATCCCGGTCGTCGCCGTGGTTGACACCAACCACAACCCGGACAACGTCGACTACGTGATTCCGGGCAACGACGACGCCATTCGCGCCATTCGTCTCTACACCCAGCTGGCCGCCGACTCCGTTCTGGAAGGCCGGGCTTCGGTGCCGCAGCCGGGTGAAGGCGACGCCGACGAGTTCGTCGAGCTCGACGCCGAAGGCAACCCCATCCAGGCGGCCAGCCCCGGCAAGAAGGCGGTAACCAAAAAGACCGCCAAGAAAAAGACGACCGCGCGGGCCGAGCCCGAAGAAAGCGCGGCCGCAGCGCCGACGGCCGAGGCACCGACCGAAGCCGCTGAGCCCGCTGACGAGGCAGCCGCCGCAGCCGACGCCCCGGCCGCTGAAGCCAGCGACGAAGGCGAAGCCAAGGCTGCCAAAACGGCAAGCAAGAAGAAGGCCGCCAAGAAAAAAGTGGTCAAGAAGACTGCGGTCAAGGCTGACGACGAAGACAGCGAGTCCTGATCGAATCCGATTTGCAAGGAGCTTTGAAAGAGCAATGAGTATTTCCGCATCACAAGTCAAGGAACTGCGCGAGCGCACCGGCGCCGGCATGATGGAGTGCAAGAAAGCACTGGTCGCCACCGAGGGCGACATGGACGCCGCCGTAGAGCAGCTGCGCAAGAGCGGCTTGGCCAAGGCCGAGAAGAAGTCCGATCGGGTGGCCGCCGAAGGCGCGGTGGTCATGGCCGAGTCCGGCGATCAGGCGGCCCTGGTCGAGATCAACTGTGAAACCGACTTTGTGGCCAAGGACGACAACTTCCGCGGCTTTGCCGAAGAAGTGGCCGGCCTGGCCCTGACGGTCGACGACGACGAGGCCCTCAACAAGGCCACCATGGCGGGCGGCTCGACGGTCGCCGAATCAGCCAAGCAGCTCGTCGCCAAGCTGGGCGAAAACATTCAGGTGCGCCGCATGGCCAAGCTTTCAGCCGCGGGCGGCACTCTGGGTGGCTACATTCACGGTGGCCGGATCGGCGTACTGGTCGCCCTGGAAGGTGGTGATGAGGCACTGGCCCGCGACCTGGCCATGCACATCGCGGCGCTCAATCCGGCCTATCGTGACATCGAGGACGTGCCTGCCGAGGTCATGGAAAAGGAAAAGCAGATCCTGGTGTCCCAGGCCGAGGACAGCGGCAAACCGCCCGAAATCGTCGAAAAGATGGTCAGCGGACGCCTCAACAAGCACCTCGCCGAGATCACCCTGACCGGCCAGCCCTTCGTCAAGGACGGCGACCAGACGGTAGGCAAGCTGCTCAAGAGCAAGGATGCCTCGATCAAGGACTTCGTCCGCCTCGAGGTGGGCGAAGGCATCGAGAAGCAGGAAGACGACTTTGCCGCCGAGGTCATGGAACAAGCCAAAGGCAGCCAGTAGAAATGCCTGCAGGCGCCAGCCGGCGCTCGACCAACCGAGACTACAGGGAGTAACCGCTGACCATGAACGAGACCACCCACTACAAAAGGGTTCTACTCAAGCTCAGCGGTGAAGCCCTGCTTGGCGAACTCGATTACGGCATCGATCCCAAGATTTCTTCGCGCATTGCCAGCGAGGTAGCCGATGTTGTCGCCGCCGGCGTCCAGATCGGCATCGTGATCGGTGGCGGCAACATCTTTCGCGGCAAGGGCCTGGCAGCCTCGGGCATCGATCGCATTACCGGCGATCACATGGGCATGCTGGCCACGGTCATGAACGCCCTGGCCCTGCAGGATGCGCTCGAAAAAGCCGATGTGACCACTCGCGTCATGTCGGCTGTTTCGGTGCGCGATGTCTGCGAGGACTACATCCGCCGGCGCGCCGTGCGTCACCTTGAAAAGAATCGCGTGGTGATCTTCGCCGCCGGCACCGGCAACCCCTTCTTTACCACCGATACGGCAGCGAGCCTGCGCGCCGTCGAGGTCGGTGCCGAACTGATGATCAAGGCCACCAAGGTGGACGGCATCTATTCGGCCGACCCGATCACCAACGCCGAAGCCACCCGCTACAGCCGTATCAGCTACGATGAGGTCATCGAGCGCAAGCTCGAGGCCATGGATGCCAACGCCATCGTGCTGTGTCGCGAGCAGTCCATGCCGATCCGGATTGTCAACACTCATCGTCCGGGTGAGCTGGGCCGGATCATTCGCGGCGAAGACGTGGGCACGCTGGTGAGCTGACCCTGCACCGGAAGATGCAGACTGCGCCGCCACTGCCAGGCTCAATCACAGGTTCTCACTATTCAAGGTAAGGCCATGCTCAACGAGATCAGAAAGGATGCCGACGCGCGCATGCAGAAAAGCGTTGCCGCGCTGGTGAATGAACTCACCAAGATTCGCACCGGCCGGGCCCACCCCAGCCTGCTCGATCACATCACGGTCGACTATTACGGCGTTCAGGCGCCGCTCAATCAGGCCGCCAACGTCAGCATCGAGGATGCGCGCACGCTCAGCGTGGTGCCGTTCGACAAGTCCATGGTGCCGACGATCGAAAAGGCCATCATGACCTCCGATCTGGGCCTCAACCCAACGACAGCAGGCAGCAATATCCGCGTGCCGCTGCCGGCCCTCAACGAGGAGCGCCGCGCCGAGCTGGCCAAGGTTGTCCAGGGCGAGGGTGAGCACGCCAAGATTGCCATTCGCAACATCCGCCGTGACGCCAACCATCAGCTCAAGGAGTATGAAAAGGAAAAGGAGCTGTCAGAGGATGACGTCCGGCGCGGCGAAACGCAGGTTCAGGAATTGACCGATAAATATGTCGGTCAGGTCGATGACCTCGTCGCGGAGAAAGAACGGGAGCTGATGGAAATCTGAGGTCCCCTTGTCCGATTCCGCCTCCGTTCCGGCCCACGTTGCCATCATCATGGATGGCAACGGTCGCTGGGCGTCTCGCCAGGGGCAACCGCGCTCGGTCGGCCACGAGGCCGGGTCGGACGCGCTCAAGCGCACCATTCAGGCGGCGCTCAGTCACCGCATTCCGGCGCTGACCGTCTACGCCTTTTCAAGCGAAAACTGGAGCCGACCGAAATCCGAGGTGCGCACACTGCTGGATCTGTTCCTGCGTGCGCTCAACCGTGAAATTCGCGAGCTCGACGACCACGGCGTGGCGCTGCACTTCATCGGCGATCGCTCGGCCTTCAGCCGCACCCTGCGCGAGGGCATGCTGCGGGCCGAAAAGCGCACTGCCGGCAACGCGGCGCTGCGGCTCAACGTGGCGGTCAACTATGGCGGCCGCGCCGACATCGTGCAGGCGGCCCGCGCACTGGCCCGACAGGCAGCCGAAGGCGACTGCCAACCCGAATCGATCGACGAACAGCGCTTCGCCGCCATGCTCACGCCGACGTCCAACTCGCCCCCGGATCTGTTCATCCGCACCGGTGGTGAACGCCGGTTATCCAATTTCCTGCTCTGGCAGCTGGCCTATACCGAACTCTACTTCACCGATGTTCTGTGGCCCGATTTTGGCGCAGAACACTTTCGCGCCGCCCTGTCGGATTACGCCCGCCGCGACCGCCGCTTTGGCGGCCTCAGCCAGGTAAAAAGTGCTTAGACTGCGCGTTGTCACCGCCGTGGCCATGGCCATCGTCGGCCTGTTGAGCGTCTTCTTTCTGCCGCCGGCGGCATTCGCCGTGCTGGCGGGTGCGGTGCTGCCGCTGCTGGGCGGCTGGGAGGCCGCTCGGCTGGCAGGCATCGACCAGGCGGCGGGGCGCTGGCTCTACGCCGTTGGCCTGGGTGCTCTGGCGTTCATGGTGCATGCCCTTGCCCTGGAGCCTGGCTGGCTGCTGCTGGCCGTTGGTCTGCTGTGGCTGCTCAATCTGGCCTGGCTTTCGCGGCCGGGGCTTGGCCGGTCACAGGCACCCGCGATAATCGTTTTCAAGCTGATCGTGCTCGGCGCCATTCTGCTCGCCGCCTGGCTGGGTCTGAGTCTGCTGCAGAAGATTTCGCCCTGGTGGGTATGCCTGCTTCTGACCACCATCGCCGCGGCCGACACCGGCGCCTACTTCAGCGGCCGCCATTTCGGCGGCGCCAGGCTCGCGCCCACCATCAGCCCCGGTAAAACGCGATCGGGCGCGCTGGGCGGGCTGCTCGCCGCCGCCATCCTGACGCCAGTCGCGGGTGCGCTCTTCCCTCTCGGGCCTTTCAATCTCTTCGGCCTTGCCGTGCTGGCCTGCGGCATTGCCATCATTTCGATGGGCGGCGACCTGTTCATCAGCCTGCTCAAGCGCCAGCGCGGCCTCAAGGACACCTCGGCACTGCTGCCCGGCCATGGCGGCATTCTCGATCGCTTCGACAGCATGTCGGCGGCGGTGCCCTTCTTTACCCTGGCGGTGCTGCATGCCGCCAACACTGGGCTGCTCTGAGCCTGCGGCACAGCAAGCGGACACGGCCATTGACGGGCGCGCCTTGCAGGCCGCCCGCTCTGCTTGGCGACAGAGCCCGCCCACAGCCGGTACAATGTCGCGCTTGACTGAACGAACACTGCTACAGTCGGCAACCTGCCGGCTCGGATGAGCGCCCCGATCATGCTCGATATTCTCGGTCCCCTGCTCTGGCTGGCCGTCGCACTCGGCCTGCTGGTGACCTTTCACGAATTTGGCCACTTCTGGGTGGCCAGGCGCGCGGGCGTGCGTGTGCTCCAGTTCTCGGTCGGGTTCGGCCCGGCATTATGGTCGCGCACCGCTCGTGACGGGACCGAATACCGCATCGCCGCCATCCCGCTGGGCGGCTTCGTGCGCATGCTCGACGAGCGCGAAGCGCCCGTCGCCGCCGGAGAAATCGACCAGGCCTTCAATCGCAAGCCCCTGGGCCAGCGGATGGCCATTGTCGCCGCCGGCCCGGCCTTCAACTTCATCTTTGCCCTCGCCGCTTTCTGGCTGATGTTCGTGGTTGGCATACCTGAAACGCGGCCGGTGGTCGGCGAGGCCACGGGCATTGCCGCCGAAGCCGGGCTGGAGCGCAAGGATCTGATCGTTCAGGTGGGCGACAAGACCACCGAAACCTGGACCCATGTGTTGCTGGCGCTGATGCCGCGCGCGCTCGATGGCGACAGCGTCAAGCTGGTCGCCGAACGCCCAGGCGGCAGTCGTCGCCCGCTCGTTCTGCCGCTTGATCAGCTGCCGACCGACTTTGACGAGGCACGCACGCTCGAGGCCATCGGGCTGGTGCCCTGGCAGCCGGATCTGCCATCGGTAATCGGCGAAGTCAGCGCCGATACACCCGCCGACCGCGCCGGACTCAAGGCGGGTGACCGGATTGTCAGCGTCGCCGGCGAGGCCGTGAGCGGCTGGCGTGATGTCGCCCGGCTGATCCCGGCCCACGGCCTGGATGACAAGAATCAGGCGCGCGAGTTGAGCCTGAAGATCGAGCGCGACGGCAGCCGCCGCGAGCTGAGCCTGACCCCGGAACTGCGCCAGGGCCGAGCGGTGATCGGCGTGCAGTCACCGCCACCCGATGCGGCCGTGCGCAAGGACATGGAGCGCGCTTTCACGGTGCTGCGCCACGGCCCGGTCGAGGCCGCAGGCCAGGCCTTTGCGGAAACCGGTCGGCTCACGGCGGCCACTTTCGGCATGCTCGGCCGGATGATCACCGGCAGCGCCAGCCTGCGCAACCTCTCTGGCCCGATCACGATCGCGCAGATGGCGCAATCTTCGGCACAGCTGGGATTTTCCCGATTTCTGTTCTTTCTGGGCCTGATCAGCCTTTCGCTTGCCATCATCAACCTGCTGCCGATTCCGATCCTGGATGGTGGCCACCTGATGTATTACCTTGTGGAGCTGGTCAAGGGGTCTCCCGTGTCCGAAAGAACGCAGGTTGTGGGCCAGTATCTCGGCATGCTCATGGTCGTGGGACTCATGGGCCTGGCGATATTTAACGATCTGTTACGCGTTTTCTCATAAACTGCAGCACGCCCTGAGCACAGGATCATGCTGAAACACCCAACCGGAACGCACCCGACATGAAACGAATCTGCCTGCTGCTGATGCTGCTCGCCGTCACCGGCCTCGCGTCAGCCGAGACATTCCGCATCAGCGACATCCGGGTCGACGGGCTGCTTCGGCTTTCCGAAGGCAACGTCTTCAGCTACGTGCCGATCGAAGTCGACGACACGATGACGCCCACCCTGGCGCGCAGCACCATCCGCGATCTGTGGGAAACCGGATTCTTCAACGACGTCAGCCTCTCACGCGAGGGCAACGTGCTGGTCATCACGGTCGAGGAGCGCCCGGCCATCTCGTCTGTCAGCATCACCGGCAACAAGCAGATCAAGAACGAGGATCTGATGCCGGCCCTGGCCAATATCGGCATTGCCGAAGGCGAGATCTTCAACAAGCTCGAGCTCAGCCGCGTGCGCCAGGAAATGATCCGGCAATACTACAGCCGCGGCTACTACGCCGTGGAGGTCGAGGCCAACGTCGATGAGCTCTCGCGCAACCGGGTCGATCTGAGCATCGAGGTCGAAGAAGGCTCGCAGGCGCGTATCCGCCATATCAATATCGTCGGCAACGAAACCTATACCGAAAAGGAGCTCCGCGACGACTTCGAGTCCGACAGCAAACTCGGCCTGTTCTTCTGGCGCGGCGCCAACAAGTACACGCGGGAAAAGCTCTCCGGCGACCTCGAGACCTTGCGCTCGTATTACCTCGACCGCGGCTATCTCGACTTTTCGATCGAATCCACCCAGGTCTCGATCAGCCCGGACAAGGAGGACATTTTCGTCACCGCCAATATCCGTGAAGGCGAGGTCTACACGATCAGTGACGTTGTTCTGACCGGCGAGATGATCCTGCCCGAGCCGACCATGCGCAGACTGGTCGTGATCGAATCCGGCGACATGTTTTCGCGCAAGCGCGTCGAGCAGAGCATCGAAAACATCACCAGCGTACTGTCCAACATCGGCTACGCCTTCGCCAACGTCAACCCGGTGCCGAGGGTCAACCGCGACACCCTGGAAACCGAGCTCAACTTCTTTGTCGACCCGGGCAAGCGGGTTTACGTGCGCCGCATCGAGTTTCAGGGCAACACCCAGACCAAGGACGAGGTGCTGCGCCGCGAAATGCGTCAGTTCGAAGGCGCCTGGTTCTCCCAGGCGGCCATCGACCGATCCAAGCTCCGCCTGCAACGGCTGGGCTATATCGACAATGTCAACGTCGAAACACCGGCCGTCGAAGGCACCGACGACCAGGTCGACGTCATCATCAGCGTCGAGGAGCAGCCTTCGGGCAGTTTCCAGATCGGCTTCGGGTACTCACAGATTCAGGGCCTGATCACCTCGATCTCGGTGCAGCAGAACAACTTCCTCGGCTCGGGCCGGCGGTTGGGCTTTTCGGTCAGCCGCAGCAGCATCTACACCCAGGCCGCCGTCAACTACACCAACCCCTACTACACCGACGACGGGGTCTCGCGCGGATTTTATGCCCAGTACACCGAGTTTGATCAGGGTCGGGCCAACATCTCGTCATTCTCCACCAGTCAGGCGGCCGCCGGGGTCAACCTGGGCTACCCGATCTCGGAAGTCGACTACCTTCGCTTCGGCATGGGCGTGCAGCAGGTCGACATCAACATGCGCGGCGGAGCCTGCCTGATCGATCCTGACGCCGATCCGGATGACCCGGACAATTTCCGCTACTGCATTCCGGCCGAGCGGCCACTGGCAATCACGCTGGACAAGAACCTCGACGGTGAGCTGTCCTCCAGCGAGCGCCGCGTGACCACCTACCGCATGAGCGGCACCTGGTCCAGAGACAGCCGCAACCACTACCTCAACCCGACCCACGGTTCGCTGCACCGCCTGGGCGGTGAAGTGGCCCTGCCCGGAAGCACGCGGGAGTTCTACCGCGCCAACTATCGCTTCCGCAAGTACTGGCCCATCGGCAGCAGCGGCATGGCATTCAGCGTCAAGGGCGACCTGGCCTACGGTGATTCCTACGACAACTACGACCGCGACCTGGGCATCGAACCGGTCGAGCCGGAGCTGAAGGAAAACCTGCGCCGCAGCTGCCAGCTCGACGAGGTGGTCACCTACGACGCCGGCCTGCCCTTTTACGAGCACTTCTACGGCGGCGGCGTGTCCGACATTCGCGGCTTTGACGACAACTCGCTGGGCCCCAAGGATTCGTTCTGTCGCTCAGTCGGCGGTGACTTCAAGGTCATCGGCGGTGTCGAGCTGGCCTTCCCCCTGCCCAACATCCAGGCCAGCGGCACTCGCCTGGCCTGGTTTGTCGACGTCGGCAACGTCTACCGCGACTTCGACAGCTTCGAAACCGACCTGCTGCGGGCCTCCACTGGCCTGTCCCTGACCTGGCAAGCGCCGGTCGGGCCGATTATCATCAACGTAGCCACACCTCTGAAGAAGCGCGATGGAGACCGAACCCAGGTCATACAGTTCTCCTTTGGCAACACCTTCTAGCCTTGAGCGGGCATGAAACGGGCGGGAGTATTCAAGGCCATCACCGGACTGCGCGTTCGGCTGTTCGTGCTCGCGGCAGCGGTACTGGTATCTGCCGCTGCCCTCGGGCAGGATTTGCGCATCGGCTACGTCGACATGAAAAGGCTGTTTGAATTTGCGCCCCAGGTCGTCGACGCGCGCGAAGGTCTCGACCGCGAGTTCAGCCCCCGCAACGAGTCGCTGCTGGCCGATGAGGCCCGCCTCGAACGGCTGGAGGCCGAGCTCGCCGAAGCCGTGGATCTGCGCTCGGAAGAGCGTTTTGAAAAAGAGCGTGAAATCCGCAACCTGCAGCGCTCCATCGAGCGGCGACGCGAGGACCTGGCAGAGGAGCTGCGCTTTCGCACCAACGCCGAAAAAAAGGCGCTCGAGGAAACCATCGAGGTTGCCGTGCGGCAAGTGGCAGAAGCCGGCGATTTCGACCTGATCCTGACCAGCCCGGTGGCCTACGCCTCCAACCGCATCGACGTGACCGAGCGCATCCTGCGCTGGCTCGAAGAGGACTTCCAGAGCCAGCAGCCACAACAACACAGCCAGTAACACTCATCCGGAAGCGCGTATGCACACCACCACGCTCAAGGCCCTGGCCGACCGCTTTGACCTGCGGCTTCGCGGCGACCCCGACCATCGCGTGAGCTCGCTCGCCACGCTGGCGCACGCCGGGCCGGAAAACGTCAGCTTTCTGGCCAACCCGGCCTATACCGCGCAGCTGGCCGACTGTCGCGCCGGTGCGGTCATCATCGCCGAGCCGCTGGCCGGGCGGTGGCAGGGCAATGCCTTGATCAGCGACAACGTCTACGCCAGCTGGGCGCGCGTCGGCAGCTTTCTGCATCCACAGAAAGCCGCCCGCGCCGGCATCGACGCCATGGCCGCGGTTGACCCCGGGGCTCAGGTCGACGCAACGGCCAGCATCGGACCCCATGCCAGCATCGCTGCCGGCGCCCGAATCGAGCGCGATGCCGTGATCGGGCCGGGCTGCGTCGTCGGCGAAGGCGCCGTCGTCGGCGAGAGTACTCGCCTTGTCGCGCGCGTTTATCTGGGGCCCGACTGCCGCCTGGGCCGGCGCGTGCTGGTGCACCCGGGCGCGGTGATCGGCGCCGACGGCTTTGGCCTGGCCATGGAGGCCGGCGAGTGGATCAAGGTGCCGCAGCTGGGCGCGGTCGTGGTCGGCGACGACTGTGAGATCGGCGCCAATACCACCATCGATCGGGGCGCGATCGAAAACACCGAGCTGGCCGAAGACGTGCGTCTGGATAACCAGGTCCAGATCGCCCACAATGTGCGCATTGGCGCGCATACCGCCATTGCCGGCTGCGTGGGCATTGCCGGATCGACCACGATCGGACGCTATTGCATGGTTGCCGGCGCCTGCGGCATCGGCGGGCATCTGAGCATCTGTGATCAGGTGGTGGTGACCGCAATGAGCACGGTGCTCGAATCGATCACCGAGCCCGGAGAATACGGCTCCGGCATCCCGGCCCGGCCCCACGCGCGCTGGAAACGAACCCTGGTCCGGCTGGGGCAGCTTGACGACTGGGTGCGTCGCCTGCGCCGGCTGGAGCGTAATTCATCCTGAACAATCATTTCCGAACGACAAAGCCATCAAACAATGAATGACTCCCCGCAGGTAGACATCGAGAAAATTCTTGAACTGTTGCCCCACCGCTACCCTTTCTTGCTGGTCGATCGGGTGCTGGAATACACGCTCGACAAACCGCCGCGCATCCGAGCACTGAAGAATGTCAGCATCAACGAACCCTTCTTTCAGGGTCACTTTCCGGGGCACCCGGTCATGCCCGGCGTGCTGCTGCTCGAGGCCATGGCTCAGGCCGCCGGCTGCCTGGCGCATCTGGCGCGCGCGGCGACCGGCGGTGACAACCGGCTCTACTATCTGGTCAAGATCGACAAGGCCCGATTCACCCGGGTTGTCGTGCCCGGCGATCAGCTGATCTTCGAGGTTACCGAAAAACGGCTGATGCGCAATATGGGCATCTATGAAGCCACCACGCTGGTGGACGACAAGCCGGTCGCCAGCGCCGAGCTCCTGTGCGCCGCACGTCCCGACCCGACGCCATGATCCACCGCACCGCCATCATCGAAGAAGGCGCGCAGATCGGCAGCGATGTCGCCATTGGCGCCTACAGCGTCATCGGGCCACAGGCCGTCATCGGCGACGGCTGCTGGATCGGGCCGCATGTTGTCATCGGCGGGCGCACCAGCATCGGCAGCAACTGCCGCATCTACCAGTTTGCGTCCATCGGTGAAGCTCCACAGGACAAGAAATACGACGGCGAAGACACCGCTGTGGAGATCGGCCGTGACAACACCATACGCGAGTATGTGACCATCAACCGCGGCACCTCCGACGACGTTGGCGTGACCCGCATCGGCGACGACAACTGGCTGATGGCCTACTGCCACATCGCCCACGACTGCCAGGTGGGCTCGCACACCACCTTTGCCAATGGCGCCACCCTGGCCGGCCACGTGATCGTTGGTGACTGGGTGATCTTCGCCGGCTACTCCGGCGCCCATCAGTTCTGCCGTATCGGCGCGCACGCTTTTCTGGGCATGTACGGCGGCGTCAACCTGGACGTTCCTGCCTACGTGATGGTTTCCGGGCAGCCGCCGCGACCGCGGGGCATCAACGCCGAAGGGCTCAAGCGCCGCGGCTACAACAGCGCGCAGATTCGCAACATTCGCGAGGCCTACCGCCTGATCTACCGCAAGGGCCTGCCGCGCGAAGAGGCCGTCAACGAACTGCGCGCACGCGCGGGCGAGCAGCCCGAGCTGGAGCTGATGATCGCGTCGATCGAAAGCAGCCAGCGCGGCTTGCTGCGCTGAAACTGCCAGCATGAACGACCGCCCTCCGCGGATCGTGCTGGTCGCCGGCGAAGCCTCCGGAGACACTCTGGGAACCAGCCTCGCCCGACACCTGCGCGAGCAGCGGCCCGATATCGAGCTGGCCGGCGTGACCGGCGAGGGCATGCGCGCCGCAGGCGTCGACACCTGGTTCGATCTCGACGAGCTCAACGTCATGGGCCTGACCGAGGTGCTGCGCCACCTGCCGCGGCTGTTCCGCTTCCGCCGCACGCTCAGACACCGGATCCTGGCCTGGCAGCCGGACGCGTTCGTCGGCATCGATGCTCCGGACTTCAACCAGGGCCTCGCGCGCCAGCTCAAGCGCCGCGGGCAGCGCACGGTGCATTACGTGGCCCCGACCGTCTGGGCCTGGCGCCCCGGCCGAGCCGCCTCGGTGGCGCGCGCCACCGATCTGCTGCTGACACTGTTTCCCTTCGAGCCCGCGCTGTTTCGTGCCCACGGCCTCAATAGCTGTTTCGTCGGCCACCCGCTGGCCGACGACATTGCAGCCTCGCCGCTGCTGTTGCAGCGCCAGCAGCGCGCCGACCGGCAACGCGGCGCTCACATTGCCCTGCTTCCCGGCAGCCGGCGCGGCGAGATCGAAAACCATGCCCGCCTGCTGGCGGAGACCGCCCTGTGGCTGCGACAACAGCGCCCGGACCTGAAGCTGACCATGCTGCTGGCGCGCGCGGCTCAGCGCGATCAGGTGCAGGCGCTCGCCGGGCCGGAGCTGGCCAGGGCCGGGGTGCAGCTGGTCTGCGAGCGCACGCGTGCCGGCCTGGCCGCGGCCGACGCCGCGATATCGGCTTCGGGCACGGCCACGCTTGAAGCCTTTCTGCTCGAATGTCCGCTGGTGGCTTATTACCGCCTGGCAGCGCCCACCTACTGGCTGCTGCGCGGTCTGCGCCTGGTACGCTCGCAGTTCATCGCCCTGCCCAATATTCTCCAGGGATGCGCCCTGGTGCCGGAGTTCGTGCAGGCACAGGCACGCCCCGAGGCGCTGGGTCGCGAAGCGCTGGCCTGGATCGACGATCCGGCCCGCCTCGATGCCTATCGACAGGCCGCCGCCGGCTGCCGCAACGAACTTGCCGCCGGTGCCGGTGAGAACGCCGCTCGTGCCCTGCTGGAGTTGATTGACCATGATCGGCGCTGATATCTGCAGCGGACCGATTGCCGGCGTCGACGAAGCCGGCCGCGGCCCCCTGGCCGGCCCGGTTGTGGCCGCCGCGGTGGTTCTGGAGCGCCGACGGCCCATCAATGGCCTGGCCGACTCCAAGCAACTCAGCCCCCGGCGGCGCGAGGCGCTGGCCGAGATCATCCGCGAGCGGGCGCTGAGCTGGGGGCTGGGCGTGGTCGAGCCGGCTGAAATCGATCGGGTGAATATCCTCCAGGCCACTTTTCTGGCCATGCGCCAGGCGCTCGACGCGCTCGCGCTTGAGCCCGTGCTGGTGCGAGTCGACGGCAACCGCGCCCCGCCGCTGCCCTGGCCTGCCCAGGCCGTGATCGGCGGCGACCGCATCGATCGCGCCATTTCTGCGGCCAGCATCCTGGCCAAGGTGCACCGGGATGAACTGATGCTCGCCGTGCATGCGCGCTGGCCCCAGTATGGTTTCGACCGCCACAAGGGCTACCCCACGGCGGCGCATCTGGCCGCGCTGGAACAACACGGCCCCTGCCCCATCCACCGAACCAGCTTTCGCCCGGTGCGCCAGACCAGCCTGTTCTGAACCCGGCGCGGCAACACGCTTCAGCCGGTGGTGAAACCCGCAGGCACGTTCGCGGGCGCTGCGGTCCGCACCAGTTCGTCGACGCGCGCCGCCGGTGGGCCATGGGCAAGCCAGGCCTCGAGCTCTTCGAGCGCCGAAACCGGACCGGCAGCAACAACTTCCACGCGGCCGTCGGGCAGATTCACGGCATGTCCGGACAGACCCAGCGGTTCGGCCTGCCGGCGCGTCGATGCGCGAAATGAGACGCCCTGAACGCGTCCGCTCACCAGCCACTTTCGTGTTTCAGTCATGAATACCCATCCTCTGCGTTATCATTTTGTCGTGCACCCGCTGGCCGCCCCGGCCACCGTCAGCACCCGCAAGTGCCGCTGCCGAAAGCCTGGAAGGCTTCATGAAGCATCTTCCGGCTGGAACTTGAGCAGCGCCTTGATCGACCGATTCAGGGCCGGAGCACCGACCACGTCGATCGACTCCAGGCAGTTGACCAGCGCGCGATCCCAGTGACTGTCGATCGGAATCGACTGCAGCTCGCCAATCGGCAGTATGAACGGCCCGGCGCGGTAGAGCTGTGCCAGGGTGACATCTTCCAGATCGGTCGACAGCAGCCAGTCGCCACTGTCGTCGGGATGGATGAAGCCAGCGCGGTGGAACCAGTCGAGGATGCGCCCGATCTGCGCGTCTCCGGCGGCACGCTCGCGCGCCAGCAAATCGGCCTGCGACAGAACACGCCCCTGTCGTTGCGCATGCCAGAAGTGACCCAGCAGCCGCAGCGCCAGCACCAGCTCGTGGCGGCTCGACCAGTGCCATTCGCTGCTGCGGTAGTTGAAGGTGGTCAGCGCGGCAGCCACGCTGGCGCCCAGAAGCACCACCACCCAGGAGACGTAGATCCAGACCAGAAAGATCGGCACCGCAGCGAGCGCACCGTAGAGCTTTTCATAGGTTGGAAAGTGCGTCAAATAGAGCACGAAGCCGTGCTTGGCCAGCTCGAACAACAGCGCCGACAAAAAGGCGCCGGCCAGCGCGTGGCGCAGCAACACCCGACGGTGGGGCACCACCATGAAGACGAGCGTAAAGCCGATCAGCGCGACCAGAAACGGCGCGAGGTTGAGAAACAGCGCCTGCATGGCGCTGCGGACCGCTTCAGGTGCAAGCGCGGGCACGGCGGCCAGATAGGAGGTCAGCACCAGCGAAGCCCCCATCAGCAGCGGGCCGAGGGTCAGCACCGACCAGTAGGTGAGCAGCCTGCCGATGATGCCGCGCGGCCTGGGCACCCGCCAGATGCGGTTGAGGCTGCGCTCGATGGTGGACATCAGCAGCAGGGCGGTCACGATGAGAAACAGGGTGCCGGCGCCGGTCAGCTCGGCTGTGCGCTCCACGAACTGATTGAGATGTTCCTGTACCGCGTCACCGGCCGCCGGCACAAAGTTGGTGAAGACGTAGCTCTCGACCTCATTGGCCCACTGGTCAAACACCGGGAAAGCAGAAATCACGCCCAGCATGACCGCCATCAGCGGCACCACGGCCAGCAAGCTGGTGTAACTCAGGGCGGCGGCCGCCTCGAGAGAGCGATCGTCGCGAAAGTGGCGCCACAAGTGAGCGCCGAACGCGCGCAGCCAGCCGCTGTCGATCAGGCTGGCAGGCCAGCCGCGGGATGTCTGCGTTGACACCCCGGACTGAACGGGTACGCTACCCTTCCCTTCGTGTCGAGACTTGGATGAATTCATGTCCACCAGGATCTATCACAATCCACGTTGCTCCAAGAGCCGCCAGGCACTGGCGCTGATTCGCGATCACGGCATCGAGCCCCGGATCATCGAGTATCTTGAGCAGACGCCCTCGCCGGATGAGCTCAAGCGTATCACTCAACAGCTGGGCGTCCCGATCCGCGAGATCATGCGCAGCGGCGAGCCGGAATACAAGCAGCTGGGGCTGGACGACGAGGCACTCGACGATGCCGCGCTGATCGCAGGGATCTGCTCGCACCCGCGGCTGTTGCAGCGACCGATCGTGGTGCATGGCGAGCAGGCGCGCCTGGGCCGTCCACCCGAAGCCATCGAAGAGATTCTGCCGTGACCGAGATTCTGGTGCTTTTTCATTCCGTACACGGCAACACGCACAACATGGCGCGCGAGATCGCGCGCGGTGTGGAGTCGGTCGACGGCTGCCAGGCCCGCCTGCGTACCGTGCCGCCAGTGGCAACCGCCGACGCGCCGGCACGCGAAATCCACGCCAGCGGGCCGGCGTTCGTCAGCCGTGAAGACCTGGCCGAATGCCATGGCCTGGCGCTGGGCAGCCCGACGCGCTTTGGCAACATGGCCGCAGCCCTGAAGTACTTTCTCGACGGCACCGCCGGCGAATGGTTCTCGGGCACGCTGGTCGGCAAGCCCGCCGGCGTGTTCACCTCGACGGCCACCATGCACGGCGGCCAGGAGGCCACGCTGCTGAGCATGATGGTGCCGCTGCTGCACCACGGCATGATGGTTCTGGGCCTGCCCTACACGCTGCCGGAGCTCACGCATACCCGAAGCGGCGGTACGCCCTACGGACCCAGCCACGTGGCCGGTGTTGATTCCGACCTTGATCTGGACGACGACGAGCGCCGCCTGTGCCGGGCGCTGGGCCGCCGGCTGGCCGAAGTGGCCACCCGGCTAGGAGCGCACAGTTGATCGGGCCGGGCACCTGTCGCTGGAGCCTGGTCGGGCTGATCGTGCTGCAGCCAATCTGGTTCGGCTGGCTGGCGCCACCGCAGCTGCTGCCACCCTGGGTCGCCATCGTGGCGCTGGGGTTGCCGCTACTGCTGGCGCTGCCGTTTGTATGGCGCGCAAACAAGACCGGGCTGGTGGTCACTGGCTGTCTGCTGCTGGTGCATTTCTGCCTGGCCGTGGCCGAAGCCTGGGCCAGCCCGGCAGCAAGAATTCCGGCCGTTGCCCAGGTGCTGCTGGTCGGGGTCTACTTCACGGCGATGTCGGCGCTGCGCTTCGGGCGCAAGCGAAACACGTCGAAGCCCTGAGGGCTCATGGCGCCATCCGGCGCTGAAGCTCGGCCAGCCGCTCCAGGCTGTAGTCAATCTCCGGCGCGCGCTGCCCGCGTTCACGCAGGGCTTCGGGCAGCGCCATCCAGGCATCGCGCAGGGCCTGAGCACGTTCTTGCCCCAGCTGCGGCATGTCGCTGGCCACCACGCCGGCGTCGCGCATCAGGCGTACCCGGTCACGGGTCATCAGACCGGACTCGCCGGCCAGCATGGCGCGAACCGGCGCATGCTGTCGGATGACTCGGGGATAGTGCAGCTCCAGCACGCGCCGCAGCAGCGCCGCTGAATCGGCAGCCCGCGCCATCGCCTGAACCAGCGGGTTCTCGTCGCCGCTGCGCGGCGGGTTGATCAGCGGTGCCAACAGTTGGCGCTCACGCTGCGCGACCAGGTGAGCCAGGTGCGCTCGGACTGCGACCTGCATCTCGGCCGGATCAACCTTCTCGATGTGCTCCACACCGCGCCCGGTGACAAACCAGTCACGCCACTCGGCGCCACGGTCCCAGTTGGCCTGCATCTGCGCCTCCGGCGTGGTCGGCGCGCTCACGAAATAGGTCAGGCGATTGGGCACCAGGCCGGTATGCCCCTGCGCCAGGCTGCTGGCCACCGAGCGGCCGATCTGATCAATGGGGCAATTCTGCGCCAGCGTGGCCTCGTCGCTGGCGGCAAACAGGTAGTGCCGCGTTTCACTGTCGGTCAGACGATAACGAAACACCGTGCTGACCTCGTTGTTGCCGCGAAAGGTACCGACCAGATCGAAGCCGAGCTTGCCGTGGTAGTTGGCAATGCCGCTGGCTTGCCCGGGCGCCGGCGCCATGCTGCGCTCCACCCAGCGTACCCGATCGTAGCAAAGGCCCAGCTCGCCCATGCCAACCTGATCAGCCAGCAGGTAGCTGTTGGGAAACTGCCCGAGCAGCGCGCGGGAAACGGGCAGCTGTATGCGGGCCCCACAGGTGTTGGCTCCGGGGCAGGGGCCGATGAAAAGATCCTGCGGCTGATAGGCGGTCACCTGATCGGCCAGGCCATCGAGTTCGATATCGGCACCCGGCCGGGTATGGCTTTCGTAAAATGCCGCGCGCGCCTGCTCCAGCAGCCCGGCGACCTCATCCAGCGCCGTGGCGTGGCGTGCCAGCAGGCGCTCGACCGGATCACGCCGGCTGTCGCCGCGACCGGTCAGGCAGTCAAGCCACTCGATCCGCTCGGCTGTCTGCGACTGCATCTGCCCCATCAGCCGGTCGATCGTGTCGCGCCAGCCACTACCGCTGAAAAACACCGGGCGCTGCGACACCCAGCGCACCAGATGATCGGCCAGAAGCGACCACTCCAGAGCGTTGGCCCAGCGCGGTGTCGGGCACTGCGCCGACAAAAGCCAGTTGAGGTGACCGTCCAGATAGGCTGCCCGCTGCCAGCTCATCAGGCCCAGCTCACGACGCAGGAACTCCGTTGCAAAGGGGCCCTGGCCACCGCCGACGAGCTCCTCGCTGTCGAGCTGAGCGGTCATCACTGCGGCGAGATTGCGAACACAGCGCGCAAAACGGTCACGCGGCAGGGGGCCGACAAGAAGAGGGTCGGGACGGCAATCGGCCAGCGTGCGCCGGACCGGCTCACGCACCGGCTGATCGAGATAAAAAGCAAGGTCCGGAACGAACAGGGCCAGCCGGGCATAGGCATCGCCAAGCTCGTCCAGGGCGGGCGCGGCGGCGCGCTCGTCAACGGCCACGAGATGGTTGGCCGCATCCGTCAGCAGCGCCAGCACGACCGGCAGGTCGATATCGACCCGCCGGAGCGCAGCATTCTGCTCCTCGGCGATCTGCCCCAGCCACTGCAACCAGGCGTCGCTGCGGTCTTCCAGTGCTACCTGAAACTGGGTCAAGCGCGCCAGCGCCTCGAAGGTCAGCCAGACCGCATCCAGCGGCTGACCCGTCTCCCAGGCCCGGCGGGCCTGCCCAAGCAGCATGGCATCGCGAAGCCGGGCGCGCGCCGGAGCCGAGTCAGCCAGCGACAGGCGGCGCGACAACCCGGCCTGCTCGCGGGCGTAGGCGACCCTGCCCTCGTCTTGTTGGCGCGTCAGGCCCGCGTCCAGATCCGACCAGAATGCGGCAACCGATGCCTGCCCCTGTTCGCCCAGGCTGGCGGCTACCGCGCGCCAGATGCGCGGCGACTGATAGGCTGCCGCCACCTGCATGCGCGCCAGCTCGCCGACCGCCTGCTCTCTGTCCAGCAGCTCGCCGGCAGCCGCAGGATCGGGCTCCGGGAACTCGCGTTCCGGCTCGGCAGGGCTGCTCTCGCGTTCTTGGGCCAGCCAGGCCAACAGGCCGTCCGCCAGCGAAACCCGAACCGGCCCGGCCGGGGTCAGCGCCCGCTCGAACCGCAGTGCGAGTGCCTCCACGGTCTGCTGCCAGTCGTCCGCCTCGCCGCCGCGTGCCAGCCAGACGGCCGCTGCCATGGTTCGATTGCGAGCGCGATCAGCCGTGGCCGGATGCCAGTGCAGGGCAAGCACCTCGTCGGCCACAGTCTGCGCCTGCAGCGGCTGGGTCAGGGCCGCCAGCATCCACAGCAGGCAAGCGCTCCTCAGGGCGGTTCTCATGGCCGCTATACTACTCGAATGCCCGTGCATTCCGGGCTTGTCTGCACTCACCCGAAAGACCATTCAGGAACCCGCTTTGAACAAGCTCAACATCCTCACCACCGGCGGCACGATCGACAAGATCTATTACGACGACAAGTCCGACTATCAGATCGGCGAGCCGGAGATCGGACGCATTCTGGAAGCCATGAACGTGGCCTTCGACTGGGAAATTCGCGCCCTGATGCGCAAGGACTCCCTGAACATGGGTGAGCCGGAACGCAGCCTCGTTCGCCAGGCCGTGATGACCAGCGACGACCGCCACTTTCTGATCACCCACGGCACCGACACCATGGTCGAGACCGCAGCCGCGCTGGAAGACACGGGCGAGCGCGTGATCGTGATGACCGGCGCACTCAACCCGGCGCGTTTCATCGACTCCGACGCCATGTTCAACATCGGCTGCGCCGTCGGCGCTGTACAGGCGCTGCCGCCGGGCGTCTGGATTGCCATGAACGGCCGCATCTGGGACCCGAAGAAAGTGCGCAAGAATCGCTCGGAAAACCGTTTCGAAGCAGTGGAGTGAAGACGCCGGCGCCGGCCTTTGTAGGAGCGATCTCCAGATCGCGATACGGCGTTGACAGGAACCGCCGGGCCCGGCAGCCTTCTCACGGTTTCATACCCGCTGTTCACCCTCGCAGCCGAGTTTTCCCATGCGGGCTTCGACACGTCAAAGGCGTTGCGCCCGGCTTGCTTCGCAAGCTCTTTGGGCGGGTCGCGTGGTGCCCAGGATCGTTTCCGAAAGTGGCCATGGGATAGATCGTGGGCTTGTGCTCGGGAGGCTACACCGCGCGCGTTGCGCGCGCTTGCTGTGGGGAACGGGGGCGATAGAGATGGAAGTCTGCCCCAGATCGTCGGGAGGCCAATTCCGAAGCCCGGAATCCAGACGCCATCCCAGCGCTACCCGAAGCCAATGATCGAAGCCGAGCCGCCCGGGTGCCGGCTCCGCCCCATTGCGGCAAGGCCACCGGATCCTTCGACGGAATGCTCGCGAAGGCACCGCCGCGAAGGGGCCAGCCCGCACAGTACGCGAGTCCTGAAACAATCAAGCGTGGGACTTTGAAGTTGAGGAGCAATTTTTGGTTACTTTTTTTGCTCTGGAAAAAAGTGACCCGCCATCAGCCTGCGCAGCAGGCGGGCGGAACGCCTTTGACTTTGACTTTGATTTAAACGTGCCGAAGCCGGGCCGGCATCGCGACCGGCCGGTCGCGATGCCTGGATCAAGACCTCAGATGCGCACCTTGCCCTGCCGAACGAACGGCGGCTTGACGACCCGGGCGGAGAGCTTGCGGCCGCGCAGCTCGATATCGACTTCGTCGAATTCGCCGGCAGGGATGCGCGCAAGCGCGATCGGGCACTGGGTCGACGGCCCGAACACGCCGCTGGTTACTTCCCCCTCGCCGGCCGGGGTGTGCACCACCGCGCCGTTGCGCGGAATGCCACCGCGACCGAGCACCAGGCCGACCAGCTGCCGCAGCTCGCCCGCTTTCTTCTGTTCTTCAAGTGCCTGGCGACCGATGAAGTCGCGATCCTGGGGTTCGAAAGCCACGGTCCAGGCCAGGTTCGACTCCAGCGGAGTCGTGTGGATGTCCATGTCCTGTCCGTAAAGGTTGAGGCCGGCCTCCAGACGCAGGCTGTCGCGTGCGCCGAGGCCGCAGGGTCGGATTCCGGCCTTTGCCAGGGCCTGCCAGAAGCCCGGCGCTTCTCCGGCCGGCAGCAGAACTTCGAATCCGTCCTCGCCGGTGTAGCCGGTGCGGGAGATGAAGTAATCGCCGTGGCTGGTGGCGCGGAAAGGCTTGATCTGTCCGGCGTCGGGGGCGCTCAGCAGCTCGATGACCTGATCGCGGGCCTCGGGCCCCTGTACGGCGATGATCGCCAGGTCATCGCGCTCGACGATCTCGACGTCGAAGTCGGCGGCCACGCGGTGCATCCAGGCGAGATCATCTTCGCGTCTGGCCGCGTTGAGCACGCTGCGGAAAAGCTCATCATCGAGCCAGTAGGTCAGAAGGTCGTCAATCACGCCGCCGTCTTCATTGAGCATGCACGCATACAGCGCTTGGCCCTTTTCTCCCAGGCGGGCCAGATCATTGGCCAGCAGACGTCGCAGAAAATCACGCGCTCCGCGGCCCTGAATGTCAACGACGGTCATGTGGGACACATCGAACATGCCGGCCGACTCGCGCACGGCCTTGTGTTCTTCCATCTGTGAACCGTAGTGAATGGGCAGTTCCCATCCGGCGAAATCGACCATCTTGCCGCCGGCTTCCAGATGCTCGGCGTGAAGCGGAGTTTTCAAGCTCATGTTCTCAATCGTGCCTCTTGTCGTGTCAATCCGTGTCAATCCCCTTTACCCCGCAGGGTGGGCGGATCATTATATCGCGCGCGTTCGGCCCGACCGGATCAGCACCGCGACCGGAATGGCGCCGAGCACCACCAGCAGCAGCGCCGGCAGGGCGGCCAGCTGCCACTGGCCCTCAGCGGTCAGCTCGTAGATGCGCACCGCCAGGGTTTCCCAGCCGAAGGGCCGCAGCATCAGGGTAGCCGGCATTTCCTTGGCCACCTCAACCAGGGCGAGCAGAAAGGCGGTCACCAGACCCGGCCACAGCAAGGGCATGTTGACCCGCCAGATGCGATACCAGCGCGGTACGCCCAGGCTGCGCGCCACCTCGACATAGCGCGGTCGAATACGCCCGGCGACGCTGTCGAGCGGCCCCCAGGCCACCCGCAGAAAGCGGATCAGATAGGCCAGAACCAGTGCGGTCATGCCGCCGGCCAAAGCGGTACCGGCCAGGCGGTCGAACTTCAGGAAAGCCAGCATGATGGCTACCGCCAGCACGGTACCCGGAATGGCGTAGCCGAGGGCAGCGACCTCGCCGAGCAGCTGCTGTCGACGCGAAGCGCGATAGGTTGCCGCCAGCAGCACCAATCCGCCGGAGACCACGGCCAGGGCCCCGGCCAGGCCCAGCACCATGGTGTTGGCTACCGCCTGTACCAGCCGGCCATCGAACAGCTCGCCAAGCTGCGGCCAGGCCCAGACCAGCAGCTGAATCAACGGCAGCACCACGGCAACCAGCAGGACCGCCAGCTGCAGCGCGGTTGCCAGCCAGGCACGAGCGCCGTGCAGGCGAATGCGGTGCCCGGTCGGGCGGCGCTCGGCCTGGCTGACGCGGCTGCTGCGACTGAGTCGCTCCACCCCGAGCAGCAGCAGAACAAACAGCATCAGAATGGAGGCCAGTTGAACCGCGGCCGTGAGATTGAACATGCCCAGCCAGGTTCGGTAGATCGCGGTGGTAAAGGTGTCGAATCCATAGATCGAGACCGCACCGAAGTCCGCCAGGGCCTCCATCAGCGCCAGCGCCAGGCCAGCAACGATGGCCGGGCGGGCCATCGGCAGGCTGATGCGCAAGAACGTGCGCAGCGGCCCCTGCCCCAGACTGCGCGAAGCCTCGAAGGCGCTCAACCCGCCACCGACAAAGGCCGCACGCGCGAGCAGGTAGACATAGGGGTAGAAGGCGAGAACCAGGATGAACAGCACGCCGACCGGCCGGCTGAGCAACTCCATCGGTGCCGGGGCGGCGCCGAACCCGTGGCGCCAAAGCGTCTGCACGGGGCCGGCGTAGTCAAGCATGCCCAGATAGATGAAGGCGAGCACGTAAGTGGGAAATGCCAGCGGCAGGACCAGCATCGGGTCGAGCACGCGCCGCAGCGGATACTCGCAGCAGGCCGAAAGCCACGCCAGGCTGACGCCAAGCACCAGAACGCCCAGCCCGACGACCACCATCATCAGTGCCGTGTGGCCAATCAGGCGCGGCAGCAGATATTCGGAAAGGTGCTCCCAGGTTTCGGGCTGCGGCTGAGCCCAACTGATCAGCAGCACTACCAGCGGGATGCCGACCAGCAACAGCAGCGGGCCGATCAGCCAGTGCCGATCGGCCCGCGGCCAGAGCCGTGACTGTTCAGCTTCAGCGGTAGCCGGCACGATCCATCAGGCGCACGGCCTGGGCCTGGCGTTTGCCGGCAATCTGCAGCGGGGTGTCGTCGGCGCGGAAGTCGCCCCACTCGCGGACAATGCCGCGCGGAGCCACCTCGGGGTTGACCGGAAATTCCAGATTGTTCTGCGCGAACTCGTTCTGGGCTTCGCTGGAGGCGAGCCACTCCAGCAGAGCCTGCGCCGCTTCCGGATGCGGCGCATGCCGGGTCACGCCAGCGCCGGAGATATTGACATGCGTGCCGGTGGTTGCCTGGTTGGCCCAGAACAGTTTGACCGGGTAGTCGGGGTTCTCGGCCAGCTTGCGGCCCAGGTAATAGCTGTTGACGATGCCGACATCACACTGGCCGGCCTCCATGGCCTCGATCAGGCGGGTGTCGGAGGAAAAAGGGCCGGTCGCCAGGTTGTCGACCCAGCCGCGCACGATGTCCTCGGTGCGCTCCTCGCCGTGGTGCTCGATGAGCATCGCCACCAGGGACTGGTTATACACCTTCTTGGAGGTGCGCAGGCACAGCCGGTCCGACCACTTTTCCGAGGCCAGCGCTTCGTAGGTCGACAGCTCGCTTTCAGCCACGCGGTCAGGATGATAGACAATGGTACGCGCACGCACCGACAGCCCGTACCAGCGGCCCTGATCGTCGCGCAGGGCGGCAGGCACGGCGCGGTTCAGCGCCTCGGATTGTACCGGCTGCAGCAGATCGCGCTCAGCGGCGTGCCACAGATTGCCCGCATCCACGGTCATGAACAGGTCGGCTACGGTCTTGTCTTCTTCGGCGTCCAGCCGTTCGATCAGAGCCGCTTCGCTGTCGTTGATGTACTCGATGTCGATGCCGGTTTCAGCGGCATAACGATCGAACAGCGGTTCGATCAGGTGCGGCTGGCGCGAGGTATAGACCACCAGCCGAGTCGGCTTGTCGGCTGCCGATTCGGTTGCCGCCTGCGATGGGGCGCGGTCGCTCGTCGGGGCGGTCGCATCAGGCGACGTCGCGTCCGTGGCGGCGGGATTTTCGGTCGGCGCGGAATCCGGGCTGCAGGCCGTCAGCAGGGCCAGCGCAATGGCAATCATCAAAAGACGCATGAGGTTTTCCAGTCACTGCAAAACAGGCAGATAATTCTACTGATAACGATTTGCATTTACAACGGACATCAGCTGCACAAGTCTACCGCCTTGCCTGCCGACATTGCTTGACGTGCATCAAATACGTCAGTCCGTGTCCCTGCCTTCCTGCAGCAGGCGCCGATCTTCACTGAACAGTTCCTCGAGTTGCTCACGGCTTCTGCGCTCGATGCGCGCCAGGCGCTCGTGGTCGCCGCGGTGCTCGATCTGCTCGCGCAGCGTGGCCTCGTCGTGCTCGGCGAAACGGTCCACATAGTGATCGGCGCGGCGCACGCCCATGGAACGCAGCGCCGTGCGCGCCATCGCCAGGCTCGACAGCCAGGTTTCACGAATCACCTCATCGACCCCCAGCGCCAGCAGCTCCATGGCGTGGTCGCGATTGCGCGCCCGCGCCAGAATCCTGAGCTCAGGAAAGTAGCGGCGCACCATGGCGGCGGTGCGAATCGAGCGTTCGGGATCGGAAATGGTCAGGATGAACAGGCGGGCCCGCCCGACGCCGACAGCACGCAATACCTCGAGGCGATTGGCGTCACCGTAGAAGATCTGATGGCCAAACTTGCGCACGAACTCCACGTGCGCCGGGTCGCTGTCGAGCGCGGTGAAGTGAATGCCCAGCATCGACAGGTTCCGCCCGACGATCTGACCCACGCGCCCGAAGCCGGCGATGATCACGCGCGGGCTGCCGTAATCATCAGGAATCGGGTCGGGCTCCGGTTCGGGCTCGGCGCGCGCCAGGCGCGGCTGCAGAAACCGCTCATTGGCCATGTAGAGCAACGGCGTAAGCGCCATCGAAATGCTGGCGACCACGATCAGCTGAGCGACCAGTTCCGGCGCCATCACGCCCTCGTCGACGGCCACGGCAAACAGGATGAAGGCGAACTCTCCGGCCTGCGGCAAGGCCATCGCCAAAGCCACGGTCGACGAGCGCTTCAGATGCGCCAAGCGGCCGACCAGCAGCAGCGCGACAAGCTTGATGGTCATGATCGCCACCACCAGCGCAAGGATCGTCAGCGGTGCAGCCATGACGCGGCCGAAGTCGATCGACATGCCCACGGCGATGAAGAACAACCCCAGCAGCAGGCCCTTGAAGGGATCGAGCGCGGCCTGAATTTCATGGCGGTACTCCGAATCAGCCAGCAGAACGCCGGCCAGGAAGGCACCCAGCGCCATGCTCAATCCCGCGTAGTCGGCCAGCACGGCGGTGCCAAGCACCACCAGCAGATCCATGGCTACGAACACCTCCGGCACCCCGGTGGCGGCAATGGCGCGCAGCAGCGGGCGCAGCAGAAAGCGACCGGCGAGAATCAGCGCTGCAATCAGCGCCGCAGCGCGCACGATGCCGACGGCAATTGACCAGCCCGAATGCAGATCATCACTGCCGCCGGCAAGCAGCGGCAGAATGGCCAGCAAGGGGATGACGGCAATGTCCTGCAGCAGCAGAATGCCGAACGCCTGGCGACCATGCGCGGCGCCGAGCTGCTTGCGTTCGGCCAGAATCTGCACGCCCATGGCCGTCGATGACAGCGACAGCACAATGGCAATCAGCAGCCCGACACCAGCGCTGGCGGCCCACCAGGCGGCCAGCGGCCACAGCAGCAGCGTAGTAATCAGCATCTGCATCGAGCCGACGTAGAAAACCACGCGTCGGAGCACCCACAGACGCGAGGGCTT
The DNA here is from genome assembly GCF_056324145.1 of Wenzhouxiangella sp. YN1. Taxonomy (NCBI): domain Bacteria; kingdom Pseudomonadati; phylum Pseudomonadota; class Gammaproteobacteria; order Chromatiales; family Wenzhouxiangellaceae; genus Wenzhouxiangella; species Wenzhouxiangella sp. YN1. Next base: position 53,518 of record NZ_JBJNIO010000148.1, read on the forward strand.
CAGCTCCAGGCCGATGAGAAACAGCAGCAGAATGATGCCGAATTCGGAAAAGTGCAGGATGGTGTCGACATCATCGATCAAGGCCAGTCCCCACGGCCCGATGATCACTCCGGCGACGAGAAAGCCGAGCACGGCCCCCAGACCGGCAAAGCGCGCCAGCGGCACCATGACCACCGCGGCGATCAGAAAGATGATGATTTCGGCCAGCAGGCTCATGCCGGCCGTCTCTGTGTCAACCGATTACGAGTCGGAAGGTCGCGATCAGGCCAGGTAGCGCGAGAACACATGCTCGCCATCATAGCGCGCACCATCGCCCAGCGCCGCATGAATGCGCAGCAGCTGGTTGTACTTGGCAACCCGGTCGGAGCGGCACAGCGAGCCGGTCTTGATCTGGCCGGCATCGGTGGCCACCGCCAGGTCGGCGATGGTGACATCCTCGGTTTCGCCCGAGCGATGCGAGATGACGGTGCCGAAGCCGGCATTGCGCGCCATGGTGATGGCGTCGAGCGTTTCCGACAGCGTGCCGATCTGGTTGGGCTTGATCAGGATCGCGTTGCCGATATGCTCATCGATGCCGCGCTGCAGAATGCGCGTATTGGTCACGAACAGGTCATCACCCACCAGCTGTACCTTGCCGCCGATTCGCTGCGTCAGTTCGGCCCAGCCGCCCCAGTCTTCCTCGTCCATGCCGTCTTCGATGGAAAGCACCGGGTAGCGATCGGCCAGGCCGCCCAGATATTCCGCAAAACCCGCGCTGTCGAAAGCGCGGCCTTCAGCGTCGAGCACATACTGACCATCGCGATAGAACTCGCTGGAGGCCACGTCCAGGGCCAGATGAACGTCGTTGCCGGGCTCGTATCCGGCCTCGGCAATCGCCGTCATCAACAGCTCGAGCGCGGCCTCGTTGGAAGACAGGTCCGGCGCAAAGCCGCCTTCGTCGCCCACCGCGGTGTTGAGGCCGCGCTGGCGCAGGATGCTCTTGAGCGCGTGGAAAATTTCAGTGCCGGCCTGCAGCGCAGCGGGAAAATCCGGCAGGCCGGTGGGCATGATCATGAATTCCTGAATATCGACCCGGTTGTCGGCGTGCGCGCCACCGTTGAGAATGTTCATCATCGGCACCGGCAGGCTGGCCTGCTGACCGGAGGCAGCGAGCAGGTACTGCCACAGGGCAATGTCCTGCGCAGCTGCGGCGGCGTGCGCGGCCGCCAGCGAAACCCCCAGCAGGGCGTTGGCGCCCAGGCGCGATTTGTTGTCGGTGCCGTCGAGCTCGATGAGCCTGTTGTCGATACCGATCTGGTCGGTGACATCCATGCCCTTGACGGCCTCGGCGATCTCGCCGTTGACGCTGGCCACCGCTTGGCGCACGCCCTTGCCGCCGTAGCGCTCGCCGCCATCGCGCAGCTCCACGGCCTCGCGTGCCCCGGTCGAGGCGCCTGACGGCACCGCCGCGCGGCCCACATGGCCGCCCGCGGCGACCACCTCGGCCTCCAGCGTCGGATTGCCGCGCGAATCCAGAATTTCCAGTGCTCGAACTTGAGTGATTTTCATGGTGTATTGATTGGGTTTGTCAGATCAAAAAGCTTTCAGCACGAAGAACACGACGAGGGGCACGAAGCACCCGACGACAGGAAAGAAGTGCTGATCGGACTGCTTCCAGCCCCGCGTGCCCTTCGTGCCTTCCCTCGCGGGCTGGATGCTATCTTTTTCTCACCCCGGCCTGACCGCCCGATCAATCGCGACCAGTTGTTCGAGCAGGGCTTCCATATCCGCCAGGCGCATCGAATTGGGGCCGTCGCACAGGGCCTTTTCGGGCTCGGGATGGGTTTCGCAGAACACGCCGGCCACGCCGGCGCCCACGGCAGCGCGGGCGAGCACGGGAATGAACTCGCGCATGCCGCCCGATGACTCGCCCTGCCCACCCGGCAGCTGCACCGAGTGAGTGGCATCGAAAACCACCGGGCAGCCGGTCTCGCGCATGATCGCCAGCGAGCGCATGTCGACCACCAGGTTGTTGTAGCCGAACATGTAGCCGCGCTCGCAAACCATGAGTTCGTCGTTGCCGGCCGCGCGCGCTTTCTCGACGACCTTGCTCATCTCCCAGGGCGAGAGAAACTGCCCCTTCTTGATGTTGACCGGCCTGCCGGCGCGCGCCACGTTCTGGATGAAATTGGTCTGGCGGCACAGAAACGCCGGGGTCTGCAGCACGTCGGCCACGGCGGCCACTTCATCGAGCGGGGTGTCTTCGTGCACGTCGGTGAGCACCGGCACACCGACCTGCGAGCGCACCGCCTCGAGGATGCGCATACCCTCTTCCAGCCCCGGCCCGCGGTAGCTCTTGACCGAGGTACGGTTGGCCTTGTCGAACGAGCCCTTGAACACATAGGGAATGCCCAGGCGCTGGGTGACTTCCGCGAGATGGCCAGCGACATCCAGGCACATCTGTTCGGACTCGAGCGTGTCGGGCCCGGCGATCAGAAACAGGGGCTGGTCGAGCCCGATATCGGATCCGGCCAGCCTCATGATGCTTCCAGCGGCTGGCGCGGCTTGCCGTCGATCCTTTCCTGCCGCGCCAGCGCCGCGCGGATAAAGCCGGCAAACAGCGGATGCCCGTCGCGCGGCGTGGAAGTGAACTCGGGGTGAAACTGGCAGGCCACGAACCAGGGATGGTCGGGCAGCTCGACCACCTCGACCAGCATGTCGTCAACCGAAAAGCCGACCAGATTCATGCCGTTGGCCTCGAGTGTCTCGCGGTAGGCGTTGTTGAATTCGTAGCGGTGGCGGTGGCGCTCGACCACCTCGTCGGCGCCGTAGAGCTTGCGCGCCAGCGAGCCCGACGTCAGCCTGCAGCGCTGGGCCCCAAGGCGCATGGTGCCGCCCAGGTCGGCGCTTTCGTCCCGCAGTTCGCGCTGGCCGTTTTCGTCCAGCCATTCGGCAATCAGGCCGATCACCGGGTCTTCCGCCTCGGGATCGACTTCGGTGGAGTTGGCGCCGGCCAGGCCGCAGACATTACGCGCAAACTCGACCACCGCCGCCTGCATGCCCAGACAGATGCCGAGATAGGGAATGCCGTTCTCGCGGGCGTATCGAATGGCGGCAATCTTGCCCTCGAAGCCGCGCTCGCCGAAACCGCCGGGCACCAGAATGGCGTCAGCGTCGGTCAGAACGCCCGTGCCGTTGGCTTCGATCTCCTCGGATTCGACGCCCTTGATCTTCACCCTGACCCAGTCACCAAAGCCGCCGGCCATCAGGGCCTCGTTGAGCGACTTGTAGGCATCGGCATATTCAACGTACTTGCCGACCATGGCCACCGTGACCTCGTGCTCGGGCCGGGTCTGGCGCTCGACCACCTCTTCCCAGTCCGACAGGTCGGGGGAGGACGCCTTGATACCGAGCCGCTCGAGCACGATACGATCCAGCCCCTGGCGATGGTAGAACAGCGGAATCTTGTAGATGGAGTCGACATCCACCGCTGAAATCACCGCGTCGTGGGGCACGTTGGTAAACAGCGCGATCTTCTTGCGCTCCTCATCGGAAAGCATGCGCTCGCAGCGGCACAGGAGCACGTCGGGCTGAATGCCGATCGAGCGCAACTCCTTGACCGAATGCTGGGTCGGCTTGGTCTTGATCTCGTTGGCCGCCTTCAGATAGGGCACCAGCGTCAGGTGCATGAACAGCGCCTGGCGGCCATACTCGCTGCCGAGCTGGCGGATGGCCTCGAGGAAGGGCAGCGACTCGATATCGCCGACGGTACCGCCGATCTCGATCAGGGCAACGTCATAGCCCTCGATGGCACGGCTGACCGAGTCCTTGATTTCGTCGGTGATGTGCGGAATGACCTGCACGGTCTTGCCCAGGTAGTCGCCGCGGCGCTCCTTGGCGATCACGTTGGCGTAGATGCGTCCGGTGGTGAAATTGTTGCGCCGGGTCATGCGCGTGCGCACGAAACGCTCGTAGTGACCCAGATCGAGATCGGTTTCGGCCCCGTCCTCGGTAACGAACACTTCGCCGTGCTGAAACGGGCTCATCGTGCCCGGATCGACGTTGACGTAGGGGTCGAGTTTCAACAGGGTCACGCGCAGGCCCCGGGCCTCCAGAATGGAGCCCAGCGAAGCGGCTGAAATACCTTTGCCCAGCGATGAAACGACACCGCCAGTAACGAATATGAGAGAGGTCATGCCCGGGCAACCGTGCTGCAGTGGGTCCGGGAGAGAATTGTAACCGATATCGGACGGGAACCTTCCGCGGGGGAACGACCAAAACCTGCGCGGGCCCACGCCGCTGGCAACCATGTCTTGCGCCACTCGCTCATCGAGAGCTGGCTCTTGTTTGAAAACTGGCGCTTGTGAATTGCTCATTGCGGTCGAGCCAGATCACCGACGCCATGCGCCCGGTGCTGCCCTCGCGCCGAAAGGAATGGAACGTGTCGGACTCCTCGAAGGTGCAGCGATCGCAGTCATACACCTCGGCGCCGGCCGCGCGCAGCTGCTGCGCCGCGATCCACTTCAGGTCCGCCCGCCAGCGCTCGCCGTCGGGCGCGAAGGCTGTCTTCAGCGCCGCATCGTCGCGCAGGAAGGCTTCACGCACCTCGCCGCCGACCTGATAGCAGCGCCCGCAGATGGCCGGACCAATCCATGCGCACAGATCCCGGTCGGCGACCGGCAGCGCCGCCAGCGTCTTTCCGATGATGCCCGCGGCCAGCGAACGCCAGCCGCCGTGGATCCCGGCCACCAACGTGGCATTGCGATCGGCCATCAGAATGGGCAGGCAGTCGGCGGTCTGAATGACCACCACTTCTCCGGGCCGATCACTCCAGGCGGCATCGGCCTCGACGCCCGGACGCCAGTCGGCAAGGTCAATGACCCGGCTGCCGTGCACCTGCCGCAGCCAGCACGGCTGGGCCGGAAGCACATCCAAGGCCGCATCCGTTTGGTCGCCGCGAGTGGTCGTGAACGCCGCGATCCTCTGGGCGGCAAGCGGCCAGCCTGGTTCAATCATCGTCATCACCGGCCAGCAGCTCGATGAACTCGCGCATGTCGTTGGGAACGGGCGCCGTTGCCTGCACCGGCTCTGCGGTTTCAGGGTGCTCGAAGTGCAACTGGTGTGCGTGCAGCGCCTGTCGGGGGAAATTCTGCCAGGCCACGCGCTGGGCCTCGGTCAGCCCGGCTGGTGCACCCCGGCGACCGTAAAGCGGATCACCAATGATCGGGTGGCGCTGGTGCGCCATATGGACGCGAATCTGATGCGTCCGCCCGGTTTCGAGCGCGACGTTCAACAAGGTCGCAGCCTTGAGCCGCCGCGCCACCCGATAGTGCGTCACCGCGCGCCGGCCGTCATGGCGAACGACCTGACGCCGCCGGTCGACCGGGTGCCGGCCCAGCGGCTGGTCCACACAGCCACCGGCAATCAGCTCGCCCCAGACCAGTGCGCGATAGCGACGCTGGATTTCGCGCTGCTTCATGGCGGACACCAGGCGCCGATGGCTGGCCGTGGTACGCGCCACCAGAAGACAGCCGCTGGTGTCCTTGTCAAGACGGTGAACCAGGCCCGCGCGCGGCAGCGGCGCCAGCCCGGGGTCGAAGTGCAACAGCGCGTTGACCAGCGTGCCATCCGGGTTGCCCGAACCGGGATGCACCACCAGCCCGGCCGGCTTGTTCACGACCAGAAAATGCGGATCGTCGATCAGCATCTCGAGCTCGATGGCCTGCGGCTCGAGTTCGGCATGCGCTTCCAGGCAGGCCGCCAGCACCACGCGCTCGCCGCCGGCAACCCGCTGGCGGGGCTTGACGACCCGACCATCAACGGTAATCTCTCCGCCCCGGATCCAGGCAGCAATGCGGCTGCGGGAAAAGTCGGACCACAGCCCGGCCAGCAGAGCGTCCAGGCGCTGCCCGGCTTGCGCCGCGTCGATCACAAGGTCCTTGTTGATACGAATGTTCATGGTGTCCGGTAGCAGCCGACAAGCAGGCCGGCAGAATGGCATAATGACGCGCCGCAGCGTGCCTTTATTTTCGACTTCCAGAGAACATTATGCGCAATCCCGCCCCAGCCCGCCGCCCCTTATCCGTCACCGTGGTGCTTTTGACCGCACTGGTCCTGGCCCTGGCCGGCTGTGCGCGCGAAAAAATCAGCGATGACATACCGCCCGAAGAGCTCTACCAGCGCGCGCACAAGGCGCTTCAGGCTCAGGCCTGGCCACAGGCCATTCAGCGCTACAAGCAGCTGACCACGCGCTACCCCTTCGGTCGCCACGCCGAACAGGCTCAGCTCGACATGGGTTTTGCCCAGTACAAGGCCGGCGCTTCAGAGCAGGCACTGACCACGCTCGACCGCTTCATTCGCACCTACCCGACCCATCCCAACGTCGACTACGCCTGGTACCTGAAGGGGCTGGTCAACTACGATCAGGCCATGGGTTTTCTGCGCCGGATATTTCCCGGCCAGGTGGTCGATCGTGACCAGACCAAGGCGCGCCAGGCCTTCATGGAGTTTCAGGAGCTGGTGCGTCGCTTTCCCGAAAGCCGCTACGTGGCTGACGCCCGCCAGCGCATGGTGTTTCTGCGCAACATCATGGCCGAGCAGGACGTGGTGGTCGGCGAGTACTACTTCCGGCGCGGCGCCTACATCGCCGCGCTTGGCCGGGCCGAACACGTGATCAAGACCTATCCGCAGGCGCCGGCCAACGTTTCGGCGCTGGACCTGATGGCGCGCGCCTACAGCCAGCTGGACCTGCCCGAGCTGGCGGCCGACGCGCGCCGGGTGATCGAGCACAACTACGGCGATCTCACCCTGGAAGAAGAAGATCCCGGTTTTTTCCGCCGGCTGTGGCCGTTTGACTGAAGCGCGATACGACTCCGGATCTACAGCATGTCTGCCGCGGCCTTTTCCGAGCGCACCGACCTATTGACCGGGCGCCTCGAAGCCTGCCTGGAGCGCCGCCTCCAGGCACTTCCGGGCAGCGACGTGCCGCTTGCCGAAGCCATGACCTACGCCGCCATGGGCGGCGGCAAGCGCCTGCGACCGCTGCTCGTCTACGCCAGCGGGCAGGCGCTCGGCCTGGACCTGCCCGGACCGGATGACACCGACGGCCACTTGCTCGACGCGCCCGCCATGGCGGTGGAACTGATTCACTGCTACTCCCTGGTACACGACGATCTGCCGGTGATGGACGACGACGACCTCCGTCGCGGCCGGCCAACCCTGCACCTGGCTTTCGACGAGGCGACGGCGATTCTCGCCGGTGACGCCCTGCAGGCACTGGCCTTCGAAGTCCTGGCAGGATTGCCGGACGCCGCCGCATCGCAGCGAATGATTGCGCAGCTGGCGCACGCCTGCGGTGTCGTCGGCATGGCCGGCGGTCAGGCGCTGGATCTGCACTTTGAAGGCAAACAGCCCGACCGCGAGGCCGTCGAAGACATGTTCCGTCGCAAGACCGGGGCCCTGATCCATGCGGCGGTCATGATGCCCGCCGCCCTCGCGCCAGAGCTGCCGTGCGCCCGGCGCCAGGCCCTTTCGGACTTCGCCGGCGCCATCGGCCTGGCGTTCCAGATTCGCGACGACCTGCTCGAGGTCGAATGCGACACCCAGGTCATCGGCAAGTCCAGCGCCAGCGACGCCAGTCGCCAGAAAGCCAGCTGGCCGATGCGTTTCGGCATCGAGGCCGCGCATGCACGCATCGACGAGCTGGCGGCAGAAGCTCGCCGGGCGCTGGGCGCAGTCCACGGCGATACCGACGGCCTGGCGTGGCTGGCAGGCCGCCTGCTCAATCGCGGTTATTGATTCAGCTGTTATTGCCTCAGCGGCTCTCGACCCGGCAGAGGATATCGACGATTTCGTGACCCTTGCTGTGGCCGCGACGCTCGAAATGCGTTTGCGGCCGCCAGCCGGGCCGGGCCACGAAGGGGTTGCCTTCCAGCTTCAGCTGCGGCACCGCGCCGATGGCTGCCAGCATCCACTCGGCGTAGGGCTGCCAATCGGTTGCCAGATGCAGCCACCCCCCGGGCCGAATTGATTCCACCAGGGTGGTCAGAAACCCGGGCTGGATCAGGCGCCGCTTGTGGTGGCGTTTTTTTGGCCAGGGGTCGGGAAAATAGACGCGAACCTCATCCAGGCTGGCCGGCCTGACCTGCGCGGCCAACACCTCCACGGCATCGCGCATGGCCACTCGGACGTTCGCCAGGCCGGCCTCGTCGATGCTGTTGAGCAGGCGACCCACGCCCGGCTCGTGCACCTCGATGCCGACAAAGTTCTTTTCGGGTTCACGGGTGGCCATCCAGGCCAGTGCCTGGCCGTTACCGCAGCCGATCTCCACCACCAGCGGCGCGGGGCGCTCGAATGCCGTGCGCAAGTCGGTGATGTCTTCATCAATGCCGTAGCGCGGCAACAGTTCCTCAAGCGCGCGCCGCTGACCCGCAGTCAGGCGGCCGGGGCGGCGAACGAAGCTGCGAACACGGCGAAGGTGGGTGTGGTCGTTCATTCGGACGTGGTTGGCTGGTTGGCTGGTTGGTTGGCTGGTTGGCTGGTTGGCTGGTTGGCTGGTTGGCTGGTTAGCTGGTTAGCTGGTTAGCTGGTTAGCTGGTTAGCTGGTTAGCTGGTTAGCTGGTTAGCTGGTTAGCTGGTTAGCTGGTTAGCAATGATCATGATGCTCGGATCACATAAAGCAACAGCAAAAGGGCTTATCCCGGCGCACCTAGCCAACTAGCCAACTAGCCAACTAGCCAACTAGCCAACTAGCCAACTAGCCAACTAGCCAACTAGCCAACTAGCCAACTAGCCAACTAGCCAACTAGCCAACCAGCCAGCCACGCTCGCCAGCGCGGGGCCGCCTTTTCAAGCGCCCATGGATCAAGCGCCCGAGTCGCTCTCCTCGATCTCGACTTGGTCGCCGTCGTTGATCGTCACTTCGGCGAACAGGGAAGCGGGCACCGGTTCATCATTGCGCACAACGCGCACCGCATGCTCGTCATGGCCCAGCTCCTCGAGCACTCCGCTGACCGTCAGGTTGTCGGAAAACGTCCGGATTTCACCGTTCAGATGCACTTCCATGGCCCCCATTGTACGCACTTGCCCTTTCGGTAGTGGGCCGGGACAGCCATACCGCCAGAACAATCACCAGCCCACCCACAAGCAGCCGCAGCCAGTCGATATCACGGTCCCAGAAAACGAAATTCACCAGGATGCCGGTCGGAATGAGCATGTTGTTCATTGCCGCCAGCTGGCCCGTATTGACCCGCTTGGCGCCGAGGTTCCAGCCCAGATAGCCCAGGGCGGAAGCGCCCGCGCCCAGCCACAGCAGAACCCCCCACTGGATGCTCGTGGTCGGCCACCGGGAATGGTCGGCAAACAGCAGCACGGCCAGCCCGACAACCACGGCCGCCCCGGCAAAGAACAGCCCGAAAGCCTGTATCTGCGACACCGTATCGCCGAGCTGCAGACGCCTGTAGGCCACCTGACCGGCGGCAAAACACAGGTTGGCCCCCTGCACCAGACCGAAGCCCGCCAGAAAGTCGGGACTTATCTCACCGAAGCGAATGATCCCGGCTCCACCCACGGCCAGCGCTGCGGCCAGCCAGAAACGACCGGGCAGATGACGCCGCCCCCGCAGCAGCTCGTCGATCAAGGTCACGTACAGCGGCGTGAAGATGGTGAACAGCAGCAGCTCCGGCACCCTCAGATAGCCATAGGCGTGAAAAAGAAACAGGTACATGACGCCGATCTGCAGCGCGCCGATGACCATCAGCGACACGCCGGCCCGCCATCCCGGCCGCGCCCGTATCAGCAGCGGAGCAAAAACCGCCAGCGCCAGAATCACGCGCAGGAAAACCGAAATGAAATCATCGACCTCTCCGGCGAGATAAACACCAATCAGGGAGAAACTGAAAGCCCACAGCAGGGTGACGATCCACAACAAAGGCATGACAAGGCGCCCGTCTACTTAATAAATGCCTTGGGAGTTTACAGGATGGCCTGCGCCGCTGCAGGCTGCATTCACCCCGCCGGCGGCCATGCGCTCCGGCGATGCCCGGTTTATGCCACACTGGAAATGAATTCAACATGCTGCCGGAGGCCGAATCATGAGTGATAATGACGGCTACGCCGCGCCACTGCACTTCGGACGCGGGCCAACGATCTTCGAGGTTTTCGTCGAGCCGACCTGCCCGTTCTCGACCAAGGCCATGGGCAAGCTCGAGCCCCTGCTCGCCGCCGTCGGTGAGGATCGGGTCACCGTCAAGCTGCGGCTGCAGTCCCAGCCCTGGCACCTGTGGTCTGGAGTGGTGACCCGCTGCGTGATCGCCGCATCGACCCTGCCCGACGGCCGCGACCGGGCTTGGGACGTGCTCAAGGCGGTGGCCCAACACCGCGAGGAATTCGTGTTCGAAAACCATGCCACCGGCCCCAACCGCACAACCACGCCGGATGAAATCATCGAGCGCATCGAGGGCTACAGCGGCTTCGCCCTGGCGGCCGCCTTCGACAATCCCAAGCTCGATACCATCACCAAATGGCACAGCAAATACGCGCGCCAGAACGGCATTCACGTCTCGCCGACGTTCATGGTCAACGGGCTCATCGACCCGGACCTGGGCAGCGGCGACGAAGTGGACCAGTGGGCCGAGGCCATCCGCGGCGCCCCCGTGCGCTGATTGCCCGGGCCAAGGCCTGCCGGCACGGGGGAGACTAGCGACCAGTGCATCGATCAAGGGGAAGTCGCCGATGGCGGCGCTGAAATCCGACGTCGCGGTCATCGGCGGCGGTCTGGCCGGTATCGTCACCGCGCTCGAGTGTCTGCGCGCTGGCCGGCGGGTGATCCTGATCGACCGTCATCGCCCCGAGCATTTCGGCGGGCTGGCGCTGTGGGCCTTCGGCGGCATGGCGCTCATCGGCACGCCGCTGCAAGCGCGCCAGAAGATTCCCGACACCCCCGAGCGCGCCCTGGCCGACTGGCTGCGCTTCGGCGAGCTCGACCCCGACGACGAGCTGGCCTGCCGCTGGGCGCGCCATTACGTCGAGCACTCCCGCGTTCAGGTTCACGACTGGCTGCTCGCCCACGGCGTCAAGTTCATGCCGGCGGTCAACTGGGTCGAGCGCGGCCGCCACGGCGACGGCAACAGCCTGCCGCGCTATCACATCGTGTGGGGCACCGCCCGCCACCTGGTGCGGCAAATGTGCGCCGCGCTCCACGAGGCCGGCCGGAACGACCGCCTGCAGCTGCTGCACGAACACCGTGTCAGCGCGCTCGACCACGCCGGCGGAACGATTCGCGGCGCTCTCGCCATCGACGAGACCAGCGGAAAAGAAGTGCAGATTGCCGCGCCGGTCGTGGTGCTGGCCACCGGCGGCATCAACGGCAACCTCGAGCAGGTTCGCGCCCACTGGCCGGCCGACCGGCCGCAACCAAAACGCCTGCTCAACGGCGCCCACCCCTTCTCCGACGGCGCCCTGCAGCGCTGGGCGGCCGACAATGTAGACGGCCAGATCGTGCGCGCCGGTGAGATGTGGAACTACGCCGCCGGCATTCCCCACCCGCAGCCGCTGTTCGACGGCCACGGCCTGTCGCTGATTCCGTGCAAGTCCGCGCTCTGGCTCGACCACCGCGGCGAACGCATCGGGCCCGAACCGCTGGTCACCGGCTTCGACACCCACTGGCTGTGTCAACGCGTGGCCGAACAGGAACAACCCTGGAGCTGGCAGCTCATGAACCGGCGTATCGCCATGAAGGAGTTCGCCATCTCCGGCGCCGAGCACAACCAGCGCATCCGCGACCGCCAGTTTCTGCGTTTCACGAAAGACCTGCTGCTGGGCAGCGCTGCGCTGATCGAGCAGATGCAGCGCGAAAGCCCGCATTTTCTGGTCGACGACACGCTCGCCGGCCTGGCCGAAAAGATGAACGCACTGACCGGCACGCGCGCTATCGACCCGGCTGTCCTCAAGGCCACCGCCGACGCCTTCGACGCCAACTTTGCAGCCGGCGGCTGGCTCGAGAACGACGACCAGATCCGCCGCATCCGCCACGCCCGCCAGTGGGGCCCCGACCGGCTTCGAACCTGCAAGCCCGCGCCGCTACAGGACAAGGCCGCCGGCCCGTTCATTGCCGTCCACACCCAGCTGATCACGCGCAAGAGCCTGGGCGGGCTGCGTACCGATCTGTCCAGCCGGGTGCTCGGCCGCAATGACCAGCCCGTCGCCGGCCTTTACTGCGTCGGCGAGGCGGCCGGTTTCGGCGGCGGCGGGGCCTGCGGCAAGCGCTCGCTGGAAGGGACCTTCCTGCCCGGCTGCATCTTGACCGCCCGCGCCGCCGCGCGCGCCATCGACGAGGGAGGCTGACACCATGCCGATGTCCCGACATCCGGCATTTCCGGTCACGGCCGAGGATTATCGACGGCTGGCGAAAAAGCGCCTGCCGCGCTTCCTGTTCGACTACCTCGACGGCGGCGCTGGCGAAGAGAAGACGGCGGCCGCCAATCTCGCCGGCCTCGACGCCCTCCGTCTGCGCCAGCGCGTATTGGTCGACGTCGACGGCCTCGACACCACAACAACCTTGTTCGGCCAGCCCTGGCGGATGCCGCTGGCCCTGGCCCCGGCCGGGCTGGCCGGCATGATGGCCCGGCGCGGCGAGGTCCAGGCCGCGCGCGCGGCAGAAACCGCGGGCGTGCCCATGACCGCCTCGACCGTCGGCATCTGCTCGCTTGATGAACTGCAAGCCGCGGTGGAAAAGCCGGTCTGGTTCCAGCTCTACATGCTGCGCGATCGCGGCGCGGTCGAAGCCCTGCTGGAAAATGCCCGTCAGGCCGGCTGCAAGACCCTGGTCTTTACCGTCGACCTGCCGCTGCCGGGCATGCGCCACCGCGACGCCCGCAACGGCCTGGGCCTGCCCGGCGCACGGGCAAAGCGGGTGCGCGCCGCCCAGGCGCTCGCCCGCCCGCGCTGGCTGTGGGACGTGGCCGTTCGCGGCCGCCCGCACACCTTCGGCTGCCTCACCGACCAGGTGCCCGATGCCCGCGATCTCGACGCCTTCAAGGCCTGGGTCGATGGCCAGTTCGACCCGGGCGTGACCTGGGACGACATCGCCTGGCTGCGCGAGCGATGGGACGGCACGCTGATCCTCAAGGGCATCATGGAGGTCGATGACGCGCGCCGCGCGGTCGAGGCCGGGGCCGACGGCATCGTCGTGTCCAACCACGGCGGCCGCCAGCTCGACTCGGCGGCCGCCACCGCCGACAAGCTGCCGGCGATTGCCGCGGCGGCGGGCGAAGACACCACCGTGTTGGTCGACGGCGGCATCCGCAGCGGTGTCGACATCTTCAAGGCCCTGGCCCTGGGCGCGCACGGCGCTCTCATCGGCCGGGCGTGGATGTGGGCGCTGGCGGCGCAGGGACAGCGCGGCGTGGAAAATCTGCTCGCGACACTCCAGCATGAACTCATGCTGACCATGACGCTCACCGGCACGAACAGCGTGAGCGAAATCGGCCGGCAGCAGCTCGACCGCCTGCCGGAAAACAATTGACCTGCAAGGAAGATCCATGACCAACGGTGCACAAGCCCTGATCCGGACCCTGGCCGATGCCGGCGTCGAAGTCTGCTTCTCCAACCCCGGCACCAGCGAAATGCATTTTGTCGCCGCGCTCGACAGCGAGCCGCGCATGCGCGCCGTGCTTGCCCTGTTCGAGGGCGTGGCCACCGGCGCGGCCGACGGCTACGCGCGCATGAGCGGCAAGCCGGCCGCCACCCTGCTGCATCTGGGCTCGGGCCTGGGCAACGGCCTGGCCAATCTGCACAACGCGCGCAAAGGCAAGACGCCGGTGGTCAACATCGTCGGCGATCACGCCACCTGGCACACCCAGTACGACGCCCAGCTCCAGTCCGATATCGAAACGGTGGCGCGCAACGTCTCGCCGGAATTCGTGCGCACATCGAAAACTACCGCCGAGCTGTGCCGCGACGCCGTCGACGCCATTGCCGCGGCCAAGGGCCCGCCCGGGCGGGTTGCCACGCTGATCCTGCCGGCCGACGTGTCCTGGGGCGAAGGCGGGCAGCCGAGCCCGCCGCCGAGCGAGCCCGAAGTGCAGGCCGCCGATGATGCAACCGTCGAGGCCATCGCCGATCTGGTAAAAAGCGGCAAGCGCTGCGCCATCCTGCTTGGCGGACGGGCCCTGCGCGAAGGCCCGATCATGGACGCCGCGCGCGTGGCCAGAAAGCACGGCGTGCAGCTGTTCGCCGAATGCTTTCCCACGCGCATGGAGCGCGGCGCCGGCCTGCCGCCGATCGACCGCATCGCCTATCTGGGCGAGCTGGTCGGCGTGCAGCTCGGCGAGGTCGAGCACCTGATCCTGGTCGACGCCAAATCGCCGGTGTCGTTCTTCGCCTATCCCGGCAAGCCCAGCGATCTGGTGCCCGAGGGCTGCAGCGTGCATACCCTGGCCAAGCCCGACCAGGACGCCGCCGCCAGCCTGAAAAAACTGGCCCGCGCGCTCGAGGCCGAAGACGAGGAACCCGAACTGCAGCCGCTGGCCCGCCCCGGCCGCCCGCGCGGCAAGCTGACCGCGCCGAAAGTCTGCAAGGCCGTCGGCGAGCTCATGCCCGAGAACGCCATCATCGTCGACGAGGCCATTACCTCCGGCCTGATGCTGCCGGCCATGACGGCCGGCGCGCCGCGCCACGACCTGCTGGCGCTGACCGGCGGCGCCATCGGCCAGGGCCTGCCCAGCGCCACGGGTGCGGCCATCGCCTGCCCCGAGCGACCCGTGATCGCGCTGATCGGCGAAGGCACGGCCATGTACACCATCCAGGCGCTGTGGACGATGGCGCGAGAGGAGCTGAACGTTACGGTCATCATCTTCAACAACGCCGCCTATTCGGTGCTCAACATGGAGCTGCAGCGCGTGGGCAGCGATACCGCCGGCGGCCCCAAGGCGCGCTCGCAGCTCGAGCTGACGGGTGCGGATCTGAACTTCGTCCACCTGGCCGAAGGGATGGGCGTGCCGGGACGGCGCGCGAAGACGTCCGAGGAATTCTGTCAGGCCCTGGAGCACGCCCTGGCCGAGCCCGGACCGCACCTGATAGAAGCCATCGTGCCCGAGTCCCTGGGCGGCACCAAGCGCCGGATTCTCCCCTGGCTGCTGCGCTCGCTGCCCAACCTGTCGCCGAGAATGCAGCGGGCACTGAAAAAGAAGATCGCGCCTTAGCGGGCTACTAATCATCCTGCCACTCATCGACGAACACGGCAGCGTGTTCGTCGACTGATCGCTTGACGGCCTGGACAAAGCGGCGGCGTTCGGCGACCAGCGCATCGCTTCCGGCCTCCGGCCAGGCAGCGATCTGGGCGATGACCAGCTGGCGCGCGGGGTCAATATGCACCAACTGGCCGAAGATGCCGGCGGCCTGATAGCTGCCGTCGGCGTTGATCCACCACAAATAGCCGTAGCCCTGATCGCCGTCGTCGCCGGACTCGTCAACGGGCTGGAGCAGGCGGGTGGCGTCATCGTGCCAGGCCCCGGCGACGACCGGTTCGCCGTTGAGCTCGGCGCCATCGAGCATGAACTGCCCCAGCCGGGCGTAGTCGGAAAGCGTGGCCGACAGGCCGCTGCCGCCGATGGTGCTGCCGTCGCATTCGTCGGCCAGCCACCAGGCCTCGTGCGCCATGCCGAAAGGCCGCCAGACGCTGCCGGAGAGATACTCGGCCAGTGACATCCCCGTGGCCTGCTCGATCAGGATGCCGAGCAGGTCGGTCTCGCCGGTGCTGTAGTTGAAGCGGGTGCCGGCCGGCCGGGTGCGCGGCAGATCCTTCATGTAGGTGACGATATGAGCCTCGTCGCGCTCGCAGGGCTGCATGTACATCTGCGCCACGTCGGAGTCGGCATCGGCATAGTCCTCGTCCCATCGGACGCCGGAGGTCATGGTCAGCAGCTCGCGCACCGTGACCTGGGCGTATTCGCTGTCGGCGAGCGCGGGAATATAGTCGGCCAGCGGATCGTCCAGGCTGTCGACGTGGCCCTCGTCGAGCGCGACGCCCAGCAGCAGCGAGGTAATCGACTTGGCCACCGAAAACGAGGTCCACAGCGTGCTCTCGTCGACGCCGGGGGCGTATTCCTCCAGATGAATCCGGCCATCGACGAGCACCATCACGCCGGCGATGTGGTTGGCCGCCATGTAATCGGTCACGGAGGTGTCGTCTTGCCAGCGCGGCGTCAGCGCCTGTCCCGCCGGCAGTTCATGCACACGATCGCCGCTGGCCACGCGGTGGCTGGGAAAGATCTCGTGCATCTTCCGGAAGCGCTCGTCGCGCTGCTGCTGGCTCCAGAACAGCAGGCCTTCCAGGCGCTGGCCCATGGTGAGCTCGTCGGAAGAGGTGCTATCGGGCTGCGGCTGGGCCGCACAGGCAGCCACGATCAGGCCGGCCAGGATCAACGACAACCAACGCAGTGGTCTGCTTGACATGCTTGCTCTCCCTGATGCTTGACATCCTCCCCGGCATGAATGCCGGAGATTCCTACGGCGCTCAGGCGCGGCATTGAGCCTTGCCTGAGTCGCTTCGGTGGGTTCCTGCTGCTGGCGACATTGGTGCATCGCTCACTTCACAGGCGCAACGGGCATGTCCTGCCCTGAGAACATTGACGGCCGCGACCTCATCGGCATGGCCCTCGAAGCCGCATTCGACGCAGGCGAACCGCTCTTGCGTCCGGCGGTTGTCGGCCGAGACGTGGCCACACGCCGGGCAGGTCCGGCTGGTGTTGTGCGGCGGTACGGCGATGAGCCAGCCGCCGTTCCACGCCAGCTTGTAGCCCAGTTGGCGGCGGAACTCGAACCAGCCCTGATCGAGGATGGACCTGTTCAGGCCGGACTTGGCCCGAACGCTCTTGCCCGGCTGCTCGGTGCTGGAGGCCGCCGACTTGGACATATTCCGCACCTGCAAGTCCTCGATACACACCATCGCGTGGTTTTGGCTGATCGTGGTCGTGGCTTTGTGCAGGTAGTCGCGGCGGGCATTGCCGATGCGGGCATGGATACGCTGGACACGGGCTTTTGCCTTCTTCCAGTTGTTGCTGAATTTGCTTTTACGGCTCATCGCTCGCTGCGCTTTGCGCAATGCAGTCTCGTGCCGCTTGAGACTGTTGAGTGGTGCGTAAAACGTGCCGTCCGACAGCGTGGCGAAGCGGGCAATTCCCATGTCGATGCCGATCGCCCCGCCGTGCGGAATGGGCCGCTCGACCTCACGTTCGGTCTGGATCGAGATAAACCAGCGGCCACCGGACTGACTGACGGTGACATTGCGCAGCTCGCCCAGTAGGTCCCGGCTGTTGCGATAGCGCAGCCAGCCGAGCTTGGGCAGGAAGACGCGGCTGTTGCCCTGATCGAGCTTGATCTGCTTCGGGTCGGGATAACGGAAGCGCTCACCGCGACCCTTTTTCCGGAATCGCGGAAAGCGGGCCCGGCCGGCGAAGAAGTTGGTGTAGGCGCGCTCGAGGTCTTTGAGGGCCTGCTGCAAGGGGTGGACGGGTGCATTCATCAGCCAGGGTGTTTCCGCGCTATTCCGCCAGGCGGTGAGCTCTTTGCACAGACCGGTGTAGCCGAGCTTCTTCCCCCTGGCCTGGTAGCGCTCCTTCTGAAGCGCCAACGCCCGGTTGTAGACGAACCGGCACGACCCGGCGAAGCGGCGCATTTGCTGCTCCTGTTCGCCGTTGGGGCGTAGCTCGTATTTGAAGGCCTGAAGTCGCTGCATGGAGGCAGTCTATATCAAGGTTTTCTCAAAGCCTGAGAACGCGGGCGCTATCCTTCCCCGCCCTGAAGAGACGGGGCTTGCCGCGCCACTGGGTCAAAGATGTCGCTCAATGATAGCGCCAGGCCGGCCTTTTCCACGTACCATTGGCTGCTTTCGTTTTCGAACTTTTCAAACAATCGGCGGCAGAGCTGTGGGCAAATCAACCATTCCCGGATCGACCGGGCAAACACCGCCTGAGGGCAATCACAGGAACACGACCTCCGCCAGCGACGCCATCCCGTCGGGCGGGCAGTCGCTGCGCGCCTGGGTAGTCTATGCGGTCGGGGTGTTTGCCTACATCGTTGCCGTCATGCAGCGCACCACTCTAGGTGTGGCCGGGGTAGCCGCCACCGATCGCTTCGAGGTCGACGCCGCACTGCTCTCGTCGCTGGGCGTGCTGCAGCTGGCCATCTATGCCGTCATGCAGATTCCCGTCGGCATTCTGATCGACCGCATCGGCTCGCGCCGGCTGCTGATCGGCGGCACCGCCATCATGCTCGTCGGCCAGGCCCTGGTCGGCTTTGCCCCCGACATCGTGCTGGCGGTGTGCGGGCGCATTCTCGTAGGCGCCGGTGATGCCATGATATTTGCCTCGCTGGTGCGGCTCACGGCGGCGTGGTTTTCAGGATCCATCCTGTCGTCGCTGTTCCAGTGGATCGGCAGCCTGGGCCAGATCGGTCAGATTCTTTCCGCGGTGCCGTTCGCCTGGCTGCTCAACCAGTCGGGCTGGACCACCGCTTTCCTGAGCGCGGCGTCCTGTTCGGTGATTGCCCTGATCGTGCTGATCATCGGCATTCCCGCCGGCACGCCCCAGGGCGCGTTGACGCGCTCGAACCGCCCGCCCGAGCGCGCGCTGGCGCTGCTGGGCCAGGCCATTTCCGAACCCGGCACCCGGCTGGGCTTCTGGACCACCTGGACGGCGCAGGCCTCGGGCTTCATGTTCATGCTGATGTGGGGCTATCCCTTCATGGTCTATGGTCTTGGGCACGGGCCCGACCTGGCCGCCTACCTGCTGGTCATCGTGGTGGTCACCGGCGCCGTGGCCGGCCCGCTGCTCGGCCTTTTTTCCGCCCGCTTCCCGACCGCCCGCAACCGTCTGATCCTGAGCGTCGTCAGCGGCTACGGGCTGATCTGGACGCTGCTGCTCGCCTGGCCCGGCCAGCCGCCCTTCTGGCTTCTGATCGTGCTGCTCATCGCCATGGGCGTGACCATTCCCAGCGGCGTGCTCGGCTTCGACCACGCGCTGTCAGGCAATCGGCCCGAAAGCCTGGGTTCGGCCAACGGCATCGTCAACATGGGCGGCTTTGTCCCGGCCGTGGCCCTGATCCTGATGATCGGGTTGATGCTCGACTGGCAGCAGCTGGCTGCCGGCACCACCGGCGCGCAGGCGCTGTACTCTCTGGGCCACTTCCGCATCGCCTTTCTGGTTCAGTACCCGGTCGCTCTGATCGGCGTCTGGTTTCTATTGCGCACGCATCGACAATTGCACAACCACGAGCCGACCTGAGCATCACTGCAGCTTGCTCGAGCGGAAGCGTTCGCGGCACAGTCGCGGGCCGTTCATCCCCGGGAATGCTCTTGGACTTGCGGAAACAGGGCGTTTAAACTGCGCGCATGCGGGGTGGGTGCTGTGACTCCTGATCCGCCACGACATGAGGGAGTTCGCATGTTGGACCGTCTGGCCAAACGACTGAAGCTGCGCACCAGCCCCGATATCTTCTTCTGGTCCGCCGGGCTGATGGTGCTGTTCCTGATCCTGCTGCTGATCTTCCCCGGTCCGATCGGCGCCAGCTTTGCCGCCGCCAGGGCCTGGGTGGTGACCAACCTGGGCTGGTTCTTCATCGTCGGGGTGTCGATCTGGCTGATCTTCCTGGTCGGCGCTGCCGCGAGCAAATACGGCAGCCTGCGCCTGGGCGGAGCCGACGCCCGGCCGGAGTACAGCAACATGTCGTGGTTCGCGATGCTGTTCGCCGGCGGCATCGGCACGGTCCTGATGTTCTGGGGGGTGGCCGAGCCGATGTCCCACTTCTCGAACCCGCCGCTGTCGGGGGTGGAGCCCTACAGCGTGGAGGCGGCCAACGACGCGATGGGCTTCGCGATCTATCACCTGGGCCTGCACACCTGGGCGATCTTCACCCTCCCGGGCCTGGCGTTCGGCTACTTCATCTACCGCTACGATCTGCCGATGCGCGTCAGCTCGGTGTTCTACCCTTTCCTCGAGGACCGGATCTACGGCCCCATCGGCAAGACCATCGACATCTTCGCCGTGCTGGGGACGCTGTTCGGCCTGGCCGTTTCCCTCGGCCTGGGCACCCAGCAGGTGTCGGCCGGGTTGAGCGAGCTCACTGGCCTGACCGACAACACCGGCCTGCGCCTTGTCATCATCACCGTGCTGACAATCACGGCCGTATGCTCGATCGTCGTCGGCCTGGACAAGGGCGTGAAACGGCTATCCGACATCAACATCCTCATGGCCATCGGACTGATGCTGTTCGTGCTGTTCTTCGGGGAGACCGTCTTTCTGCTGCGCAGCATCGTCGAGACGGTCGGCATCTATGCCTCCCGCCTGCCCGGTCTGATGTTCTGGAATGATTCGATGGCACCCTACACCAGCCCCGACGGATGGGGCTGGCAGGGTCAATGGACCGTTTTTTACTGGACCTGGACGGTCACCTGGTCGCCCTTCATGGGCGTATTCCTCGCCCGCATCTCCAAGGGCCGCACCGTCCGGCAGTTCATCGCGGGCGTGCTGGCGGCACCCTCGGCCTTCACCCTCGTGTGGTTCGCCATCTTCGGCTGGTCGGCCATGCGCATCGACGGCATCGGCGGCGACGGCGGCGCGCTCGCGGCTGCAGTCAACGAAAGCGTACCGCTGGCGATGTTCGCGTTCTTCGAGAACTTCCCCGCCGCGACCCTCACCCAGGGACTGGCCGTAGTCATCGCCGCGCTGTTCTTCGCCACCTCCTCCGACTCTGCCTCGCTGGTCGTCGACATGCTCTGCGCCGGTGACGCGGATGCGGGTCCGACGCGCCAGCGGGTTTTCTGGGGCGCCTCCGAGGGCATCCTGGCCGCCGCGCTGATCTGGCTGGGAGGCGCTGAGGCACTGACGGCACTGCAGGCGGTAATCACCGTGATCGGGCTACCCATCTTCCTCATGGTCTTCGTGATGATGTTCGCCCTGATCAAGGGGTTCGCCTCGGAGAGCAAAGCGCTCAAGACCGCCTGGGCTTCCGGCGACCTCACCACGACCGAACCTCCGATGGAGCGAGACGACTTCGATATCAATACCGGTGAGGAGCACCGCGTCAGAGAGAGCAAGCTGCGCGACTGAAAGGGTCGCCGAGCGACGACTGGATCTGCCGAGCCAATAACAATCGCTGCCGCCAGGCATGTATGGGCAACGCTGCCGCTCTCCTGCATGGCCTGAAGAACAAGAACTCGCGTTCCATCGTCACAATAGAAGATGCAGCACGGCGGCATGACTCGTTCTCTATAGACGGCATCGGACCGCTCGGGGAAAGTGCTCCGGATTGGGAACATTCTTCCAGGCGTTCGGTTTTATCGAACCGGACCAAGCGCAATCTTGCAGTCGCTTGCCCGCGAAACGGGGCACAGCAGGCAGGTGTCCGAGGAGTGATAAACCCAGGTTTCGCTCGGCTCCGACTTTCCTGGCCAGGACGCACAGGCTGCCCTCATCTTGTCAGCATGTCCCAACGGCCTGAGCAGCGCCAAGACCTTGCGGTAACGCGCGATGAGGTTACCGTCCGGATCAATGACTGGAGTAGTGTTATAAAGCTTGCCGTCCTTTTTTCTCGTAGAGTGAGCCGGGTTTCAATCAACCGCGCAACTGCGACTGATCACAGCCGTATCGGCCAGCAAACCTGATCGTCATACCAGCGCAACTGGTCGCCATCAATGACCACCCATAAACCATAGGCTTCTGCATAAGCCCAGCGCTGCCACTGACGATACCAGCGCCCCTTCCCCCACCATCGGCCGCGATCAGAGTCATCGTCAGCCTGACCAGCCACACCTCGCATCCGGCCATCGGCAAGAATCCAGAGCGTGCACGGATCACCATGAACCGTGTTGTATACAAGCACCGTACCGGACATGGCCTGCCGGAGTGCCGCGGCGGGGGCTCAACAGGATCAGCCCCAGAGAGTGGGCGCGCTGCAACACAGCCTGCGTAGCTGCAGGATCACCCTTGCTGCTGTTACGGGACTCCAGCAGATCAAGCGCCAGCATGGAGCCCTTGCCGCGTATATTGCCAATCGGACGCAGGTCGTCGCGCCGGGCGCGAACCTCAAGACCAATTTTCAAGGCGCGGTCTACAAGACCTTCGCTCTCGATGCCTGCCTTGCTGACAAAGACCGGCATGGCCGTAGCCAGCCCGCGCGGAAGTGCCGCCATGCGACGCTTGTGAAGATCCGTATTGGTGGTCATGTTTTCCAGCTCCGAAAGTATTTGAACTCGATGTCCGTGTTGCTCACCCGGCCGTCCAGCTGGTCGCGGCTTGCTGCATCGTTGCTGCAGACAAATCACAGCAGCAGCGCAAACGCTGGCCGGCCACGGGAAGCGAATGAGTCCAGTGTGCAGGCCAGATTGCGTTGCCCATAGCGCCAGATGCGCATGACCATTAGAGCCAGACCGGCCTTCGATTTGCCCGCTACGTTCTCAAGCTGCCAGAATGCCATCAGACCTACTGGAAAGACATGCAATGCGAGACGAATCGTCGCCCTTGGCAGGCTTGAAGGTCATTGAACTGGCTCGTATTCTGGCCGGGCCATGGATTGGCCAGACGCTGGCCGACCTGGGTGCCGAGGTAATCAAGGTGGAGTCGCCAGCCGGCGACGATACCCGCCGCTGGGGGCCACCTGATATTGCCCTTTCTGGCGGGAAAGGAAGCGATGCCGCCTATTTCCACAGCTGCAATCGCGGCAAGAAATCCATCGTGGCTGACTTCAACAATCCGGACGATCTTGAAGTGCTGCGCCAACTTGTTGCCGACGCTGACGTGTTGGTTGAAAACTTCAGGGTCGGAAGCCTCGCCCGCTTCGGACTGGACTACCCCACGCTGCAAGAGCTCAACCCCGGGCTGGTCTACTGCTCCATCACCGGCTTCGGCCAAGACGGCCCGTATGCCCAACGCGCCGGCTATGACGCCATTATCCAGGCCATGAGTGGGCTGATGTCCATTACCGGCGACGCTGGCGGGCCGCCAGTAAAAGTTGGCGTGGCCATCGCGGATATTCTGTCAGGCCTGTACGGCGTCATCGGTATTCAAGCAGCGCTGACGCAGCGAAAAAGAACCGGTCGTGGACAACAGATTGATATTTCGCTGATGGACTGCATGCTGGCCTCGCTGGCCAACCAGAACCTCAACTACCTGGTCTCCGGCCAGTCGTCTGGCAGGCTGGGTACGGCACACCCCAATATCGTGCCGTATCAGGTCTTTGCCACGGCCGACGGCTACATCATGCTGGCGGTTGGCAACGATGCCCAGTTCGATCGCCTGTGCCAGGTTCTGGAGCGGCCCGAAATCGCCAGCAACAGCCGCTTTGCCACCAACGCCGCGCGGGTGCGCCACCGTGAGGAGCTGATACATCTTCTGGAGCAGGTCTTTGCCGAACGGGAGCGCGACTTGCTGCTCCACCAGCTGGAACAAGAGCTGATTCCGGCCGGCCCGGTCAATACGCTGGCTGAAGCCTTCGAAGATCCCCAGGTGCGCCACCGCCAGCTGCAACTGGATCTTGCCGCACCCCACCTTGAAGATGGCCGTGCGCCCGGCGTGCGCACCCCGATCGTGTTTTCCGACTCAAGTCTGAGCACGGAGCGGGCAGCTCCCTACACCGGCCAGGACACCCGGCAAATCCGCGCTCGCCTGAACCTGAAGGACCGGTAATTCCCAATTGCTTTTCTGGTTCAGTACCCGATCGCTCTGATCTGCTTCTGGCTTCCATTGCGCACGCACCGGCAACTACAGCTACAGGCGCAAAAGCGCAGCTGAGTACAATTCACATTGCAGTCGGCCAGCAGTCCTGCGGTTTACCCCGCCACTCACCCTGCCGACTGCGGACGCGGCGCGGCAGCATGATCCGCTGTCCATCTACAGAATCGGAGAACTCGGGAGGACTTCATCAAAACACGCCGCTTGATCACCGCAGCGATGAACACCCTGACCGGCAAGGCGCTTGGCGGCTGGTGCCCCGTGTGCAACAAGCGCAGCGTCTTTATTCCCGTCGGGTCATGGTATCGAGAAGACCTGAAGTGCATTCGCTGCCGCTCATCGGCTCGCCAGCGCGCGCTGGCTCACTTCCTTCAGACTCGACTCGAGACCAGACAAGACGCTCGCGTGCTGGAAGTGGCGCCGGTAGAGCACGTCGCCCGGCAATTTCGCCGGCGGTTCGAGTTTTATGAAACAACCCACTATTTCCCAAGTGCGAAACCGGGCACAACCATCAGGGGCTACCGCAACGAAAACCTGGAATACCTGACCTATCCGGACGAGCAGTTCGATCTGGTTATTACCCAGGACGTGCTCGAGCACGTCGCGAATCCGGCAAGCGCCTTCCGGGAAATCGCCCGCGTCCTTCGCCCCGGAGGCCGCCATGTATTCACGATCCCCTGGTATCCCGCCGCGAAGACGAGAACGCGGGCATACGAACAACAGGGACGCATCGTGCACGTGCTTGAACCGGAGCACCATGGAAACCCCGTTGACCCGGAGGGTTCGCTTGTCTTCACCGACTTCGGGGGCGATCTGCCGGAGATGATATCGAGCGTCACCGGCATGCAGACCCGGCATTGCAGCGACCAGGCAAGGGAGTCTGGAATCATTGGCGATTCCGTGATCGTCTTCTGCAGTCAGAAACGGCCCGATCATCCGCTCGCCGGCCAGACAGACAAGGGCCCGGCAAGCCACGAATAGCAGATTTCCTACAGGCCATGGCGCGGTCGACCCATTTCATCGCTGCCCCGAACAGGCCAGGATCCAGGTCAGACTTCGGGCAAAGGAATCAGGATGGGCCTGGCCACCGTCCAATCACGCGCCGCTGTCGGCATCGAGGCGCCGCAGGTGCTCTGCGAGGTCAACCTGTCGCCGGGTTTGCCGATGTTCGCCATCGTCGGCCTGCCCGAGACCGCCGTGCGCGAGAGCAAGGACCGGGTGCGCGCCGCGCTCAAGAACTCGGAGTTCGATCTGCCCTCCTGGCGCACCACGGTGTCGCTGGCGCCGGCCGACCTGCCCAAGGAGGGCTCGCGCTTCGATCTGCCGATCGCCGTGGGCGTGCTCGCCGCCTCCGGGCAGGTGCCCGATGATGATCTCGGAGGCTGGGAGTTTCTCGGCGAGCTGTCGCTGACCGGGCGACTGCGCGCGATCAAGGGAGCGCTGCCGGCCATCCTGCGCGCCCGCGAACAGGGCCGCAAGCTGATCCTGCCGCGCGCCAACGCCGAAGAAGCCGGGCTGGTGGCCGATGCCGAGATCTATCTGGCCGAGTCCCTGTGCGAGGTCGCCGAAGCACTCAACGGCCGACAGCCCCTGCCGCGGGCCGAGCCGGTGTCGGGCTTCAAGGACATCGCCGGGCCCGACCTGGCCGACGTGCTCGGTCAGCACCGCGCGCGCCGGGCGCTGGAAATCGCCGCCGCCGGCGGCCACAACCTCTTGCTGATCGGCCCGCCGGGCACCGGCAAGACCCTGCTGGCCTCGCGCCTGCCCGGCATCATGCCGCCGATGGAAGAAACCGAGGCCCTGGAGGCGGCCGCCATTGCCTCGGTCGTGGGCCATGAACTCGACCCGCCCACCTGGCGCCAGCGCAAGTTCCGCTCGCCGCACCACACCGCCTCGGGCGTGGCGCTGGTCGGCGGCGGCTCGAAACCGCGCCCCGGCGAGATCTCCCTGGCCCACGGCGGCGTGCTGTTTCTCGACGAGCTGCCGGAGTTCTCGCGCCACGTGCTCGAGGTGCTGCGCGAGCCGCTGGAGTCGGGCCGCGTGATCATCTCGCGCGCCGCCGTTCAGGCGGAGTTCCCGGCCCGTTTCATGCTGGTGGCCGCGATGAATCCCTGCCCCTGCGGCTACGAGGGCGATCCGTCAGGCCGCTGCGCCTGTACGCCCGATCAGATCCGGCGCTACCGCGATCGCATTTCCGGCCCGCTGCTCGACCGCATCGATCTGCACGTGGAAGTGCCGCGCCAGTCGCTCAAGGACCTGCCGCCCGGCGAGTCGTCAGCCGACGTCCGGCAGCGCGTTCTCGCGGCAAGAGCCATTCAGGCGCGGCGCGGCGGGGTCAATGCACAGCTGGATGTCGGCGGGATTCGCGAGCACTGCGCGCTCGATGCCCACCAGGCCACGCTGCTCGAGGCCGCCTGCGAGAAGCTGCGCCTTTCGGCGCGCGCCCACCATCGCATTGTGCGCGTGGCGCGCACCATTGCCGACCTCGACGCCAGCGAGCGCATCGAGGCGCGCCATCTCAGCGAAGCCATCGGCTATCGCCAGCTCGACCGGCGCCAGAATGCCTGGGCGCGCACGGCCTGAACATCAAGCCGCACTCACTGTCGGAGGGTTACCATAAGAATTCGACTTTCCGGGAGATTGCATGACCGCCAGACTGCTGTCGGCCCTGCTCTTGCTGACCATGCTGCTTGGCAGCGGCCTGACCAGGGCGGCCACTGTTTCCACCGAAATCAGCGGCGTGGCGGGCGGTCTGCTGGCCAACGTGCGCGCATCCGTCTCGCTGGTCCAGGCTGAAAAACTTGACGAGCTGTCGCTGTGGCGCCTGCGCCAGCTCGCCGGTGATGCGCGTTCGGAGGTCGAACAGGCACTCAGGCCGTACGGATACTATCGCGCCGACATCCAGGTGCGCCTGATCGAGCCCGAGGACGACAGCCAGCACTGGCAGGCCCGCCTGAACATCAAGCCCGGCCCGCCGGTATCGATCGACACGGTGAACATCGAACTGCAAGGCGATGGCCGTGACGACCCCGAGCTGAAGCGGTGGCGTGAACAATGGCCGCTGCAGTCCGGCGACCGGCTCCACCACCCCGCCTGGGAACAAGCCTGGCGACGGCTCACGCAATTGGCCGAGGAACGCGGCTACTTTCAGGCCCGCTTCGAGAAACGACGCGTCACGGTCGGCGCCGAGCGCGAAAAGGCTGATATCCACATCGTCTTCAATACCGGCCCCCGCTACCGCTTCGGCCGCTATATGGCGCCTGAACAACCCTTCAGCGAATCGCTGATGGAACGCCTTCACATCCTGGAGCCCGACGAGCCCTACAGCATCGAGCGGCTCGATCGACAGCGCGAAGCACTGGTGCGCTCCGGCCTGTTCGACCGCGTGGTTGTCGATACCGAGCGCGACGATGAGCGGCATTGCGTCGATCTGGTCTACCGGCTGGAAACCCGGTCGCCCAACACCTGGCGCGCCACCCTGGGGTTCGGCACCGACACCGGCGCAAGGATGCAGCTGGGCTGGACGCGCCACTACCTGAGCGCGCGCGGCGACCGCCTGGAAGCCGCACTCGGCGCTCAGCAATACCGGCGGGAGTATGTCTTTCAGAGCGAATATCGCCGCCCGCGCGGTGATCAGCCCTCGGAGTTTCTGACCGCCGGCACCACGCTGCGCAGCGAGCAGGATGATTTCCGCTTCTACGACGAAGACCGTATCGAACCGGTGTTCGAAGCTTTCAACGGCCGCCGCGATCAGACCCAGCTGACCTTCGGCCGACTTCAGGAACGCAAGCTCTGGTCAAAGCGCTATCAGGGGCTGGAAGAGCGGCTGTTCGTTTCGCTTCTCAACGAGTCCTTTGATGCCCTTCGCGAAGGCTCCTTCAGCCGCGAGAACGACGCCCTGCTCGAGGCCAACCCCGAGCTGCGCCCTTATCTGAATACCGAAAGCCGCGTCGTCGCCTTCGGCGGACGCTGGCGACTGCCCCGGATACGAGGCGCGGGCTTCAACGCCAGCGGCTCGGTATGGCAGGCGCACCTCATCGGCGCGCACGAGTCAGCCGGCTCGGATGTCAGCTTTGCCCAGGCCTGGCTGAGCGGGCAGTGGCACCTGATTTTTGGCGAGCGTCACAAGCTGATGCTGCGCGGCGAGGCGGGCTATACCGAAGCCGACACCCGCCGCCTCGACATCGACCTGGACGATCGCCGCCTGGATCTGACGCTCACCGAAGTGCCCGAGCGCTACCGCTTCAAGACCGGGGGCGACAGAACGGTGCGCGGCTATGGCTACGAGAAGCTGAGCACCAACCGCAACGGCGCCAATCACCTGCTGGTCGGGTCGGTCGAATACGAATACCGCGTCGGACAGAACTGGTCGCTGGCGGCCTTTGCCGATATCGGCAACGCTTTCAACGATTTCAGCCAACGCAAGCTCAAGCGCGGCGTCGGCGTGGGTTTCCGCTGGTATACGATGATCGGCCCGATTCGCATCGACATCGCCCAGGCCCTCGACGAAGTCGATGACCCCTGGCGTCTGCACTTCACCATCGGCACGCAACTGCTATGAAAAAGTGGCTGAGCATCATTGGTATTGCCATACTGACCCTGCTGTTGTTGGCAACGGCAGCCTGGCTGTGGCTGACGCATACCGAAAGCGGCGCCCGCTGGGCCGTTGCCCGCGCGAGCGGGTTTGTCGAACGCCTCGATTACGACGCTTTCGCCGGCGGCCTGGCTTCGGGCCTCACCCTGCAGGGCGTCGACTTTGCCCACGCCGGCATGCGGGTCAGCGCCGATCAGCTGGAACTGGCCGCGCGCGTGGAGCTGTTCTCCGGTCCGCGCGTGGTGGTTCGCCGCCTGCGCGGCCGCGGCATCGACATTCACCCGCCACAGGCTCAAGCACCTGCAGAAGAAAAGGCCGAGTCAGCCTTCGATCTCTCGGCGCTGGCCAGTCCGATCGACATCGTCGTCGAAGAGCTCGACCTGCGGCAGCTGACCATCCACGCCGGCAGCGAACCGCTGCGCATCGACCATATCGGGCTGGCCGGGCGTTACGGCGACCGTCTCGAGCTCGATCGACTTGCCGTTGCAAGCGAAACCGGACGCGCCAGCGCCGCAGGGCACTGGGCGCTCGAGCGCCAGGGCCAGGGCCGACTCGACATCGAAGTGGAGGTGCCCCTCGAGGAGGGCACAACGCAGTCCGGACACATCACATTGGCCGGCCGCCCGGCGGCGCTTGATATCGAGCTGTCGACAGCAGGCCCGGCCCGGCTCGAAGGCAGCGGCAGGCTGCGCGATCTGCTCCAATCACCCGCCATCGAGGCCAGAGTCACCGGCAAACTGAGCGGCTGGCCCGGCCTGCCCGTGAACGTTGACGACATGGTGGTCTCGCTCGACGGCCAGCCGGAGGACTGGCAAGCCAACTCCAGCGCGCGAGTGAGCGGCCCGGACATTCCGCCCGGCGAGTACTCGCTGGCGCTGTCGGGTGGCACCCAGTCGCTGACCATCGAAACGCTCGACGCGCAACTGCTCGACGGCCGGATCAGCGGCCACGGCCAGCTCGACTGGAGCGAATCGGCGCCGGCTTCCCGCGCCAGCCTGCAAATCGAATCTCTCGACCTCACGCCGCTGTACCCCCAGTGGCCCAATCAGGGCCGCATCAGCGGCGAGCTGGCGGTGGCCACGCAAGAGGGCGTGATTGCAGTCGAGTCGCTTTCCCTGCGCGCCAACCCGGGGGATCTGAAGGTGACCGGCAGCGGCCGCATCGACCCGGCCGGCGACCACGTCAACGCCACGCTCGAATGGCAGCAGTTTGCCTGGCCGCCAGTCACTGATGATGTCGAGCCACTGGTGGCCAGCGAGTCCGGCCAAATTCATGTCACCGGACAGATCAGCGACTGGCGGGCTCGCATCGAAGCCATGGTGCAATCGCCACGGACGCCGGCCGCGCACATCGAGGCCAGCGCCAGCGGAACGCGCGAGACCGCCCGCATCCGGCAGCTGACCATCACCGCCGGAGAGCACGGATCGCTGGCGCTGGACGGTCGCGTGGCCTGGCAGCCTGCACTGGCCGCCGAGGTCAACCTGGTGCTCGACGGATTCGACCCCGGCGTTCTGGTCAGCCAACTGCCCGGGCGGATCGACGGCCGCGCTGCAATCAGCCTGGCCCGCGATGACCACTGGCAGCTGACCGTTGGGCTCGACGAGCTCAGCGGTCGTCTTCGTGGCCAGGCGCTGACCGGGTCGGGGCAGCTGGCATGGGCGGGCGATCACCCGGAAGCGGCCGATCTGCAGCTGCAGTTGGGCAACAACCGCATTGCCCTCGACAGCGAAGACGCAGAAGCCCTGCGGATCGACCTGAATGCAGCCTCGCTTGATCAACTCTGGCCCGAGCTGGCCGGCGAAATCCACCTGGCCGGCCAGCTTCGGCCCGGCAAAGGTCAGCTCGATCTCAGCGGCCAGCTCGACGAGCTGCGCTACCAGGGCTACAAACTGGAGCAGGCCGATGTCGATCTGGGGCTTGCGTGGCTGGATCAGCCGGCAATGGACCTGAACATCACCGCCACCAACCTCGACCTCCAGCCCTGGGAGCGCATCGAGCGGCTGGAGCTCACCCTGGGTGGCGGCTGTCAGTCGCATCGACTCGAGCTCACCACCTCCGGCTCCCGCGGCAATCTCAACCTGGCCATGGGCGGCCAGCTCGTCGACTGCCTGGAGGGAGCGCCGGAATGGCAGGGCGAGATCACGCGCCTGTATCTGGGCGAGACCGTGGCCGGCGACTGGCGGCTGGCTGCCGCGCTGCCCCTGGCCTGGTCCGCCGGGCGCATCGTGGCCAAAACAGCCTGCCTGACCACCGCGGCCGACACGCCGGCGCGGCTCTGCCTCGAGCACCTCGAGGCAGGCGCGGAAGGTCGTGTCGCCACCCGTATCGAGCAGGTGCCCATGGACCTTCTGCTGCTGCCGCTCGACCCGGTCATTTCGCTGACCAACACCCTCTCCGGCAAGGTCGAAGCGGCCTGGGACCAGGCTGGCCTGTCGCGGGTGGAAGGCGGGCTCGAAATGAGCGCCGGCGAACTCCAGGCCATTGGCGACGAAGAGGAGCTGCTGACCATCGACGCGCTGCGGCTCGACCTCGAACCGACCGATGACACCGGGCTGCTGGCGGGCCTGCAGCTACGCCTGGAAGGCCAGACCACGATCAACGGCCAGGCGCATGTGGTCGATTTACGCAAGCTGGCTGACACTCGGCTCGAAGGCGAGGCCAGGCTCGATCTGCCCAACATCGCCGCGTTTGCGCACCTGATCCCGCGGATCGACCGCATCGGCGGCTCCGCCAACGGCCGGATCGAGGTGACCGGCCCGATCACCGGGCCCTCGATCAGCGGTCGCGTGGCCGTCGATAACGGCGAGGTGGTGCACGCACCCTTCGGCCTGAACATCCACGACATTCACCTGGCGCTGTCGGGCTCGGCCGATCGCGCCACTCTCGAAGGCCGGGCGCGATCGGGCGACGGCCAGCTGAGTCTGTCCGGGCAGGCCCGCCTGGGCGATGACGGCTGGCGCCTGGAAAGCCGGATCGAAGGCGAGCAATTCAAGTTTGCCGGCGCCGACTGGCTGGAACTGGCTGCCAGCCCGCAGGTCAGCCTTGATCTGCAGCCCGACCAGGTCAGTATCAACGGCGATATCCACATCGACCGGCTGCGCGGCGGGTTGCCGCCCGGCGCGGCCGAGCGCGTCCAGCCCTCTCCCGACGTCGAGATTGCCGGTGAGCAAGACGAACAGGAGGCGGCCGGGAATGCAGTCAAGCGGCGAATCGAAGGCCGGCTGGGCATTGACCTGGGCGACAACGCCAGCCTGGCCATGGAAGGATTCCGCACCGAACTCGCCGGCGGCCTGGAGCTGGCATGGAACGGACCGCCCAAGCCCGAAAGCCGCGGTGCCATCCGTCTGCCCGAGGGCGCCTACCGCGCCTACGGCCAGAACCTCGAGATCAACGACGGCGAAGTCATCTTCACCGGCGAGCCGACTGATAATCCGCGCCTGGATATCCGCGCCGTGCGCGACATCTTCGGCGATCCGGAAGTGGAAACCGCCGGGGTCGAAATCACCGGAAACGCCCGCAACCCGCACATCGAGCTCTACACCGATCCACCGACCAGCCAGGAAAAAGCACTGGCCTATGTAGTCACGGGCTCGGACTTCGACCAGGCCGGGGGCCAGGGTGCACTCAACGTCGGTTTCTATCTGCTGCCGCGCCTGTTCGTCAGCTATGGCGTGGGTCTGTTCGAGACCGGCAACGTGCTGTCGGGCCGCTACGAGCTGTCCACACGCTGGGGTGTGCGCGTGGTCTCGGGCGAACGCGACACCGGCGTTGATCTAAGCTATACCATCAACAACTGAAGGCCCGGAGCTTCGCGATCGGGGCCTGAGCAAGGAGACCTCAATGAGCAACAAGAGCATTCAGGAACAGCTGGCGCCGGAGAGCATCTGCTTTGGCTGCGGGCCGGCCAACGAGCAGGGCCTGCGCATCCGCTCCTTCGTCGAAGGCGAGCGCATGACCGCTGACTGGCAGCCAGAAGCCCACCACGAGGCTTTTCCCGGCGTTATCAACGGCGGCATCATCGGCACCCTGCTCGACTGCCACATGAACTGGACCGCGGCCTGGCACCTGATGCAGGAAGACCGGCTCGAAGCCGTGCCGTCGACAGTCACCATGGACTACGGTGTTCAGCTCCGGCGGCCGACGCCGTCTTCCGGGCCGCTGCATCTGGAAGCCTGGGTCGAAGGCCGCGACGACAAGGGTATCGTCAGCATCGCCGCCGAACTGTCGGCCGGTGACAAGGTGTGCGCCACCGCCAGCGGTCGCTTCGTCGCCGTCAAGCCGGGGCATCCGGCCTATCACCGCTGGTAATCAACCCGCGCAATGACAGGGCGCACGAAATCCGCGCGCAGACGATGGTCGGGCCGGGAAACCTGCCCCGCCCTTGCTGTCATGCGTGGCCACGCAGTGCCATAATCGAAGCTGATCGACACAGATGGATGGGCACATCGGACCATGAATACGGGAAGTAAAACATTGCACGCGCTCGCCGGGCTGTTTCTTGTGCTGGCGCTGGGCGCCTGCAGCCAGTCCGAAGACCGCACCGGCGATGATCAATCGACCGGGGATCCGACGGGATCGGCGGCGTCAGGCGAGCAATCGAGCGGAGAGATCAACATGCATGCCAGCAACGGCAACAGCCTGAGCCTGGAGGAGGCCGTGCAGGCCGCGCGCGAAGCGTTGGCGGAACGCAGCGGCACACCAATCGCAGCAATCGAGACCGTTCGGGCCCGGGCCGTCACCTGGGCGAACGGCGCCATGGGCTGCCCGCAGGAGGGCATGATGTACACCCAGGCCCTGGTCGAGGGCTACTACATCCTGCTGCGCACAGAAGGTCGGGAGGTTGCCTATCACGCCGGGCGCGATGGCCGGCCCTTTCACTGCCCTGCCGAGCGCAGCCGAGCCCCTTCGCCCGACGATCGCAGCGACAGCCTGTCCTAGCGCACCGACCGTGCAGACAAGAAAAACCCCGCCGCAGCGGGGTTTTTCTTTCCTACCTGTCATGAAGCGGTTCGCTTCAGGCGGGCTCGACGTTGGCGGCCTGCGGGCCCTTGGGGCCTTCCTGGATATCGAAGGTGACTTTCTGGCCTTCGGCCAGGGTTCTGAAGCCGCTGCCCTGGATGGCGGAGAAGTGAACGAAGACGTCCTTGCCGCCATCATCCTGGCTGATGAAACCGAAGCCCTTGGCTTCGTTGAACCACTTGACTGAACCTGTTGCCATGATCTTGCTACCTGTATAAAAACAAAAATAAACGCGCCAGGGTAGATGAAGATGGGATTTCGGCGATGTCCTGCCAGATAGGGAGGGGTCAACCTGAATTCACACGCGCCATTTACCGTAGGCACGTTTCCAGTATACGTGGACACGAGAGCAAAATCCAGCGCTTTTTGTGCTGCGTTCGGCGACAGCGTCAGGCGCCGCTTTTTGGCCAGGCCAGCGACTCGAGTGAATCATTCAGTTCCGCGGCCAGCTCGGCCAGCGCCGTCGAGCGGCTGCCCGAAACGCCGCCGCCGTTGAGCGCCGACCAATCCGGATGGTGCCGTGCGCGACGCACGGCCCGCGGCAGGCGGCGCTTGTCCAGAGCAGCCACAACCCGGGCGCGGATACGGTCGGGGCTGCCGTGGCCGCGATGCATCAGCGCGGCGAGCAACTCCACCGAGCGCGCCACCATCAGGCGGGCGACGGCATCGCTGACCTGGATGCGCTCCCGGCCGCGCAGGCGATCGATCAGGCGCGAGCCGGCCGAACGGACCAGGCCGGTTCCGGCACCCAGGGCGGCCCCGGCCAGCATGCCGGCACCCAGCGACAGCCCGCCGGTGGCCACATCGACCAGCGCGCCGCCGCCGGCACCGGCGGCGGCATGGCTCGAAGCCCTCAGGCCATAGTGGCGCAGCGTTTCGGGGTCGAATGGATCAGCATGCCAGCGGCCGTCGCTGACGGGCAACTCCGCTTCGTCATAGTCCTCGCGTCCGAAACGGTAGAGCTCCAGCAGGGTATCGACACAGGCCTGCTCGCGCCGGTGAATGGTTGCCCGCAGCTCGCGCCAGACCTGCTGACGCTCGGTCTCGCTGCCGGCCTCGATCTCGCGCACGCAGGCGGCCACATCAAGCAGCATGGCGGCGATGGCCTCCAGCGCCGCCTGCCTGCGCTGCCGCTCTTCGGCGCGACGGTGGCCAAGCCAGGCTGACAGCACGTCTGCGTGATGATCGAGCTGGCTCTTGAGCTTCTCGAACAAGGCGAGCTCGGTCGCCGGGTCACGCACGGCGGCATCGAAAGCCAACACGGTATGCAGGCGAACCCGGGCCAGAGCATCACGCCACTGCGCCTCACGGCTGCTGTCCGAGGCAGTAAAATTGAGCACCGCCACGATGGGCCTGGCGCACAGCCCGAGCACAGCCAGCTCGTCCTGATACTTTTCCAGTACCGGCTCGCGGGCATCGATCACGTACAGGGCCACGTCCATCGCGAGCATCAACTCGAGTACCCGGGCTTCGTGGTCGAAGCGCTCGACCGCATCGCTGTCGTCGAGAAATCGACGAATGCGGGCCGGGCCATCGTGACGCTCGCCGGACACGCCATCGAGCCAGTCAAGCAGTGCCGGCGCATTTTCCAGGCCGGGCGAATCATTGAGCTGGATACGCGCACCGTCAGCGGCCACCAGCTCGCCCCGGGCAATCCGGCGGGTGGTGCCCGACTCATCACGGACTTCACCAAAATCGCGATCGTGCGTCAGCGTACGCACCAGAGACGTCTTGCCGGTATTGGTATGGCCAACAATGGCCACCTTGAGCGGGCCGCTGCTCACGAGTTTTCGCTCTCGGCGCCCAGCGCCCGATGCAAAAGCGCCAGCTCTCCGGCTTCGGGCGCTTCACGATCAATCATGACCACGCGGGCACCGGCGCGCTCGGCCAGAGTCTGCCAGTCGCGACGCCGCGCCGCCGCATCGCCGCCGCGGGCCTCGAGCCGGGTGTTTTCGTCAAGCACCAGCCACAGCGGCGCATCAGCGGTGTCGGCCAGGCGCGCAAGAAAATCACCGGTGCCGGCATCCGGCGTTCTCAGCAGCGAGCAGATGCCGAGCACGGCCGCGGCCGGCCGGCGCCGCCCCGCCGCTGCTTCCAGCGCCGCGAGGCGCCCGGCGCGATCGTCGGCGCGCCCCAGATCAATCACGTCGATGCCGGGCACCACGCCGGCGCCCGTTGCACCCTCGCGCTCGAGCTCCACGGCCACGGCCAGGATGCCGCGGGCATTGGATTTCTGGCGTCGCGGCCCGCGCGCCCGGTGTGGCGGCAGCGGCCGGCTCGCTGCAGGCTCGTGGCGCTCGACCACGGCCAGATCGCCCGCCAGGCGCAGATAGCCGGGGCGAGTGGTATCCAGATGCATTCTGCGGCCGGCCACGACGGCCAGGCCAAATGAAGCCCCAAACAGAAACGCGCGGGGTACAATAGCCCACGCAGCGATCATGGCGAGAAGGAATCGCGCCCACTCCGCCCTGGCGGTAGCTTCGGCAGCACCCTCACGCCCGGCAACAATCCAGGCTTCATCCGCCTCGGGCATGAAACCAAGGATTTCCGGCCAGGCCGCCAACCCCTGCACCAGTTGAACAACGCTGTAATCACTGAGCAGCGTCGTCCCCCATATCAGTTCATATTGAACCACCGAGAAGAAAACGACCAGAGCGCCAAAGGCGCCCAGGGCATAGCCGAGCCAGAATCCGTGACCGACAGCACTCAACACCCAGCGTCCCCAGCCGGTACCCGGCAGCGAAGCGAAGGCCGCCATCACATCGGCTGCATGCGGCGAAGCAAGCAGCCTTGGCGCCAGCCACCGCAGCACGCGACCGGCAACGCTGCCCGCCAGGCTGGGGGGGCCGGCGCGGCCGTGACCCCAGGCCATCAAGACCGCCCAGAGCAACAACATCAGGGTGGGAACAAGCAACAGCGCCGCCGCCGCGAGCAGGATATCGACGCGACTTTCGGCCACCGTGGCCCGCGCCGCGATCGCGCCGGCCAGGGCACCGAGGCCGGCCATGCCAACACCCAGCCAGACCAGGGCCCGGCGCAAACGAAGAATGTCGGCACGGATGGCCGGTGCCGGATCCAGAGCCGCAGCGCGCGCGCGGATGCGCTGCGCCAGGTCGCCGCCGCGATCGCGAGCGACCACGACGGCAGCCTGGTCAGCCAGGCGACCGCAACGCTCTTCCAGATGACGAAACGATTCGGTCAGCAGCCAGTCATTGACGCTGAGTCGGCTCATGAGCGCAAGCGGCAGCGGAAAGTGGAGATCGGACTCATCCCGGCAATCATACCGCCTGGCCGACTGGAAGCGTCGGGGATTGATTCTGGTCAAGAATCCGGCCGCATTCACTAACGATAATTTGCAGCACTCGATTTTTCAGTATCGACCAACCATTGAAGGGATCCATTAATGGCGAATTCCACCACCTATAACGACCGCGTTGTCCGGCAGTTCACCTGGGCAACGGTGATCTGGGGCATCGTGGGCATGCTCGTCGGCGTGCTCATCGCAGCGCAGCTGATCTGGCCCGAGCTCGGGGCCGGCATTCCCTGGCTGAGCTATGGCCGCCTGCGGCCGCTGCATACCAATGCCGTGATCTTCGCCTTTGGCGGCTCCGGACTCTTTGCCACCAGCTATTACGTCGTCCAGCGCACCTGTCACACGCGACTGTTTTCCGACAGCCTGGCGGCGTTCACGTTCTGGGGCTGGCAGGTCGTCATCGTCAGCGCGGTGATCACGCTGCCGCTGGGCTACACCATGAGCCGCGAGTACGCCGAACTGATCTGGCCGGTGGCGGTTCTGCTCGCCGCGGTGTGGGTGGCCTATGCCGTGGTGTTCTTCGGCACCATTGCCAAGCGTCGGGTGCGCCATATCTACGTGGCCAACTGGTTCTTCGGCGCCTACATCCTGACGATTGCGGTGCTGCACATTGTCAACAATCTGGCCGTTCCCACCGACTGGCTGCACTCCTATCCGATTTATTCCGGCACGGTCGATGCCATGGTGCAGTGGTGGTACGGCCACAACGCGGTGGGCTTTTTCCTGACCGCCGGCTTTCTCGGCATGATGTACTACTTTGTGCCCAAGCAGGCCGGGCGGCCGGTGTATTCCTATCGCCTGTCGATCGTGCACTTCTGGTCACTGATCGCGATCTACATGTGGGCCGGGCCACACCACCTGCACTACACCTCGCTGCCTAACTGGGTGCAGTCGCTGGGCATGGTCTTTTCACTGATGCTGTTTGCGCCCAGCTGGGGCGGCATGATCAACGGCATCATGACCCTCTCGGGCGCCTGGCACAAACTCCGAACCGATCCCATCCTGCGCTTCCTGATCGTCGCCCTGAGCTTCTACGGCATGTCGACCTTCGAGGGGCCGATGATGTCGATCAAGACGGTCAACGCGCTGTCGCACTACACCGACTGGACCATTGGTCACGTACATGCCGGCGCGCTGGGCTGGGTGGCCATGATCACCATCGGCTCGATCTACGGCCTGGCGCCGCGCGTTTTCGGCGTCGACAGGATGTACTCCACGCGCCTGATCGAGTGGCACTTCTGGGTCTCCACCATCGGCACGGTGCTCTACATCACCGCCATGTGGATCGCCGGCGTGATGCAGGGCCTGATGTGGCGCACCTTCAACGATGACGGCACGCTGACCTACACCTTCGTGGAGGCGCTACAGCAGACCGAGCCTTACTACATGCTGCGCCTGCTGGGCGGACTCGTCTTCCTCTCGGGCATGTTCATCATGTTCTACAACATCTGGAAGACCTGGCAGATGCGCGAAACGGACAACCTGGACGTGCCGGTCAAGGCACCGGCACACGCCTGATCTCAGGAGAGAAATGATTCATGGCTAGCATGCATGACAAGATCGAAAAGAACATTGGCCTGATGGCCATCCTGATCGTGGTCGCCATCAGCTTCGGCGGCCTGGTCGAGATCATCCCGCTGATGTTCAAGGCCGCCGTGGTCGAGCCGGCCGAAGGCGTTGAGCCCCACAGCCCGCTGCGCCTGGCCGGCCGTGATGTCTACGTCTCGGAAGGCTGCTACAACTGCCACAGCCAGCAGATTCGTCCGTTCCGGGCCGAAACCGAGCGCTACGGCCACTATTCGGTCGCCGGCGAGTTCGTCTATGACCGCCCGTTCCAGTGGGGCTCCAAGAGAACCGGCCCGGACCTGGCCCGGGTGGGCGGACGCTACAGCGACGACTGGCACGAGCTGCACCTGCTGAATCCGCGTGCCGTGGTACCCGAATCGAACATGCCGGCCTACTCCTGGCTGGCCGAGCGCTTCGTCGACCCGCAGTCGATCCAGAAGCGCATGCGCGTGCTTCAGCGCATGGGCCACCCCTACAGCGACGAGCAGATCGAAGCCGCCGCGGATGAGGTTGCCGGCCGCACCGAGCTGGAAGCGGTGATCGCCTACCTGCAGGGGCTGGGCACGGAATGGACCGGCCAGCGCACTGCCAACGGCAACGCAGCCACGCAGGGAGGCGGTTCATGAGCAGCGGACTGATCACGGCCATTGCCATGATCGCCTTTGTGGCCATCGTCATCTGGGTGTTCTTCATCAAGCGCAAGGAAGACTTTGACGAACAGGCCAACCTGCCGCTGGAAGAAGACGACCGGCGCAGGCAGGAAGAACGCCAAAAGGTTGACGATCGCAAGGACAAGGAGAATTCATCATGAGCGCCTTCTGGCACTGGTATGTCGTCCTCATCACGCTGGGCTTCACCGCCGGGCTGGTGTGGTTGTTTATCGCCACCGGCCGCGCGCGCGTACAGTCGCAAGCGCATGACGAGCATGGCGAGACCACCACGCACGTGTGGGATGAGGACCTGCGCGAGTACAACAACCCCATGCCGCGCTGGTGGCTGTGGCTGTTTTACGGCAGCGTCATCTTCTCGCTGGGTTATCTGGTGCTGTATCCGGGCCTGGGCCGTTACGAAGGCACGCTGGGCTGGACGCAGGAAAATCAGTATCAGGCCGAGATGGCACGCGCCGATGAAGCGTTTCGTGCCCGCTTTGCCGAGCTCGCCGCCCGACCCGTCGAGCAGCTGACCGGCAATGCAGAAGCCTTGCGTGTCGGCCGCAACGTCTTTGCCCACAATTGCTCGACCTGCCACGGCTCGGATGCCCGCGGCGCCGAGGGCTACCCCAACCTGACCGACCAGCACTGGATCTGGGGCGGCAGCCCCGAGCGCGTGCTGGAGACGATTCAGTCCGGCCGTCAGGCGATCATGCCGCCCCTGGGGGACAGCCTGGGTGAACAGGGCGTGACCCGGGTTGCGGTATATGCGCAACAGCTGGCCGGCAACCGCGTCGACGCCACCATGGCCGCGGCCGGCAAAAAGCTGTTCCAGCAGAACTGTGCCGCCTGCCACGGCCCGGACGGCACCGGCAACATTCATCTCGGTGCACCCGACCTGACCGCCGGCGTCTATACCTATGGCGGCGACCTGGACACCATCCGTGAAACCATTCGCGAAGGCCGCAACGGCGTGATGCCGGCGCAGCAGGAGCTGCTGGGCGACATCCGCACCCGGCTGGTTGCCGCCTACGTCCTCAGCCTGAGCCAGCAAGACGATGACCAGAGTTGATATCGATTTTCCGCCGCGCCCCCTGGCCCAGCGCATGGGGGCCATTCTCTGGCCGTCGTTCTTCGCCGCCGGCATCGCCACAATCGTGTTCTTCGCCATCGTCGACCCGCTGACGCTGCGGGACATGACCTTCCCCGAGCTCGAAATCGGTCGCATGACCGGCTACACCATCGGCTTTTTCCTGTTCTGGGGAGCCACTGCGGGCTCGAGCCTGTTCACCTGGCTGCTGCTGCGGCCGGCCAGTCGTTTCAACAGCAGGATGCATAAATGAGCAACGGCGCAAGCCAGGAAACCATTCCGCTCTACGTCAAGCAGGCCAAGGTCTACCCGCGCGAGATCAAGGGCCGCTTTGCCCGCCTGCGGGTCATCGCCGTGTGGGTGCTGCTGGGGCTCTATTACCTGTTGCCCTGGCTCAGCATCAACGGCCAGCAGGTCGTTCTGTTCGATCTGGTCAACCGTCAGTTCCACATCTTCGGCCTCACGCTGTGGCCGCAGGATCTGATCATTCTGGCGCTGCTGCTGGCCATGGCCGCGCTGACGCTGTTTTTCTTCACCGCCCTGGCCGGGCGGCTGTGGTGCGGCTACGCCTGCCCGCAGACGGTCTGGACCGAAGTCTTCCTGTGGCTCGAGCGCATCACCGAAGGCCGCCGCAACAAGCGCATGAAGCTCG
The DNA here is from genome assembly GCF_056324145.1 of Wenzhouxiangella sp. YN1. Classification (NCBI taxonomy): domain Bacteria; kingdom Pseudomonadati; phylum Pseudomonadota; class Gammaproteobacteria; order Chromatiales; family Wenzhouxiangellaceae; genus Wenzhouxiangella; species Wenzhouxiangella sp. YN1. The sequence goes on from NZ_JBJNIO010000148.1 coordinate 94,104, forward strand.
ACCAGGGCCCATGGAACCGCGAAAAGATCGGCCGCAAGTCAGCCAAGCAGTTCCTCTGGATCACCTTTGCCCTGTGGACCGGTTTCACCTTCGTCGGCTTTTTCGTTCCGATCCGCGACCTCGGCCTGCGCCTGCTCGAGTTCAACCTGGGCGGTTGGGAAACCTTCTGGCTGTTCTTCTATGCCTTTGCTACCTACGGCAACGCCGGCTACCTGCGCGAGCAGGTCTGCAAGTACATGTGCCCGTATGCGCGCTTCCAGTCGGCCATGTTCGACGATGACTCGCTGGTCATCTCCTACGATGTCAACCGCGGAGAGCCACGCGGCCCGCGCAAGAAGACAGCCGACCAGGCCGAGCTGGGCCTGGGCGACTGTATCGATTGCATGGGCTGTGTGCAGGTCTGCCCGACCGGCATCGACATTCGCGACGGCCTGCAGATCGAATGCATTGCCTGTGCCGCATGCATTGACGTGTGCGATGACGTCATGGACCGCATGGGTTACCCCCGCGGGCTGATTCGATACACCACCGAAAACGCCATGACCGGAAAGCCCACCCGCATTTTCCGGCCGCGTATCTTCATTTATCTGGCTGCACTGCTGGCGCTTGCCGCGCTGGTTGGCCTGGTTCTCACCGGCCGCGAGCCGCTGCTGGTGGACGTGCTGCGCGACCGCACCGCGCTGCACCGGGTAACCGAACAGACGCTGGAGAACCCCTACACCCTCAAGCTGTCCAACCGTACCGAGCGTGACCTTGCCGTCAGCATCGAGGTACAGGGCCAGTCCATGACCGGCCTGCGCGTGATCGAGCCGACCACGCCGGTGAATATCGCCCCGTCGGAGGTCGCCAACCAGCCGCTGACCGTTGGCCTGCCAATTGAAAACGCACGCGCCGGCATGCATGAAATCATGATCATCACCAGCGATGCAGAAGGCACGGTGCTCAACCAGACCGAAACCCGCTTCTTCATCCCGGCTCGTGCACTGGAGTAACTGAATGAATCCTGAAGTGAGCGCGAATGAAGCGCACCCCTGGTACCGCGAGTTCTGGGTGTGGTTCATCCTGGCAATTCTGGTAATGGGCCTGGCTTCGGGCACCGGCGTACTGATCATCGGCCTCAACAATGCCCCGCAGATGGTGACCGGCGACTACCAGCCGCTGGGCAAGACGATGGTCAACACGCGCGAGCGCAGCACACGGGCCACCGAACTCGGCCTGAGCGCGAGCCTTTTGGTGAGCGATAACCAGGCCGAACTGGTGCTCGACGCGCTGCAGATCGAAGCGCTGCCGAAACAGCTGCTGCTGCGCTTTCAGCACCCGGTCAACGCCGAGCGCGACATCTCTGTGGTCGCCCACCGCGTGGATAGCGGGCACTGGCTGGCCGAGCTGGGCAGTATGGCGCCGCCGGGGCGCGCTCGCGTCATCCTCAGCGACCTGCAGCAAAGCTGGTGGCTTGCCGGGCGCTACTCCGGCACCGTCAACGGCCGGATCGGGCTCGAACCGGAGCCGCTGTGAGCCTTGCGGCGGCGTGCTGGCACTGCGGTGAGCCGGTGCCCCACGGCGTCGACCTCCAGGCCACCATTGCGGGCCAGCCACGGCCGATGTGCTGCCACGGCTGCCAGGCCGTGGCCACTCTTATCGATCAGGCCGGCCTCGATCGCTATTACGATTTTCGCGATGCCCTGCCCCAGCGCCCGGACGCCGCCGACCGCCCGGGCGACTACAGCGCCTGGGACCGTGACGCCATCCGGCATCACTATGCGCGCGCTGACGGCAAGGGGCTGGCGACGATCACCCTGGTGCTGGAGAACGTCCACTGCGCGGCCTGCAGCTGGCTGATCAAGCGCTTTGTCGGCGAGCTCGACGGCGTGGCCGAAATCCAGATCGACATCGGTGACGGGCGCGCCCGCCTGCACTTCGACCCCGAACGCACGCCGCTGAGCCAAGTGGCCACGCGCCTGGCCGCGCTTGGCTACCGACCGCATCTGGACTCGCCCCGGGCGGGTGAACTGCGCGACCGAACCGAGCGCCGACAGCTCCTCAAGGCGATTGTCGTGGCCGGCCTGGGCATGATGCAGGTCATGAGTTACGCCCTGGCCGGCTATATCGGCGCTTTCCAGGACATCGATCCCACCAGTGAGCGCTTCTTTCAGCTCATCAGCATGGTGGTTGCCGTTCCGATTGCGTTGTACTCCGGGCGGATCTTCTATCAATCGGCCTGGCGCACGCTCAGGCGCCGCAGCATGGGCATGGACGTACCGGTGGCCACAGCCATGCTGCTGACGCTCGCAGCCAGCATTTACACCACGCTGCTCGATGCCGGCGAGGCGTATTTCGACTCGGTGGTGATGTTCATCTTCTTTCTGCTGCTGGGGCGCTACGCCGTACTGGTGACGCGCCAGCGCGCCGGATCCGTGCATTCGGCGCTGGCACGCTCGCTGCCGGCTGCGGCGCGCCGACTGAACCCGGACGGTGCCCCGGAAGCCGTCGCCCTGGTCGAACTCGAGCCTGGCGACCGCGTTCAGGTCAGCGCCGGTGAAACGATACCGACCGACGGCCGCATCATGGACGGCCGCGCCATGGTCGACGAATCCCTGCTTTCAGGCGAGTCGAGCCCGCGCAGGCGCAGCGCGGGGGAGTCGGTACTCGCCGGCTCGCTGCTGCGCGACGGCCAGCTGGTGGTCGAGGTCGGAGAAGTCGGGCAGTCCACGGTGCTTGCCGGCATCGTCGAGCTGCTTGAACAGGCTCGCGGCCACAAGCCACGCCTGGCGCAGGTGGCCGACCGCATCGCCGGCTGGTTCGTCGCCTTCGTTCTCAGCGGCGCGGCGGCGACTGCCCTGGTCTGGTGGCAGCTGGACTCCCAGCGCATGCTGCCGATCGTCATCTCCGTACTGGTGGTGTCGTGCCCCTGCGCCCTGGCCCTGGGCACGCCGGTGGCGCTGGCTTCGGCCGCGCGCGGATTTGCCCGCCTGGGGGTGCTGACCACCGGCAGCAATGTACTGGAAAAGCTGCCGGGGATCAGCCACGTGGTACTCGACAAGACCGGCACCCTCACGCAGCCGGAAATGCGCGTGGCCGAGGTGCGTATCGACGACCCCCAGCTGGATCATGAACACACGCTCCGTCTGGCCGGCCGTCTGGAACGGGTCAGCCGCCACCCGGTGGCAACGGCCTTCGAAGACCACGACGACGGCGGCGCCGTGGCCCGGGCCGAAGCGGTGACAGCCGCCGGCGTGCGGGGCACGGTGGACGGCCACGAGCTGGCGCTGGGCAAACCCGCCTGGATTTCACAGCGGCTGGGGCAGGATCTGTCGGCGCCAGGAGACGGACAGTGGATCGCACTGGCCGACCAGTCCAGGCTGCTGGCATGGATACGGCTCGACAGCCCGCTGCGCGAAGGCGCTGTCGAGCTCATCGAGCAGCTCAAGGCGCGCCGAATCCATGTGCTGCTGGCCTCCGGCGACCGCACCGAGAACGTTGCGCGCATGGCCCGGCGCCTGGGTATCCGGCAGTTCGAGGGCGATCTGCAGCCGGCCGACAAGCTCCAGCTGGTGCAGCGCCTGCAGGCCGCAGGCGCGCGCGTTGCCATGGTGGGCGACGGCATCAATGACGCCCCCGTACTGGCCGGCGCCGATGTTTCCCTGGCGCTCGCCGAAGGTGCTGACATCGCCCGCACCCAGGCCGACCTGGTCATCACCGGGCGAACGCTGGGCCGCGCCAGCCAGGTCTTCGAACTGGCCCCGCGCGTGGTCGGCGTGATCCGTCAGAATCTGGCCTGGGCGTTTGGCTACAACATACTCGCCCTGCCGCTGGCCGCCTGCGGTTTCGTTCCCCCCTGGGCGGCTGCCATCGGCATGTCGATATCGAGCCTGATCGTGGTCGCCAACGGCCGCCGGGCCGGCCACCTGCCCAACAACCACCCCAGCCCCGGACTGCCCCTGGAGCCCTCACCCCAACAACCAACCCCGGCCCCCAATCCCTGACCCTTCACACTTCACACCTGAACCCGATGAATATCATCTACGTCCTCATCCCGCTGTCAGTGCTGCTGATGATTCTGGCCATCGGCGCTTTTTTCTGGGCCGTACGCAACGATCAGTTCGACGATCTCGACACCCCGGCGCTCGATATCCTCGACGAGGACGACCGCCCCGGCGCCAGAAGCCCGCGTCGCGACGGCGATGCGGCAGAGCAGGCCGAAGGTCCGGACACCACGGGCGGACAGGTAGCGCAAAGGGAAGATTGAAAGCATCCACACGGGAAATCCACTGGATCCGGGACTAATTGATCGCCACCTCAGCGCGCAGATAGCACGCCATAAAGCAAAACCACCCCCTGAGTGCGATGCGGCTCTCATTTTTGATTGACAGCCGCCATCCCGTCCACGCATTATTGCCAGACGTGTCGGATTCCGGCGCGGATTCTCGTTATTGATGAGAGCCCGCCGCGCCCGGCAGTTCTGACCCGCGGCTGGCTGCAATGCAAATAAATCAACGACTCTCAGGGAGTGAATGCACCATGAAATATCTGATCGCGATTTTGGGCGGCCTGCTGCTCGCCAGCACCGCTTTGGCCAACAACACGGGCGGCACGCCGCCGCCGTCGGCGCGCGCCGTTGCCGGCAATGTCAGCATCACCGGCACGGAAACCGACGGCGGCCCGGGGGACTGCTCCTTTGTCACCATCAACATCACCGCCGAAATCGAGGGCACCAATGACCTCGGCGGCGGCAATGATCAAATCCGTTTTTCCATCTGGGACGACAGCTCGGAAGTGGCTTTCGAAGTTGTTTCAGTGCCCGTGGGTGAAACCCGGACCGTTAACGTAACCCTGACCTTCGAAGGTCTGGTCGGAGTTGGCGCGCCCGGCGTCGGTGTCACTATCTACGACGGCCCCACCACCGGCAGCGCGACTCTGTTCAGCGAAGATCCGTTCCATCCCGAAACCGTGCCCGGAAGCTGTGACGGTGGCGCGCCGGCCATCTCGGTGCCGGTCAATGGGCCCTGGATGCTGATCACCCTGACCGGCCTGCTGGCACTGCTGGGCTTCGGCGTGCTGCGCACACGCGGCTGATCGGAAAAAGAGTCGCTTCGGGCCCGCTGGCGCAGCGCCGATAACGCGCCCGAGCTTTCCCTCCGGACGCCGGCCGTCCTCGGCCGGCGTCACGGCGTTCTGCCTATCGTCACCACTCCGGCCGGTCGCGGTCGTAGACTGGTCGGGCCATGAACGCTGAAACTGCCCTGCTCACCGGCCTGTTGGCCGGCCTGTTCGGGTCGACGCACTGCCTGGGCATGTGTGGCGGCATCGTCGGCCTGCTGCATGCCCAGATTCCTGCCGGCCGCGGAGCGCTGGCCATCGGTTTCCACGTCGGGCGTATCGCGAGCTATCTGGCCATCGGCCTGCTCGCCACCGGCCTGGGCATGCTGCCGGCAGCCGCCATGCCCGAGGCCGCGCCACAGATCATGCGCTGGCTGCTGGGGGGCATCATCGTGCTGATGGCCATCTACATCGCCCTGCCCGGCCGCTTTCGCGACGTGGCCGGCCAGATTGCCGCGCCGCTGACCCGGCGGATGATGCCGGTCTTCGCGAAGTTTCTGCCGGTGCGCTCGTTCGATAACGCCATCGGGCTGGGGCTGATGTGGGGCTTTCTGCCCTGCGGCCTGCTCTATACCGTGGTCGCCACCGCCGTCATGCTGGCCGACCCCCTGGCCACCAGCACCATGATCGTCGCCTTTGGCGTCGGCACCGTGCCGCTGCTGCTTGGCAGCGGGCTTTTGATGCTGAAGTTCCGCTCGGCGGTCAACCGGCCCGGCCTGCGCCGACTGGCCGCCGTGCTACTGGCGCTCACCGGGCTGCTCATCGCCGCCGGCCCGTGGCTGGCCCACGCCATCGACCATCCCTGGATGCAGTTTCTCGTCGAGTGCGTCACCTAGACGCGCTCTGAGAGCTGGCCTCAGGCGGGGCTGCGGGAAAGGACAAACCTTTGCGTCAATCAGATTTCGATTTTGATTCTCTGCGTACTTCGCGGCTCTTGCGTAATGATCATGACTCCGGATAAAGGAACTGCCACCACTCGGGTTCGTCCTTGAGCCACTTGTCGTACCAGGCCAGGATGCTGTCCCACCAGACATAGCGCTTTTCGCGGTCAAGGATCCAGTGGTCTTCGCCGGTGAACTCGACCATCTCGACCTCGCGCCCCAGCAGCTTGAGCGCGGTAAACATGTTGGCGCTTTCCCCCGGCGGCACGTTGGTGTCGGAATCACCGTGCAGCAGCAGCAGCGGGGTATTGATCCGGTCGGCATGGTAGATCGGGCTGTGCTCGACATAGAGCTCGCGGTTGTTCCAGGGGAAGCTGCCGCGGCTGGCGCTGCCGGAATAGGCCCAACCCCACCAGCCTTCGCCCCAGTAGCTGGTCAGCGCGCTGATGCCGGCGTGCGAGATCGAGGCGGCAAACAGATCGGTTTTCGTTGCCAGATACATGGTCATGAAGCCGCCGTAACTGGCGCCCATGTTGCCGATTCTTTCCCGGTCAACAAAGTCGTGGGCCGCGACGAATTTCTGCGTGCCCTCGATGATATCGGCGGCAGCGTAGTCGCCCCAGGCGTTGACGTGCCTTGCCGAAAAGTCCTGGCCATAACCAATGGCGCCGCGCGGCTGGACCACGTAGATGACGTAGCCGTTGGCTGCCCAGAGGTTGAACGGATAGCGCCCGGTGAACTGGCGATTGACCGGCGTGGTGCCGCCGTAATAGTAGACGATCAGCGGATAGCTGCCGTCGGGGTCGAAATCCGGGGGCAGATAATAGCGGCCATCGATTTCGATGCCGTCAGCGTTGTTGAAGCGCCAGTCGTGCACTTCGCCGAACACGACGTCTGCATAGGCGCTCTGGCGGGAATCGACCAGCGTCCGGATATCCCCCTCGAGGCCGACACGATGGACGCGCTGCGGCGCATCAGCATCGCTGCCGCGGGCGACGATGGTCGGCGGTGAGGTGCGCGAAGCGACAAACGACTCCATTACCGCCAGGTCGGTGTCGATGATTTCCAGTCGCCGGGACGCCACATCGAAGTGAACCAGCGCGACCTCTTCACCCGAGATCGCGGAGAGCAGCAGATTGCCGTCAGCCAGGCGTTCGATCGCGGTCAGGGCGGGGTCGAAATCGCGGCTTGCACTGGTCGCCTGCGTGCCATCAACCGAAAGCAGGTAGAGCTGTGTATCGAAGTCGTTGGGCGCAACCTCCGCCGGCGTGATATCGCCATCGCCGGCTGCCAGGGACGGCCCGGCCAGCAGCCAGTAGCCATCTTCGGCATAGCGTATGTCGTTGAAATGACGCAGGCGCGCGATGTCGGTCTGGCGACCGTCGTCGAGCGCAAGCTCGAACACGCGGGTCAGGCTGTGCGGCGCTTCCTCGTAGTCGATGATCGGCTGCGACAGCAAGGCCCGACCGCCAACCACATCGTGCAGCGTGACCGAGTGCGGCTCGGCGGTCAGCGCGCGTACCATGCCGCTGGCCACATCAACCTGATGGAGCTGGCTGGCATCGCGAAAACCCGCCCAGCGATCTTCAAGCGAGCGCAGGCGGCGGCGCTTGTCGGTATCGGTTTCGTCCTTGCGGGTCCAGGCAAACAGGATTGACGCCGAATCGGGATGCCAGCGCCAGCTGCCGATGCCCGCGTGCTCGAGCAGCACCGGCCGAACCCGGCCGCTATCGCGCTCGTGCAGCCACAGGCTGTTGCCGGTCTGGACGGCCAGCTTCGAACCGTCCGGGCTCCAGGCCAGGGCTGCGGGCGCCTGGCCCGTCCATTGCCGCACGATGCGGTCGGTCTGCAGATCGCGAATCGCGAGGCGGCGGACATCGCTGTCGGCCAGCTCGTCGCGGCGCTCGAAGGCCAGCGCCAGATAGCGTCCATCCGGTGAAATGGCCATGCGGTCAACGGTCTCGGCGTTGGTCAGGCGCTGTGCCGACACGCGGCGCACCGGCCGGGTGTGCGCGCGCACGCGGTCAACCTCGGAACGCCCCTGCCAGGCCAGCGACGGCGTGGCGTTGTCTGCGGCGCCCTCGTGCACAACCCAGACGCCGTGGCTGCCGTTACGCAGATCCAGCGCATACCCCTGATCTCCTGCTTCGACCGTCTCGCCATCGATGAATACCCCGGCATTGCGCAGGCCGCTGATCTCGAGCTCACCACGGACAAAGCGCTCGGTCTCGAGCTGGAACCACCACAACTGCAGCTGCCGCTCGCTGTCCAGCTCATCCACGGCCGCCGACTGCCAGCCCAGCTCGCGCCCGAAGGCCGCAACGGATTGCGAGGGCCGTGGCAGTGGCTGTTCGCTCAGCTGTCCGATGAGCGCCCGCCGCAGCCCGTCGGCATGGCCTGCCTCGGCCATGAGCTCGGCATCGACAGGCAGAGGAGCGAGCGCCAGCACTTCTTCGATGGCAACCGCATCGGGGGCATCGGGACCGGCCAGAACCAGGCCGGGAAACAACAGAACAAGAACATGCAGAATTGGGCGAATCACGCTTTCACTCCGGGCTCGGCTCGAATTCAGGCGTTGAATGTACCAGAACACCGGCCGCAGGCGACTTTGGTCTTTTTGACGATGGTCAAGTCGGCTCCCAGAGTGGGGGACTACGCTTGAGCCCTGATCAACACTACCGTCTGCATTCAGATCACCATGTCTCAACTCATGCGCCCCAGTTTCGACGCCGAGCTGATCGCGAAATACGGTGGCGAGGGTCCGCGTTACACCTCGTACCCCACCGCGGTACAGTTCAGCGAGGATTTCGGTCCAGCCGAGCTCGAAGCAGCCATTGCCGACAGCAACGGCCTGCCGATGCCCGCCGGCCTGTCGCTTTATGTGCACGTGCCATTTTGCGCCAGCCCCTGTTTTTACTGTGCCTGCAATCGCGTCATCACGCGCTCGGCCACGGCTGGCCAGGAGTTTCTGGTCAATCTGGAAAAGGAGCTGCGGCTGGTCGCGCCGCGCTTCGACCGCGATCGAACCGTTCGCCAGGTGCACCTGGGCGGCGGCACGCCCACTTTCCTGCGCACTGACCAGGTTCGCCAGCTCATGGCACTGTTGCGGACTCATTTCCAGTTCGCGCCCGATGCCGAACTGGGCCTGGAGGTCGATCCACGCACCGTCGATCCGGCCGGCATCCGCGAGCTGCGCAACATCGGCTTCAACCGCATTTCGGTCGGCGTACAGGACCTTGACCCGCAGGTGCAGAAGGCGGTCAACCGCATCCACGACACCGCCATGGTCAGCGCGGTGATCGGCGCCGCCCGCGGCGTCGGCTTCGAGTCAATCAGCGTCGATCTGATCTACGGTCTGCCGATGCAGACCACGACCGGATTCGCGAAAACCGTCGAGTCGATCATCAGCATGGGCCCCGATCGGATCTCGCTGTTCAACTATGCCCACCTGCCGCACCTGTTCAAGGCCCAGCGCCAGATCGACATCGAACAGATGCCCAGCCCTGCAACCAAGCTGGGCGTGTTCCGCAACACGCTCGCGCGGCTGCTGGATGCCGGCTACGAATTCATCGGCATGGATCACTTTGCCAAACCTGAAGACTCGCTGGTTCAGGCCAAGAAAAACGGCAGCATGGTGCGCAACTTCCAGGGCTATTCGACCCACGGCGGCCTCGACCTGGTCAGCTTCGGCCCCAGCGCGATCAGCCAGATCGGCGACAGTTTCGCCCAGAATCACCGTCAGCTTGAAGAATGGGTCGTTGCCTTGATCGAGGGGCGCCTGCCGACCGCGCGCGGTCTGACCCGCAATACCGACGACCGTTTGCGCGCCGACGTCATCGAACGCATCATGTGCAATGGGGCACTGGTGTATCACGACATCGAACGCGACTACCAGCTGGTGTTCCGACACTATTTCGCCAAAGAACTCGAGCAGCTGCAGTCGCTGGCCGACGCCGGCCTGATCGAGTGCGACGCAGACGGTTTCAAGGTCACGGCCAACGGTCTGCTGTTTCTGCGCGCGATCGCCCGGATCTTCGACGCCTACCTGGCGCCAGCCGGACAGTCAAGCGGCCGTTTCTCGCGCATCGTCTGAGGGTTCAGCGGGTGGCCCACCGCAACGGTCGGCCACCCGCCGATCAACACGATCACTCGGGCAGTTTCGTCGGCGAGATCAACTGGCTGAAGAACAGCGTGTTGCCAAACAGCTTCTCACCACCCCGCCAGTAGCCGCGGAACAGCGGCTCGTCAGCAATGCGCACCACCGTGCCGGCGCCGTGGCGGCTGACGCTGATGGCCGGCGCACCGGCCAGCTTCTGGCGGTTCTTGGCCGAGAGATAACCGGCAGCCAGGGGGGCATCGGCATACACGCCCACCTGGGCGTAGGGGTTGTCAACGGCGCGCAGGCGGTGGGTGCCCTGGCGAAACAGCACCAGATCCTTATCGGTATAACCCCAGGCCAATGGATGGCTCAGATCCAGGTCAATCTGCAGCGCGCTGCCGCCGATCAGCTCACGGGCAAAGTCCTGCTGATAATCACCGTAGGCGCGACGCTGCATATCGCCGCTGGCGTCTTCTTCGGATTTCTCGTCAGCGGCAAACTGCCAGTCCAGCTCCAGCGATTCGACCACTTCCGCGCCGCTGCCAAAAGCCACGACGGTGCCGCCGTCCTTGACGAAGGCGGCAATGACGCGTCTGGTCGAGTCATCGAGCGAGCCATTCCAGCCTGTTGTCGGCACGATCAGGTGCGTGTGCTCTTCCAGCTGCCCACGGCTCAGTCGCGCGGCGTCGAGCTGGGCCAGCGGCTGCGCCAGGCGAGTGTCGAAGAAGTGCCAGACGGCGCCGGCGGCATAGGCGCTGACGCCCGGACCGGTCAGCATGGCCGCGCTGATCGGCTCGAGCACCGGTACCGACGGCGAGCCCAGATCGACGCCTGAGGAGGCCATGCCCCGATCGGCGCTCACAACATCAACCCCGTGCTGCTCGGCCAGCCCGGCCAGACGTGCACCGACCGGGTCGAGCTCCTGCGGCTGAATACCGGCATGGACAACCAGGCTGCCCTGCTCGAAGGCGCGATCGCGGCCATCGACTGCCAGAGTCGCGGCCTTGGTCAGCACCTGCACCCGATAGCCGTCGGCCAGCAGCGCGGCCAGCAGGGCGTCGGCACGATACTGGTTCCAGGGCACCAGCCAGGCCATGGCATCGCTGTTGACCGCCGCTGTTGCGTGGCTCGGCGCTTGCGTCAGCGCAGCACCGGTTTTCGGCAGACGGCGTGCCGTCGTCAACGGCAGATCATGCGCCATTGCCATCGGCCAGGCGGAAACATCGTAGAAGGTTTCGATCTCCATCTCGGTGACCGCCTCGAACATGGAGGTCAGCAGCAGGAAGCGGTCCTGGTCAGCCGGTATGGCCCAGGCCGAGCCGGGGCCGAAACGGGTGTCGCCGATCTCGACCGACTCCTCTACCGGGCGCACTGTCACGTCATGATTGAGCAGCATCTCGATCAGGCCATGGGCGCGCGCCGGGTCACCGCCATCGCCGATCAGCCAGCCTGCCTGCTCCCAGCTGCCGGCCCGGTCCTGCACATCGGCAAAGAAGCGCTGCTGATACTCGACCAGGTCGTCGGCATGAGACGCCGCGGCATCAAGCGTCGAGATGCTGGTGCGCACCTGGTTGGCCACCGTGTCGTTGAAGCGCTTGAGGCCGTATTTGCTGTCCTGAATCACGCCGCGGCTGGAGCCCTGCTCGAACAGGATTCCGATGCCACCGGTCACGTCCGGATAGGTCGAACCCTTGCCGACATAAAAGTCGTCGAAGGACTCGCGCGCGTAATAGGGCTGGCCGGCGGAATCCAGAATGCGGCCGTGAAACTCGGCGATGTCGGCAGTCAGCTGCTGATTGGCATCGGAAATGAGCGGGTTGGTGCGCTCGGGAATACCGGGCTGGAAAAAGAACGTGCTGTTGCGCCCCATTTCATGGTGGTCGGTAATCACATGCGGACGCCACATCTGATAATGGCGCAGGCGGTTCTGCGAAACCGGGTGAACCACAGGCAACCAGTCGCGGTTGAGGTCGAACCAGTAATAGTTGGTGCGCCCGTTCGGCCAGCCTTCGGCATGTTCGCGATCAGCGGGATCCGAAGAGGGATGGTTGCCGCGGTGCATGTTGACCCAATGAGCGAAACGATCGATGCCATCGGGATTGATGGCCGGCTCCATGACCATCACCAGCTCGTCGCGCCAGCGCTGAACGCGTTCATCCTCGCCAGCGGCCAGGTACCAGGCCATGACCAGTGCAGCGCTCACGCCGGAGGCCTCGTTGCCGTGCACCGAGTAGCCCATCCAGACCACGGGCGGCCCTTCTCCGTTGTGCGCGGCGTTCTTGCGTCCAGCACGAATCTCATCGATACGGGCCAGGCGCTCGGGGCTGGCGAAAGTCAGCAACAGCTGCGGTCGCTGGCCGTGCGTGCGCCCGATTTCCTCGAGATGGACGCGGTCGGAGTGAGCAGCCAGGCGCCGCAGATAGGTCACGACCTGATCATGGCGCGGATGGCGCTCGCCCGGCTCGAAGCCAAGCACTTCAGCCGGCGTGGGCACCGACTCGTCCACCGACACGTCGGCCGGCAGGCCGGGAAGAGCCAGCACCGGCGCCGAAAAGAGGAGCAGAAAAGGAATCAGCAACTTCTTGGTCATTTGTTACCGCTAGAGTATTAAAGTGGATGCTATTCAGCTTAAACGAGTTGGCGCTTTCAGTCTGAGAAGGCGGTCACAGGCTGAGGCATTTCCCCGATTTTCGCGAAGGAAAGGCCAGTCAGCAGGCTTCACGCCTGCCGCCCGAGGGCGTCCTGTGACCCGGGCCGTTCGCCAGCGCCCCGACGCGGGATCGGCACGCCGGGCGCTGGCGCACATCGCGCTCGCGGCGCGAGCGCAAAGCGCGTAAAATTTGTCCGGGGATCGGCTGCGACTGGATTGTCAACGCAATATCCAGTCCGCACCCGGGGCCCCGACCCTGTCACCCAACAAGGCTGTCCGATCCAGATGACCCCCGAAAAGGTGCTCCAGAGAATCCGCGAAGAAGAGATCCGGTTCGTTGACCTGCGCTTCTCCGACACGCTCGGCAAGGAGCAGCACATCACGCTGCCGGCCCATGCCGTCGACGAAGACATGTTCGAGGACGGCACGATGTTCGACGGTTCCTCGATCGTCGGTTGGAAGGGCGTCAACGAATCCGACATGGTGCTCATGCCGGATGCCGAAACCGCCTGCCTCGATCCGTTTTCGGAATATCCGACGCTCAGCCTGACCTGCGACATCCTCGAGCCCGACACCATGCAAGGCTACAGCCGCTGCCCGCGCTCGCTGGCCCGGCGAGCCGAGGCCTTTCTGCAGTCCAGCGGCCTGGCCGATGCGGCGTTCTTCGGGCCCGAGCCGGAGTTTTTCGTGTTTGACGACGTGCGCTGGAACAACGATATTTCCGGCTGTTCGTTTGCCATCGACTCCGAAGAAGCCGCCTGGAACAGCGACAAGCAATACGAAGACGGCAACTACGGCCATCGGCCGCGCGTGAAAGGCGGCTATTTTCCGGTCCCCCCGGTCGACGGGCTGGCCGATCTGAGAAGCCTGATGTGCCTGACCCTGGAAGCCTGCGGCATTCCGGTGGAAGTGCACCACCACGAAGTCGGCACCGCCGGCCAGTGCGAAATCGGCACGCGCTTCAATACTCTGGTGCGCAAGGCAGACGAGATGCTGATGATGAAATACGTCATCCACAACGTCGCCCATCGCCACGGCCGCACGGCCACTTTCATGCCCAAGCCCCTGGTCGGCGACAACGGCTCGGGCATGCACGTGCATCAGTCGCTGTCGCGAGACGGCAAGAATCTGTTTGCCGGCGAGGGCTATGGCGGCCTGAGCGACATGGGGCTGCACTACATCGGCGGCATCTTCAAGCATGCCCGCGCCCTCAACGCCTTCGCCAACTCGACCACCAACAGCTACAAGCGCCTGGTACCGGGCTTCGAAGCACCGGTACTGCTGGCGTATTCGGCGCGCAATCGCTCAGCCTCCTGCCGCGTGCCCTGGGTCAGCTCGGACAAGGCACGCCGCATCGAGATCCGTTTCGGCGACGCGGCCGGCAACCCCTACCTCACCTTTGCGGCCATGCTGATGGCCGGCCTCGACGGCGTGATCAACAAGATTGACCCGGGCGCGCCCATGGACAAGGACCTCTACGACCTGCCGCCCGAAGAAGAGCGCGATATTCCGCGCGTGTGTCACGCTCTGGATCAGGCGCTGGAAGCGCTCGATGCCGACCGCGACTTTCTCAAGGCCGGCGACGTCTTCACCGACGACCTGATCGACGCCTACATCAACCTGAAGATGAACGAAGTCACGCGCTTGCGCATGGCGACACACCCGGTCGAATTCGACATGTATTACTCCAGCTGACCCGGCCGCAGGCCCGCATTCCTGACTGAGCTAAAGGACTCGCTGGCATCGGCCGCTAAGGCCGGTATCAGACACCCATTGGAAGCGGAAAGCGGCAATGCGGAACAATCAGCCCGTGACTCAGCGCGAAGTGCGGGTCCCACCCGGCGAGTACATCGTCTCCAAGACCGACCTGCGCGGCAAGATCACCTTCGTCAACCGGACATTCATCGAAATCAGCGGCTTCAGCGAAGACGAGCTGATGGGAAGCCCCCAGAACATGATTCGCCACCCGGACGTCCCGCCGGCAGTGTTCGCGGATTTCTGGAATACCATCAAGGCGGGCCGACCCTGGCGCGGGGTGATAAAGAACCGCTGCAAGAACGGTGATCATTACTGGGTGGAGGCCAACGTCAATCCGATCTGGCAGGGCAACCGCGCGATCGGCTACATGTCGATGCGTCGCGGCCCGTCACGGCGCGAAATCGAGCAGGCCGAGCGCCTCTACAATGATCTGTGGAGCACTCGCCCGCAGCAGGCGCTGCACGAGGGGCACCCGATCCGCCGCGGCATCGCCGGCCGTCTCGGCGTGGCGCTCCGCAGGGTCAGACAGTTCGAGCTCACTGCCCTGTCAGCGGTCGGCGCGGCCTGCATGCTGGCCGCGGCAATCCTTGCCGGCCCGCTGCTCGGCCTCTGGTTGATCGCCGCGCTGGCCTTCACGGGCACGCTTGCAACGGTGGCCCAACTGGTCATTTTCCGCACCCGCTTCAGCCGACCGCTCGAGAAGGCCATCCGCCTGTGCCAGCAAATCGGCGCGGGCGACTTGTACAACCTGCCCTATCGCGACCACCGCAGCCCGATGGGCCACCTGAACCACGCGCTGAGTACGCTTTCGGGCAATATGGCCAGCGCCGTGCTCGAAACCCAACGCTCCGGGTGGACACTCGGAGATCACGTCAACGGCCTGTCTGCAACCGCCAGCTCAATGAACGAATCGGCCATTCAGCAGGCCGACAATCTCGAAGACACGACGACGACCATGAATCAGATGGCGGCCGCGATCGAAAACAATCACGACAGCGCCCGCCAGACCAGCGCCGTGGCGAGGCAGGCGTCCGATCTGGCGCGCGCCGGCGGCGAGCGGGTAAACGCAACGGTGCGCGCCATGCGACGGATCGCCGAGCAGATCCAGAGCATCGACGAGATCGCCTCTCAGACCAACCTGCTGGCCCTCAACGCCGCCATCGAGGCCGCACGCGCGGGCGAGTCGGGCAAGGGCTTTGCCGTTGTCGCCTCGGAAGTCCGCAAGCTGGCCGAGCGCAGTCGCGCCACCGCTCAGCAGGTCGCGCAACTGTCCGACGACTCGGTAAACACGGCCGAGGAGGCCGGCCAGCTGTTCGAGCAGATCGTGCCGTCCATCGAGAAGACGTCCACGCTGCTCGAGCAGATCTCGGCGAGCTCTTCAGAGCAGTCGCTCAATGCACGGCGTATTCGCGAGGTCATCGGCCAGCTCAACGAGGCGGCCCGGCACACGGCGGATTCATCACGGCAGCTGACCTCCACCGCCGGCGAACTGGGCCAATCGGTCAGGCTGCGGGCGCGGGCGATGAACGCTTTTCGCTTCGAAAAGGATCGCGGCGCAGCCTGATCGTGTTTCACTGCGGTATTCCACCGCCATTGCCCGGTAGAATGGAACAATGGATGGAATGTCGGGAGTTTGCCCATGAAAGCGATCAGCATCGTATTGACCGCGCTTCTGCTGGCCGGCGGCCCGCTGGCCGCCCAGGAGATCTACCGCGTTGTAGACGAACACGGCAACGTGACCTACACCGACCGCAAGCCCGACGACGATGCCGAGCCCATGGATCTGCCGGAGCTCAATGTGCTCGAGGGTGATCTCGAGACGCAGCCAACCGACCCCCTGGCCGCGGCTCGACCGGCCATGAACTTCCGCATCGAACAGCCCGCCGATGGCGCCGCCTTGACGCTGGCGGCCGACGACGGCCTCGAGGTCGTGCTGGGCATTGATATCGAAGTGCCGCCGACCGCACGGATCACGCTGGTACTCGACGGTGAACCGCTGGCGCCCCTGCGCTCGCTGCAGGCCAGCATTGATGCACCCCCACCCGGCGGGCACCGCCTGTTCGCCCGACTGGAAACACCGTCAGGCCGCGTACTCGCCACCACCGACCCGGTGGCTTTCACCATGGTGGCCCCTGCAAGCAGATGAATGCGGCATTTCGCAAGGCACAGGTTCGACGACATCGCCAGGCGCGGTAACGGCCCGCGGGCGCCCTCAATTCACCTCCAGCCAGAACGTCACCGGGCCATCGTTGATCAGGGCCACCTGCATGTCGGCGCCAAAACGGCCGAAGGCGCTGCCCGGCCAGTCGCGCTCGACCTGCTCGACCAACGCGGCGAACAGCGCCTCACCCTCGGCTGGCGGCGCAGCCGGGGTGAAACTGGGTCGATTGCCCGAGTTGGTATCGGCCGCCAGGGTGAACTGTGGCACGACCAGCAGGCCGCCGCCGACATCGCGCAGGCCCACGTTCATCCGCCCCTCATCGTCGGCGAAGACGCGATAGTTGAGCAATCGCTCGACAAAGCGCGGAATCCGCTCGACCCTGTCGCCCTGGCGAAAACCGGCCAGCACCACAAGGCCGGCGCCGATCTCGCCGACCGCCTCGCCATCAATCCGGACCGAGGCTTCGCTGACGCGCTGCAGCAGTCCGATCATTTCCCCACCCCGATCAGCCGCAGTCGGATGCCGGATCGTTTGCGCGGTCGGGATCGCTCGCCTCGACCCGCAGCCAGGTGCCCCGGCTTTCTCCATCCACTTCGGTGAGCGTGCATTGGTACACCACCTCGTCGGACACCTCGCAGCCCGCCCGGCTCGTTTGCGCACGCCATTCGCTGTCGGGCAGAAGGCCCGAGCAGAGCCGATCCGCCCCCCCGCTCACGGTCGCGGGTGCGCGCAGTCGTTCGATCCGGGCCGCCGATCGCTCGAGGTAGTCGGAAAAACCCGCCGGGTCTTCGCGGACGGCTTCGGAAATCCGGAAAGGAACCGTCATCTCGCCGAAAGTGCGGCTGCCATCGATCTCGGCGTCGGTGAAACCGTATGCCTGCAGCTGGCGGCGATGGTCCTCCAGTGGCAGGTCCTCGATGGCATCCTCGTCGACCAGCGCGACGCCGTCGACCAGCACGGGAACGTTGAACTCGACGATCAGTTCATGACGCAGCGCATCGGCCGTGCCGACAATGGCGGCGAGCAGTTCGGCCGGCGCCAGGCGGCCGGACATGCCCGGAGGCCAGGCAGGAGCGTCGTCCGCCCGCGCGGGCGGAGCCTGGAGCGCAATCGCGGCGGCAAGAACGGCAATGGTGGCTATAATCCTCATCACGAAACCATACGTGCCAGAACTGACCCGAGCCTACACTGCGCGCACGGCCTTGTCCAAAACACCAGAGCACTGACTCGACTCGTCCAATCCTGGCGCCAGCCGGATTCCCGAACCCCATGATCGAACGCCTTGCCGTCGCCCTCTTGCACCTGCTCTCCTGGCTGCCGCTGCGCCTGCTCCATGCGCTGGCCGTGCCGCTGGCCTGGCTCATGCGCTTCCTGCCCTGGCGCGGGCATGCGGTGGTGCGCACCAACCTGAAGCTGTGCTTCCCCGAGCTGGATGAAGCCGCCCGGGAACGGCTCTACCGCCGCCATCTCGTGGAGATGATGCGCCTGGTGCTGGAATCGGGCGCCGTGTGGTACTGGTCGCGCGCTCGCCTGCAGCGCCATGTCCGACAAGTCGACGGCTGGGCCCAGGTCGAACGGGCCGCCGCGCGGGGCAAGGGCGTTCTGCTGGTTGGCGCGCACTTCGGCAACTGGGAAGTCCTGCCGCTGTGGGTGTCCCTGCAGCGACCGTTTACCGCCCTGTACAAAGCCCCGCGGCAGGCAGGTCTTGACCAGCGCGTTACCGCAAGCCGCCAGCGTTTTGGCGCCCGTCTGATCGCCAGCGGCAGCCCGGCCATGCGCCGGCTTCTGGCCGGCCTGAGGCGCGGCGAGGCGATCGGCCTGCTGGCCGATCAGCAGCCCAAGCAGGGTGAAGGCGTTTTTGCCGACTTTTTCGACCAACCCGCGCTGACCATGACCCTGGTCAACCGTCTGGCGCGCCGCACCGGCTCCGCGGTGATCTTCGCCAGCGCCCAGCGTCTGGCACGGGGCCGCGGCTGGCGGCTGCGCTTCGAGCCGGCCGACCCGGCCATTGCCGACGACGACCCCGTCTGCGCCGCCGGCGTCATGCACCGCTGGCTGGAAAACGAAATCCGGCGCGCTCCTGCACAGTACCTGTGGAGCTACAAGCGCTTCAGCCGCCAGCCCGGTGGGCGTCCTTCGCCGTATCCGGCACGCAGGAAGCGCCACTCTTGATTATTCATTAACCCGACATCGAAGCAGGTTGCCGCCGGCTATTGGTCGGACTGCGTTCGGTCCAGACGCTTGAGGAAGACGCCGATGACCTTTTCGGCCTGCTTGTCGCCGTTGGCCTGCGCGGCCTCCAGCCCCTTCTCCCAGGCCGCTCGGGCCGCTTCCGGCCGCGACGATTCATTGAATGCCTTGCCCAGCTCCTGCCAGGCCATGGTCTGGTCGGGCCGGTGCCCGGTGGCCACTTCCAGGTGCTCGATCGCGCGCGCCAGATCACCGGCTTTCAGCCGCGCCTGCCCGGCCGCCAGCCGTGCTTCATAGCTGTCGCGGCCCTGGTCGATCATTTTTTCGATAACTTCTGGATCCATCGAAATAGCCTCTTGGGTTTTAAGTGTGAAAACTTTAGTGTGAAGTGTGAAGTTTCGGAGCCCTTGGAGCTTGATCGCCAGCTTTTGAAGCGGCAAAAACATCGCCAGGCAAGGATGGAGCTCCGGCTTGCCACCGCCCGCCACTTCACACTTGACACTAGAATTCTTAATGCCTCCAATAACTCGGCGTCAGCAACACCAGGATTGTGAAAATCTCCAGCCGCCCCAGCAGCATGGCGAAGCTCATCAGCCATTTGGTGGCACCATTGAGTGACCCGTAGTTGGGGCCGGCCTCGCCGAGGGCGGGGCCCAGATTGTTGAGCGATGAGAAGACCACCGACACGGCAGTGACCAGATCATGCTCGATACCGGAGACGATCAGCGTGAGCACGACCACGCAGAGGATGTAGAGCGACACATAGCCCCAGACCGCGTTGGCAACTTCCTGATCGAGCGTGCGCCCGCCCAGCTTCAGCGGCACTACGGCACGCGGATGAACAAGGCGCTTGAGCTCACGCAAGCCCTGCTTGGTCAACAGATAGACACGAATGATCTTGAAGCCGCCGGTGGTAGCGCCGGCGCAGCCGCCCAGACCGCTGATCAGCAGCAAGAGCAGGGGCAGCGTGCCAGGCCATGCATAGACTTCGGCCGTGGTGAAGCCGGTGGTGGTCATGTAGGAAATCGACTGGAAGACGGCGTAGCGCAGCGACTCCCAGAAGCTCGAATACAGGCTCTGGTGCCACAGCAAAAGCGTGGCCACCACTGAAATACTCAGCAGCAGCAGCACGAACAGCTTGAGTTCCGGATCGCGCAGATAGACCTGCAGGGTAGTCCGGCGCAGGGCCAGATAGTGCAGGCCGAAGTTCAGGCTGGAGATCACCATGAAGAATACGACCAGCCATTCGATCAGCGCGCTGTCGAAATAGCCAATCGAGGCGTCGTGGGTGGAAAACCCGGCCGTGGCGACGGTCGAAAAGCTGTGCCCGATAGCATCGAACAGCGACATGCCCGCCGCCCAGAAGGCGGCCGCGCACAGCACCGTCAGGCCGATGTAGATCAGCCACAGCGCCTTGGCCGTCTCGGCGATTCTCGGTGTCAGCCGGCTTTCCTTGACCGGCCCGGTAATCTCGGCCTTGTAGACCTGCATGCCGCCGATGCGCAGCATCGGCAGGATGGCGACCGCCAGCACGATGATGCCCAGCCCACCCATCCAGTGCAGCTGCTGGCGATACCACAGGATCGAGATCGGCATCTCGTCGAGGCCGGTGAAGACCGTGGCGCCCGTGGTGGTCAAACCGGAGGTTGATTCGAACACCGCGTCGACCAGACTGGCGTCGATGGCCAGGACAAAAGGCACGGCCCCGGCCAGACACACCGCTGCCCAGCAAGCCACCACCACCAGAAAACCGTCGCGAATGCGCAGCTCGCGGTGCGAATCGCGCATCGGCAGATACAGCGCCAGGCCGGTTACGGCCACCACCAGCAGGCTGACGGCAAACGCATGGAACGTGCCATCCTGGCTGACCAGAGCGAACACCAACGGCGGCACGAAGCCCAGGCTGAGGAAGATCAACAGCACCCCGACGATGCGCTGAACCGGTGCGTAGGCGCGGAACCGCATGTCGCCGGCTACAGGAAAACGGCTTCGACCGCGAACAGACGCTCGACGCGGCGGATGGAGGCCTGTTCGGCAACAAACAGGATGACGTGATCGTCGGTCTCGATGACGACGTCGTGGTGGGCGATGATCACGCGCTCACCGCGGATGATGCCGCCGATGCTGGTCGCCGGCGGCAGGTCGACCTCGCCGATACGCTTGCCGACCACCCTGGACTGCCCGGGGGTACCGTGCGCCACGGCCTCGATGGCCTCGGCGGCGCCCCCCCTGAGCGAGTGGACGCGCACCATGTGCCCCTTGCGGATATGAGTCAGCAATGCACCGATGGTGACCTGCTGCGGGCTCACCGCCACGTCGATACGATCGGACTCGACCAGGTCGACGTAGGCCGGGCGGTTGATCAGGGTGATGACCTTGTCCGCGCCCAGGCGCTTGGCCAGCATCGACGAGAGAATATTGACTTCATCGTCATTGGTCAGGGCGCAGTAGACGTCGGTCTCGTCGATACCCTCCTCGTGCAGCAGGTCCTCATCGGCTGCGTCTCCGACCAGCACCAGCGTGGTGTCGAGATCTTCGGCAATGCGCTCGGCGCGTACCGGGTCGCGCTCGATGAGCTTGACGTGATGACTGCGTTCGAGGCGACGCGCCAGGCTGGCGCCGATATTGCCGCCGCCGGCCAGCAGGATGCGATGCCCCGGCTCGCTCATGCGCCTGAGCTCACGCATCACCACCGGAATATCCTCGCGTGCAGCCAGGAAAAACACCGTATCGTCGACCTCGATCACGGTGTCGCCCTGCGGGATGATGGGCTCGTCATTGCGGAAAATGGCGGCCACCCGCGCGTCGACCCCGCTGGGCAGCTTGTCGCGCAGGGCGCGCAGCTCATGGCCGATCAGCGGCCCTTCGTGGAAGGCGCGCGTGCCCACCAGCTGGGCGCGGCCGTCGGCAAAGTCAAACACCTGCAGCGCGCCGGGATAGTCGATCAGGCGCTGGATGTGGTTGGTAACCAGACCTTCTGGACTGATCAATACGTCGATCGGCGTGCTGTCGCGCTTGAACAACTCCGGATAGGCCAGATAGTCGCTGGCGCGCACGCGCGCGACCTTGGTCGGCGTATTGAACAGCGAATAGGCCACCTGGCAGGCGACCATGTTGGTTTCGTCGGAATTGGTCAGGGCAATCAGCAGCTCGGCGTCGTCGATGCCGGCACGAATCAGCGTTTCGGGGTGCGCGCCATGGCCAAGCACGGTGCGGATATCGAGCTTTTCCTGCAGCTCGCGCAAGCGCTCGGCATCGGTGTCGACGACGGTGATGTCGAACTCTTCGGCCGACAGGCTGCGGGCCATCCCGCTTCCCACCTGTCCTGCGCCGAGGATGATGATCTGCATGGCCCGCTAGACCTGCTTGGGGTCGATGCCCAGCTGTTTGAGCTTGCGGTAGAGATGCGTGCGCTCCATCTCGACAATCTCGGCCAGCTTGCCGACGCTGCCTTCCACCGACTGGAGCTTGAAGGTCAGATACTGGCGCTCGAATTCCTCGCGCGCCTCGCGTAGCGGCATGCCATAGAGCGCCGGCATCTTGCGGTCGCCAACGGTCTCGCCGGTGTCTGATTGCGCCAGCGCTTCCTCCACTTCAGCGACCGTCACCTCTTCGCCATGGCCGAGGATGAGCAGGCGCTGGACCAGATTGCGGAGCTCGCGCAGATTGCCCGGCCAGTGGTACTGGCGCAGGCGATTCTGCACCGCCACCGGAAAATGCCGATAAGGCGTGCCGTCACGCCCGGGATAGTACTCGGCATAGAAGCGAATGAGATCGGGTACGTCTTCCTGGCGCTCACGCAGCGGCGGCACGTCGAGCGGCAGCACGTTGAGCTGATAGAACAGTGACTCATCGAAGCGCCCTTCGCGCACCCGCTTTTCCAGCGGCTGGCTGGTGCCGGCGATCACGCGCAGATCCAGCTCCGCGCTGTCGGGCCGGTCGGGGTTGACCCGGCCCAGCTCCAGCACCTTGAGCAGGGCTGTCTGCGCGCCCGGGTCCAGCCGCGACACGTCGTCGATGAACAGCACGCCGCCCTGTGCTTCGGCCAGCAGGCCTTCGTCATGCGCGCCGTGCAGCATCGACTGGAACGACGCGGCATCGACCCGCGTGGCCGCGCTGACGAACGGGCCTTCGCCGCGGGCTGAGTGCGCATGAATCCAGCGCGCTGCCTCGAGCTTGCCGACGCCGGCCTCGCCGGTGATCAGCACCGGCGCTTCGTGCTGGGCCACCCGTTCGAGCCGCTGCCGCAGCTGCTGCACCACTGCCGAACGCCCCAGCGGCTCGAGCACGGCGGGCTGACTGCGCTTGAGCCCTTCGTTCTCGCGCCTGAGCCGACCGGCCTCCAGAGCATTGTCGATGGTCACGATCAGCCGCGCCATGGAGACCGGCTTTTCCACGAAATCGAAAGCGCCCAGGCGCGTGGCTTCCACTGCGGTTTCCACCGAGCCGTGGCCGGAAATCATCACCACCGGACAGCGGATCACGTCCGCATCGCGCCATTCGCGCAGCAGGCTGATGCCGTCGGTATCGGGCATCCAGACATCGAGCAGGATCAGCTCGGGCGCGGCCTCGCGCAGGCGCTCACGCGCTTCGGCGGCGTTGCCGGCGACGACGGGCTCGTGGCCCTCGTCGCGCAGAATCTCGCCGATCATTTCGCGGATATCGGGTTCGTCGTCGACGATCAGGATGCGTGCACTGCTCATGGCGTCATTCTGGCACCGATTCGGGATCCAGAGGATACCTCAGCCGGCGAACGATCATCCGGCCGGCAGCCATAATTTCACTTCGGCGCCGCCGGCTTCTGCGTTGGCCACGGTGATGTGGCCACCGTGGTCCTCGACGATCCGGCGCACGATGGGCAGCCCCAGGCCCGAACCGCGCGGCTTGGTGGTCACGTAGGGCTCGAAGATCCGGGCCAGCACCTCCGACGAGAAGCCCGGGCCGTTGTCGCGCAGCAGGATGGTCACCCCCGGCTGCCCATTGTCGCCACAAGCCGGTTCGATCCGGATCTGAATTGCCAATCGCTGCTCGCGTTGCGCCTCCTGGGCGTTGCGCACCAGGTTGATCAGCAGCTGGCGGAACTGTCCGCGGTCGGCCAGGATGCTCAGCGGCGGGTCGGGCTCGATCAGATCGAAACTGATCGGCATATCGCCGCTGGCATAAAGATCGACCACCTCACGGATGACCCCGGCCGGATCCACCGACTCGGCATTGAGCCGCGCCGGGCGCGCGTAGTCACCAAAGCTGTCGACCAGCCGGCGCAGGGCGTCGACCTGTGCGCGAATGGTGGACGTCGCCCGCGAGAGGAGGTCGCGCTGCGGTTCCTGCAGCACCGGCTCGAGCTTCCAGGCCAGACGCTCGGCCGCCAGCTGGATCGGCGTGAGCGGATTCTTGACCTCATGCGCCAGGCGGCGGGCGACTTCTGCCCAGGCGGCTTCGCGCTGGGCCTGATCCAGCACCGTGACGTCGTCGAAGACCACCACATGCCCACCGGCTTCGTCGGGCAGGTCGGAGCCGCGGCAGACCAGCACCAGCGGGGGATCGGTTTCGCCCAGCTTGATTTCCTGACGCCAGTCGCTGCCGGGAGCGGCATGGCGCTCGACGATCAACTCGATCAAGGGCGCCAGATCCGGACGGCTGACGGCCAGCTCGGCAAGCCGGCGGCCGCTGTGATGCGCGGCATCCAGATCGAGAATCCGTGCCGCCGAGTCGTTGAACGCGCTGATGCAATTGTTGACGTCGATGGCGAGCACGCCGGCTGAAAGCCGACCGAGAACGATCTCCAGATAGCGCCGCTGCGCCTCGAGCTGCTGGCGGCTGCTGGCAAGCTCACGCGTCATGGTGTTGAACGAGCGCACCAGAAAGCCCAGCTCGTCGCGGCTGGTGACCTGCAAGTCATGCGGAAAACGACCGGCGGCCAGCTCTTCGGTCGCCTGCGCCAGTTCACGGATGGGCTGGGTCAGCCGACGGGCGGCGTTGAAGGCCAGCAGCATGGCCAGCAGCACGGTCAGCAGCAGCACCAGCGAAAGAATCAGGATCAGGCTCTGCTGCAGCCGAACCCGCAGATAGGTCACGTTCTGATAGCGGTGGTAAGCCGACTCGATGCGATCGGCGAGCTCGCTGAACTGCGCCGGCAGCGGATAGATCGCCTGAAGAATCAGGGTGTCGCCGCCGAGCGTGGGGCTGCCGAGCGTGCGCAGCACCCGAATCCGGATGCCATCAGCAAACGGTTCGGCGGCGGCATACTCTTCGTCCTCGAGCGCCTGGGTGAGCGCAAAGTCTCCCGGGCGCTGAGACACGATTCGCCCCGGGTCGATGCTGGCGCTGACCGTGGCCGAACCGGAGCCGTCGAGCACCGCCAGATCGGTCGGCCCGGCGCTGGAGACGTGTCGCAGCAGTCGCCGGAACAGGCGATCCTCATCGCCGGGATCGATCTGTTCGGCCAGTCGCCGGATCTCGTCGCGGGCATCGCGCGTGCGCAGATCGAGAAACATCTGCCCCAGCTCGATGGAATCAGCCAGCGCCTGCTCGGCGCGCGTGTCCATCCAGCCCTCGATGGTATCGCTGAGAAACTGCATGGCAAACAGATACAGAATCACCACCGGCAGCAGCGTCAAGGCAACGAAAACCGCGACCAGCCGGGCGGTCAGTCGCGCACCGGGCTCATCAGCCCTCAGACGCTGAATCAGGCGCACGGCGCGGCCGATGATGACGCCCAGCAGCACCAGCACGGCCAGGCCGGTGAGCGCAAAGATCCACTGCGCCAGCCGGCCCAGCTGGGTGGCCTCCTGCTCAACGGTCGAGACCAGATACAGGGCCGCCAGCAGCAGCACCAGCACCGCAGCGATGGGAATCGCCCGCAGAACGCGCAGCCGCCCCCGTCGTCCGATCATTCAGCGGCCTCCGCCGGGCGATTCGGCCGGCGCTCGCCCGGAGTCAGCGGCTGCCAGTCACTGTCGAGCTGCCACTGCGCCTCGAACCAGGTCGGCAACCGCATCGGCGACGGCAGGCGCGTGCGGTCGAGGCGAATCCTTGCCCGCACCAGCGAAACGGACTCATCCGGCGCCAGCGGAATGCTCCACGAGCGCGGCAGGCGCAGCTCGCTGATGAGCATATTCAGGCGGGGAAAGGTCTGGCGGGTGTCGTTATGCAGATCATGCAGCTGATAGTGGCGGCTCAGCGGCAGATAACTGATGCGAAAACGATGGCGCCGCCGCTCGTCCAGGCCCGGCAGCCAGACCCGCCCCGAGGAAGCGCGCAGGGCCACCAGAAAGGTGAGGTCGACGCCGCGCTCGAGCGCTTCGAGCATCGCCGGGCTGGGGTCGAGATCAACGCCGGCAATGAAGTCCAGGCCCTCGCCGGTCCAGCGCAGCTGCGGGGCGATGAAATCAACCCGCCAGTCGGCGGCTGCATCACTCCGGCATCCGGCGAGCGGCAAAGTAATAGAAACCATCACAGCCATGCTCACCAGGCAGAATCTGGCGGCCCGGGCCCATGGACCGACCGGGCATGTCGCTGTTGTCGATGGCTCGGGCATCTGCATGGCGCTCCAGAAAAGTGCGGGCCTGCTCGTCGTTTTCGACCCTCAAGAGCGAACAGGTGGCATAGACAAGGATACCGCCAGGCTCCAGCAGCGGCCACAGCGCGTCGAGGATCTCCCGCTGGGTTTGCACCAGGCGCGCGATATCCTCGGACCGGCGCAGCCAGCGAATATCGGGGTGTCGACGAATGACGCCGCTGGCCGAACAGGGGGCATCGACCAGAATGCGGTCGAAGCGCTGGCCGTCCCACCAGTCTTGCGGCTGTGCGGCATCGCCGGTCATCAGGCGGGCCTCCAGACCGAGCCGCGCCAGTCCGTCGCCCACGCGGGCCAGGCGCTCGCCGTCGACATCCAGGGCGGTCAGGTCAACGCCGTGGCGCTCGAGGATATGGGCCGCCTTGCCGCCGGGTGCGGCGCAGGCGTCCAGCACGCGCTGGCCCGCGCCCAGATCCAGATAGTCGGCCGCCAGCTGGGCGGCGCCGTCCTGCACCGAACACAGGCCGGCTTCAAACCCCGGCAAGCGGCCGATCCCGGCCCGCTCGGCCAGCCTGAGCGCGTCCGGAAAGCCAGGGACCGTTTGCGCCGCAATGTCGGCCTCGGCGAGCCGGGCCAGATAATCATCGCGGTCGGTCTTTCGCCGATTGACGCGCAGCCACAGCGGCGGCGGCTGATTGCCGGCGGCGAGAATGTCGTTCGCGCTGGCGCCGTGATCAGCTTCGATCCGCTGGATCAGCCAGCCGGGATAACCACAGGCGAACACGGCGCTGTCGGGCAACTGGGCCAGCAGTGCGTCACGTCGGCGCAGGAACGTGCGCAGCACGCCGTTGACCAGCCCGGTCAGGCGCGGGCCTGACAGCGCTCGCGCCGCTGCCACCGCGGCGTGGACCACCGCGTGATCAGGCTCGCGCCCGTCGCGCAGCTCGTGGAGCGCCACGGCCAGCAGAAAATGCAGGCGGCGGTTACGCCCTCGCAGGGGTTTTTCGACCAGCCGCCCGATCAGCCAATCCAGCGCCGGCCAGTCGCGCAGCACGCCGTGGCTCAGCCGTCGGGCGAGCGCACGATCACGCGAGCCGGGCAGAGAAGCCAGCAGCGGCAGGAGCGCGACATCGAGCGCGCGGCCCCGGTCGATGACCGCCAGAACCGCTTGCGACGCGAGCTGGCGAGGGGCGGCCCCATCGGCCTTTACCGGCCCCTGCTGGGTCGCATTCACGATGCGGCGCGACGCGCGTTGAACCAGTCGCGAGCCGACACCGGGCGCTTGCCCGGCGCCTGCAGCTCGAGAATTTCAAGCACGCCCTGCCCACAGCCCACGGCAAGCACTTCCGGCGCGCTCTCGGGCAGGATCGTCCCCGGCGGCGCATCTCCGGCCGCCGGTCGGGCGCGGTGGATGCGCCAGTTCTGGCCGTCGACTTCCGCGAAGGCCACCGGCCAGGGCTGATAGGCGCGCACCATGCGCGCCAGCTCGGCGGCGGGGCGCTGCCAGTCGAGCTGCGCGTCGCTCTTGCTGATCAGCGGCGCATGTGTTGCGCGCGATTCGTCCTGTGTCGTTGCAGGCGCCAGGCGGCCGCCGTCGAGCTGGTCGAGCGCATCGACGAGCAGCTCGGCGGCCAGCTGCGCCAGCCGATCGTGCAGCTCGCCAGCGGTTTCCTCTGGCCCAATTGACGTGGCCTTCTGCAGCAACACCGGGCCGGTATCGAGGCCGGCGTCCATCTGCATCAGCGAAATGCCGGTTTCAGCGTCGCCGTGGAGAATGGCCTGATTGATGGGGCTGGCACCGCGCCAGCGCGGCAGCAAGGAGGCGTGCAGGTTCCAGCAGCCGTGGCGCGGCAGCGCCAGCACCGCCGGGGGCAGCAGCAGGCCGTAGGCCGCGGTCACCAGAAGGTCGGGCTGATACGCCGCCAGCGCGGCTTGCTCCGCATGGCCTTTCAGGGACGCCGGCTGGAGCACGTCAATGCCGGCATCGACCGCCAGCTGCTTGACCGGGCCAAGGCGCAGTTTGCGACCGCGCCCGGCTCCGCGGTCAGGCTGGGCCAGCACCGCAACCGGCCGCCAGGCCGCGCGGTCGATCAACGCCTGCAGGGCCGGTACGGCAAAGGCCGGCGTGCCGGCGAAGATGATCCGCATACGAATCAGGCCGTGACTTTTTCGCGGCTGCCCTGCTGCTTGCGCAGCTTCTTGCCGATCATGCGACGCTTGAGCGGCGACAGGTAGTCAACGAACATCTTGCCGTCGAGATGATCGATTTCGTGCTGAATGCACACCGCGGCCAGGCCGTCGACCTCCCGCTCGAAAGGTTCGCCGTCCAGATCCAGACCGCGAACGCTGATCTTTTCAGCACGCGTGACCTCGGCGTAATGCCCCGGCACGGACAGGCAGCCCTCCTCGCACACCTGGCTGCCGCTGCGGTCGAGAATTTCCGGGTTGAACAAAACCTGTGGCTGATCGCGCTCTTCGCTCAGATCCATGACGAACAGGCGGATGTCCCGGTTGACCTGGGTCGCGGCCAGGCCGATGCCATGCGCGTGATACATAGTCTCGAGCATGTCGCGCGCCAGGGTCCGTTCAGGTTCGCCGACCTGGTCGACGGGACGGGCGACACGGCGCAGCCGGGGATCGGGGTATTGAAGAATCGTGAGTTTTGACATGGGATTTCAAGAAAACCGCTTAAAGGTGCGTTTTGCAATGACAATGTTTATGATAGTCTGCGAAAAATCAAGCCTGTGGGCAACGTTCGAGGGAGTCGCTTCAGTGAAACGCATACTTATTCTGACCGCCATTGTACTGGCGGCGTTCACCGTACAGGCTCAGGACGTGGAATTGCGCGACGATCACCCGCGGGAGTACGTCGTGCAGGAGGGGGACACGCTCTGGGATATCGCCAGCCTGTTTCTGACCCGGCCGTGGCAGTGGCCGGCCATCTGGGATGCCAACCAGCAGATCGAAAACCCGCACCTGATCTATCCGGGAGACGTCATCTCGCTGGCTTTCATCGGCGGTGAGCCACGGCTTCGGGTCGACGACTCGGTGCGGCGCCTGACCCGGGAGGTGCGGCGCGACCCCATCGACGGTCCGGTTTCGACCATTCCGCTCGAGGCCATCGAGACCTTTCTCAAGGCGCCGCGCATCGTTTCGGCAGAGGAATACGAGCAGCTGCCCTACATCATCGCCAACAACGAACAGCGCATGCTGGCCGGACCGGGTGACCGCACCTATGCACGCGGCCTGGACACGGCCCGCGTCGGCGACGATGTCGTGCTTGCGCGCGTCAACTACATGTTCGAGGATCGCAGCGTCAATCCGAACAGCGACGTGCGCATCAAGAAAAAACTGATTGACACCCAGGGCCGCCAGGTGCGCTCGGAGGTACGCCCGGCCAGCGGCGTCTGGAAAGCAACCATCGGCCAGATGGAGCGTTATGACTACCCGGTGATTGGTTACGAGCTGTGGGAAACCGCCCGCGGCCGCGTCGTCAAGACCGGCGACCCCGCCATCATCGAGATCACGTCCGGTCGCAATGAAACCATGAAGGGCGACTTTGTCCTGCCGGTCCAGGACCACGTCTACGAGCCGAACTTCCACCCGCGCGCCATGGACGAGAGCCCCGAAGACGGCCGCGTCATCGCGATTACCGGCAGCAACTACGGCGCCGGCCACTATCAGGTGGTGGCCGTCAACCTGGGAACGGCCGACGGCATCGCACCCGGCCATACCTTCTCCGCCTTCCGGCCGGGCGCCACCATGCGTGACGACCGCTTTCCGCTGATGAGCCGCGCTGCGTTCCGGGAGCCGGAAAAGCGCTACGTCGACCTGCCCGACGAGTTTGCCGGGCGCATCATGGTGTTTCGCCCGTTCGAGCACGTCAGCTACGCTCTGGTACTCGAGGGCAGCGCCAACACCATCCAGGTCGACGACGTGCTCAAGCACCCGGATCAGAGCCTCTGACGCGCGGGCCGTGCCCGTACCCGAGCGCGCAGCCGACTGGCTCAAGCTGATCCTCGTCGACGGCCTCGGGCCGCGGCGAATGGCTGCGCTGGAGGCAGCCTTTCCGAACCCGCTCGATGCCGTCGAGGCCAGCGAGGCCCAGCTGCGCCAGGCCGGGCTGACACGGCGGCATATCGAGCAGCTGCGTCACCCCGATCAGGACCGGCTCGAGCGCTGCCTCGCCTGGCTTGCCGGCGAGCGGCGCTGGCTGATCACCCGCGAGGACGCACTCTACCCACCGCTGCTCAAGCGCATTCCCGATCCGCCGCTGGCGCTGTTTGTTGCCGGCGACCCCAACATTCTGGTCGCGCCGCAGATTGCCATCGTCGGCAGCCGCAACGCCACCAGCGGCGGCCTGCAGCACGCGCGCTCGTTTGCCGCCACCCTGGCACGGGCGGGGCTGACCATCACCAGCGGACTGGCCGAAGGCGTGGATGGGGCCGCCCACGCCGGCTGCCTTGATGCCGGCGGCACCACCCTGGCCGTGGCCGGCACCGGCCTGGACCGGGTTTATCCCGCGCGGCACCGCGATCTGGCCGGGCGCATTGCCGGTTCAGGTGCCCTGCTGAGCCAGTTCCCGCCGGGCATCGGCCCGCTGCGGGGCAACTTTCCGGCGCGCAACCGCATCATTTCCGGCATGAGTCTGGGCGTGATCGTGGTCGAAGCCAGCCTGCGCAGCGGCTCGCTGATCACCGCCCGCCTGGCCAGCGAGCAGGGCCGCGAGGTGTTCGCCATCCCCGGATCGGTACACAATCCGCTCTCGCGCGGCTGCCATCGCCTGATTCGCGACGGCGCCCGGCTGGTTGAAACCGCCGACGAGGTAGTCGAGGAGCTTGCGCCGCTGGCCAGAGAGCTGGCCGGCGAAATCGAAGGTTTGCTGGCGCCCGCTCCGCCCGCGGCCGCTTCAGGGCTTGAGGAATCGGCTTCGTCGCCGCATATGGAGGGTGACCCGGACTACAAGCGCCTGCTCGAGGCCGTTGGCTTCGACCCCACGCCGGTCGACGAAATCATCCAGCGTTCACAATTGACGCCCGCGGCGGTATCCTCGATGCTGTTGATACTGGAGCTGGACGACCAGGTCAGCGCGCACCCCGGCGGACGCTATAGCCGCAATGCCTGAGGAAAGAACTGCATGAAAGAAAACGTGCTCGATCTGCTGATGTACCTGTTCGAGAACTATATCTACGAAGAGCCCGAAGAGGAGCCCGATCGGGAATCGCTCAGCGACAGCCTCGAGGAGGCCGGGTTTTCGAACGGGGAGATCAACCGCGCCTTTGCCTGGCTGGACGGCCTGGCGGCGCAGCGCAGGCTGCCCGAACTCGGTGGCCACGAGAATAATCCGATTCGGGTGTTCACCGACGAGGAGAGCCGCCGCCTGGACATCGGCGCGCGCGGCTTCATCATGTACCTCGAAAATACCGGTGTCCTCGACCCGCTCCGACGCGAGATGGTGATCGATCGCCTGGCCGCGCTGGAGTCCGGAGACATCGACCTCGAGGACGTCAAGTGGGTGGTCCTGATGGTGCTGTTCAACCAGCCCGGGCAGGAAGCCAACTACGCCTGGATGGAGGAAATGATGTTCGACCAGGAAGGTGAATATCAGCACTGAGCGCGCCGGCGAACCCGACCGCGGTGTCACCGGTGACGGACACCTTCGTCAACCCACCGCCCCGGGGATGCCCGGCACGACCGGGGCGCACACGCAAGAATGATCAACCCGAGCCTGCGGCGTCGCCGCGGCACCCCAACGCGACCGACGGCTCTGGCCGCGCTCGCCGCATCAAGAAACTGGCTTAAATGGCAAAAAATCTACTCATCGTCGAATCGCCGGCCAAGGCGACCACCATCAACAAGTACCTCGGCCCGAGCTTCAAGGTGCTGGCGTCCTACGGCCACGTGCGCGACCTCGTACCCAAGGAGGGCGCGGTTGACCCCGAACAGGACTTTGCCATGCGCTACGACATCATCGAGCGCAACAAGAAGCACGTCGACAAGATCGTCGCCGAAGCAAAGAAAGCCGACGCGATTTATCTGGCCACTGACCTGGACCGCGAAGGTGAAGCGATCTCCTGGCATATCGCCGAGATCCTCAAGCAACGCGGCGCCAACTCCAACAAGACGGTCAAGCGGGTGGTGTTCTCCGAAATCACCGAGCGCGCCATCAAGAAGGCCCTGGAAGAACCGCGCGATCTGGCCGGGTCACTGGTCGATGCGCAGCAGGCGCGGCGCGCGCTGGACTATCTGGTCGGCTTCAACCTCTCGCCGCTGCTGTGGAAAAAGGTGCGCCGCGGCCTGTCGGCCGGACGCGTGCAGTCGCCGGCCCTGCGCATGATCGTCGAGCGCGAGGAAGAAATCGAGAAATTCGAGCCGCGCGAATACTGGACCATCGAAGCTGACCTCGGCGCCAGCGAAGACGAAGCCTTCAGCGCCAACCTGGTCAAGCTCGACGGCGCCAAGCTCGAGCAGTTCGATATCACCACCGAAGCACAGGCGGCCGAGCTCGAGCAGCGCATCGACCAGGCAGCCAACGGCCGCTTTCAGGTTGCTCGCGTCAAGAAGAGCCAGCGCCGGCGGCGGCCGCAGCCGCCATTCATCACCTCGACGCTGCAGCAGGAAGCCGCGCGCCGGCTCGGCTTTACCACCAGCCGCACCATGCGCATCGCCCAGCAGCTCTACGAAGGGGTGGATACCGGCGGCGGCAGCCAGGGCCTGATCACCTACATGCGGACCGACTCGGTCTCGCTGGCCGGCAGCGCCATCAGCGAGATTCGCCAGACCATCGCCTCCGAGTTCGGAGAAAAGCTGGCGCCGGAAAAGCCCAACTTCTACCAGTCGAAGTCGAAAAACGCCCAGGAGGCTCATGAAGCCATTCGCCCGACCGTGGCGAAGCTCACGCCGATCAAACTCAAGAACCGCCTGAGCGACGATCAGTACCGGCTCTACGAGCTGATCTGGAACCGCGCTGTCGCCAGCCAGATGATTCCGGCCGTCTACGACACCGTCAGCGCCGAGTTCGATGTCGGCGACACCACCTTCCGCGCCTCGGGTTCGACCCTGATCGAGCCGGGCTTTCTGCGGGTCTATCGTGACGGCCGCGCCGAAAAGGACACCCGCCTGCCCGAAATCAACGAAGGCGACGAGATTCCACTGATCGCAGTGCGCCCCGAGCAGCACTTCACCGAGCCGCCGCCGCGCTATTCGGAGGCCAGCCTGGTCAAGGCGCTTGAAGACTTCGGCATCGGCCGCCCATCGACCTACGCCTCGATCATCCATACGCTCAAGGATCGCGAGTACGTCGAGCTCGAAAAGCGGCGCTTCATCCCCACCTCCACGGGGCTGGTCGTGGCCAAGTTCCTGGCGCAGCACTTCGATCGCTATGTCGACTACGACTTCACCGCCCGCCTCGAAGACGAGCTCGACGCCATTTCCCGCGGTGAAAACGATTGGGTGCCCCTGCTCCGGGACTTCTGGCAGCCGTTCATCGATCGCGTCAAGGAAAAGGAAGAAACGGTCAGCCGCAAGGAGGCTCAGCAGGCGCGCGAGCTCGGCACCGATCCGAAATCCGGCAAGCCGGTCATCGTCCGGCTGGGCCGCTACGGCCCCTTTGCCCAGATCGGCGCCGCCGAAGACGACGAAAAGCCGCAGTTCGCCGGTCTGCGCCCGGGCCAGAAAATGGACAAGATCACGCTCGAAGAAGCGCTGGAGCTGTTCAAGCTGCCGCGCAACCTCGGCGAAACGGATCAGGGCGAGCCGGTTCAGGCCAATATCGGCCGCTTCGGACCCTATATCCGCTACGGCGAGCGCAATTTCGTGTCGCTGAAGGAACACGACCCGCACGAAGTCACGCTCGAGCAGGCCCTGGAACTGATCGCCGAGCACAAGCAGCGGATGAAGGAACGCATCATTCAGGAGTTCAGCGGAGAGGGCATCCAGGTACTCAAGGGCCGCTACGGCCCCTTCGTTACCGACGGCAAGCGCAACGCCAGCGTACCCAAGGATCAGGAGCCGGAGAAGCTCACGCTCGAAGAGTGCCAGAAGATGCTGGCCGAGGCTCCGCCCAAGGGACGCCGCGGCAAGTTCGGCAAGAAAAAGGCCGGCGGCAAGAAAGCAGCAGGCAAGAAGGCGGCAAAAAAGAAAGCCACAAAGAAGAAATCATCGAAGAAGAAGGCCGCCAAGAAAAAGGCTTCGAAGAAGAAGACTGCAAAGAAGAAGGCTTCGGCTTGACCGTGCTGGCCGGGATCAGCTTCCCACAGGACGGCGAATATCCCTGCCCACACTTCACCATGCGTGTTCACTACCTGACATGAGCTGCTCCGAATCCAGTGTCGAAGGCGTCAAGGCTTACCTCCTCGACCTTCAGAATCGTCTGTGCGCCGCGTTCGAGCGCAGCGACGGGCAGGCGCGCTTCCATGAAGACGCCTGGGAACGGCCTGAAGGCGGCGGCGGCCGCACCCGCGTAATCCAGGACGGCGCCGTGTTCGAAAAGGGTGGCGTCAATTTCTCGCACGTTCATGGCGCGGCTCTGCCAGCGGCGGCCAGCGCGCGCCGCCCCGAGCTCGCCGGCCGCAGCTTTCAGGCGCTGGGCGTATCCGTGGTGATGCACCCCATCAACCCCTACGTGCCGACCAGCCACGCCAACGTGCGCTTTTTCATCGCCGAGAAGGAAGGCGAGCCGCCGGTGTGGTGGTTCGGCGGCGGATTCGATCTGACGCCCTACTACCCCTTTGACGAAGACTGTCGCTTCTGGCACCGCACGGCCCGCGAGTTGTGCGCGCCCTTCGGCGACCACGTCTACGTCGAACACAAGCGCTGGTGCGACGAGTACTTCTATCTCCAGCATCGCAAGGAAACGCGCGGCATCGGCGGGCTGTTCTTCGACGACCTCAACACCTGGGATTTCGACACCTGCTTTGCCTACATGCGTGCCGTGGGCGACGGCTATCTGGCCGCCTACCAGCCCATCGTCGAGCTACGCAAGGGCCACCGCTACGGCAAGCGCGAGACGGACTTCCAGCGCTATCGGCGCGGCCGCTACGTCGAGTTCAATCTGGTCTACGACCGCGGTACCCTGTTCGGCCTTCAGTCCGGCGGAAGAACCGAATCAATCCTCATGAGCCTGCCCGCAATCGTGCACTGGCGCTATGACTGGCAACCCGAAGCCGACACGCCGGAAGCGCAGCTCGCTGATTATCTGAAGCCAAGAGACTGGGCATAAGCGAACCACAAATAGCCGCCCAGCCGCGCTTTATCCTCGCCCGATCAACTCTCTGACAACTCCGCCAGGCGCCCCTCGAGACGCTCCAGCAGAAGATCGGCGCAGCCGCCCGGTGACACACGCGCCTCGAGACTGGCCTCCGGGCTTCTGCCCGCCAGATCATCCAGCTCGGCTGCGGCAAGGCGGTAGGCCTGGCGGAAGGGCCGACCCTCGCCCACCAGCTCGTTGGCCCGATCGGTGGCATGCAGGCTTGGTCTGATCGCATCCCGCAGGCGCCTTTCATGCCATCTGATCGAACCCAGCAGGCCCGGAACCAGTGCCAGGCCGGCAAGGCCGCGCGCGAACGCCCGGATCAGCGGCGGCTTGCTGTCCTGCAGATCGCGCTGATAGCCCGAGGGCAGCGACAGCACCGCGTCGAGTTCGGCGCGGGCGCCGACGACCGTGGCGTGCAGCGAGCGCAGCAGCTCGACGGTGTCGGGGTTGTGCTTGTTGGGCATGATCGACGAGCCGGTGCAATAGCCGCTGCCGATTTCAAGATAGCCGAACTCCTCGCTGGCATAAAGGCTGAGATCCCACGCCAGTCGGCGCAGGTCGCCGGTGGCGGCTGCCAGGGCGTCAAGCGCGCGCAGCTCGACCTTGCCGCGCGCGTTCTGAGCGTACTGCGGGTTGACCACCAGCCGCGGGAAACCGAGCTCGGCGGCGACGCCGTCACGGTCGAGCGCCAGATTGACGCCGAAACCGGAGGCCGTGCCCAGCGGACTGGCGTCGAGCCAGTCGGAGATGCGGCCGGCCAGCTCGGTGTTGTCGATGAACGCCTCGGCATGCCCGGCCCACCACAGGCCCAGCGACGAAGGCATGGCCTGCTGCAGGTGCGTATGCCCGGGCAGCGGCACCATGGTCTCGGCCGCGGCGCGATCGAGGGCCACGCGTGCGATGGCCGCGCAGCTTGCGCGCAGCGTTGCCAGCCGCGCACGCAGATACAGCCGGATGGCAACGGCCACCTGATCGTTGCGGCTGCGGCCGGCGTGGATGCGTCCGCCGACTTCACCGAGGTGCTCGACAAGCCAGGCCTCGATCGCTGAATGGCCGTCTTCGTAGCGCGCATCGAGCACGAACTCGCCGCTGGTGAACGCCTGCTGCAGCGCATCCAGCGATACCACCATGGCCGCGGCCTGGTCGTCATCGAGCACGCCGATTTGCGCCAGACCGCGGGCATGCGCCTGGCTGGCGCGGATGTCGAAGGGCAGCAGCTCCCGGTCGAGGGTCACGTCCTGCCCGGCAAGAAAGCGCATCACCCGCTCGTCGACCTCGCCGGTAGCGTCCTTTTTCCAGATGTAGTCAGTCATTGGGGATTCCGTGACTCCAGTGCGGCCGGGCGGCTGCGGGATCGTTCGCTTCAGTTCGACGCGTGGCGAGGCCTGCATCGAGCGCCCCCGCAGCCGCCCGGCCCCGGGGGTGCTGGATATTCATTTGCCGCCTGCCATCAACCCGGCCAACTCATCGAGCCCTAGCGCCCGATTGATGTTCTGCACGGCCTGGCTGGCGGCGCCCTTGCCCAGATTGTCGAGCACGACCACGAAACTGGCGCGCATCGGATCGCGTGCGTCCACGGTAAAACCGCCGATGGCCAGGCGCGGCGTGCCAGCCACCTCGCGAATCTCGGGGATGTCGCCGCCCACCTGGATCAGGGCTTCATCCGAATAGTGTTCGCTGAAGGTCGAGAGCAGCTCGTCGGCCGTCAGGGGCTCGGTCAGCATCACCGCAACGGTCAGTGAAATGCCCCGGAAAAAAGGGGCGACGTGCGGTTGAAAGCGCACCGGGCGACGCAGGCGGGCCGATATTTCCCGCTCGTGCACATGCCCGCTCAGGGCATAAGGGATCAGATTGTCCTCCAGCCGCTCGGGATCATTGCGCGGCGACGGTGTCTTGCCGGCGCCGCTGTAGCCCGATACCCCGAAAATGATCGGCGGCGCGGCCAGCGAGCGACGAATCGGCCACAGTCCGAACAGCGCGCCGGTGGCATAGCAGCCGGGGTTGGCGATGCGCCTTGCTGCATCGAGCGCGTCGCGGTTGAGCTCGGTCAGGCCGTAGGTCCAGTGCTCATCGAAGCGCCAGTCGGCACCCAGATCCAGAATCACTGCATCAGGGTGTGCTTTGCCGATGGCCTCGACCCAGGGCGCGCTGTTGTCGTTGGGCAGCGCCAGCACCCAGACCTCGGCGTCGACTGCGGCAACGCCGGACGGCTCGAGCGCCGCAAACGCCTGGTCTGCATCGGACCAGTCGGGCACGGACTCACGGATCGGCTGCCCGGCCTGGCTGCTGGTTGCCAGCGCAAGGCGGAGGTGCGGATGCCGCGCAATCAGGCCGAGCAGTTCCGAGCCGGTGTGGCCGCGCCCGCCGATCAGGGCCAGTCGATGCATGCTCATTCTCCCGTGTTCGTTTTATCGTCGCATCCGGCATTCTTGTCGTACCGGGTGCATGAATCAAGCGGCTTGCCAGCCCGAGTCGCGCCGGCGCGCATCGGCGGTGAGCCGGCCAAGCAGTTCGAAATCTTCGATGCCAAGCGTATACACAATCCACTCGCCCTGCCGGTGGGTGGTGTGCGCCTGCTGGAAGTACCAGCCGGCGATGGGATTGCCGGCGCGAGCGCGCCAGTAGATCTTCGGAAACCGCTGTCTGAGCGCCAGCCACAGCGCCGCGCCCAGTCCTTCACCCTGGGCCTCGGGCGTGACCACGAACTTGTCGAGATAGGGCAGGCCGTCGACGCCGGCGGTGACCAGGGCCGCGGCCCGGCCGCTTTCGGCCCACAGCAGGCCGAGCGGCTCACGCTGCTCGAGCCAGTCGGGCTGCAGGTTGCGACCGAAGCTGGCCTCCAGCAGAACCTTCAGCCGCTCGCGCTGCCCCGGCGAGATCGCATCGAACCAGTCGATGGCCTCGCCGCGCCGGATCAGAGTGCCCGCCCCGGTGTGCGTGAACAGCTCGCGGGTGAGGTTCTGCGCCGAAGTGATCGACACCGAGGTGTCCGGCGGCAGGCGCTCGAGCGTTTCCTTGATCTGCTCGAGCTTCAGCTGCATGCCCGAGTGCACCCAGTCCTGAGCCAGCAGGTGGTCGTAGTCGGTGCGCAGGCTGATGGCCGAAATTACCCGCCCGCTGTGGTCGAGCAGGCCGCCGGTGCCGGTCAGAAAGATCACCTTGTGCGGCTCGACCGCCCAGACCAGCTCGCGCGCGGCGATGTCGGCGTTGATGTTCATGACCTGCCCGGAAGGCGATTCGCCCAGGCAGGCGACCACCGGCAGCGAGCCCGATGCAATGGCGCGGCGCACCGCCTCGAGCTCGACGCGCTCGATCTCGCCGACCAGGCCGAGTCGCTCGCGATCAGCCAGCCGGGCGTCGAAGACGCCGTGCAGAATCCCGCGGGCACGCACCCCGCGCGCTTCCAGGGCGTCGACCAGAGCAGCGTTGGCCCGGTAGATGACCGGCCGGGCCACGGCCATCACGTCGTCGGTGGTCACGCGCAGGCCGTCGCATTTCTCGATCGGCACGCCGGCGGCGGCCATGGCGTCATCCAGCTGCGGGCCGGCGCCGTGCAGCACGATGGGCGTGAGCCCCAGGCGATGCAGAAAGGCCAGGGCGGCGGCCATCTCGTCGAGATCGTCGCGCATCACCGCGCCGCCGACCTTGACCACGGCAAAGCGCGACTCCTCGATGCGCGAGAACTGCTTGAGATATTGCCTGGCCTCGCGGCTGGAGCCGAGCTGGCCGAGCAGCTCGATGACGGTGCGGCGGACTTCAGCCATGATCGACGATCCGTTGAAAGATGTTCAGTGCCTGTTCGAGCTGATCCAGCGCCACCCACTCATCGGCGGTGTGCGCCTGGGCGATATCGCCGGGTCCGAGCACCAGCGCCGGCAGGCCGGCGGACGAAAACAGCGAAGCCTCGGTCCAGAAATCGACCGGCTCGCCGATCGGAATGCCGTGGCTGCGGCAAAAGGCCCGGACCGGCGCTTCGCTCTGCCCGGCGGCCGGCAGGGGTGGCCCCGAAAAGGGCACGTGCCAGCTGGCGTGCTCCTCGGCGCCGCCAAGCGACGACAGATGCGCGAGCAGCCTTTCGTTGGACTGGCCCGGGCCGAGCCGGGCCGAATAGTGCAGCCGGGCCTCGCCGGCGATCACGTTCGACTTGGTGCCGCCCGAGGCCAGGCCGACGTTGAAGCAGGTCGGCCGCCCGGCGGCCATTTCGCTCTCGCAGTAGTCGAGGGCGGCATCGATCCAGCGCGCCATGCGATGAATCGCGCTGTCGGCCAGCGCCCGGCCTTCCGAGGAATGCCCGGCAATGCCGGCAAAGCGCCCCTTGACCGACAGGAAGCCGCGGTGGGCAAGCACCGCTTGACAGCCCGTGGGCTCGCAGACCACCACCTGATCGAAGCGGATATTGGCCGGGTCTTCGAGAAAATTGCGTACGCAGCAGCCGCCGGCGCCTTCCTCGTCGGAGGAAAACAGGATCGCCATCGGCGCATCACCGGACTCGGCCACGGTCAGCAGCGCCGCGGCCGCGCCCTTGATATCGCAGGCTCCGCGGCCGAAGGCCTTGTCGCCTTCGATGGTGAGATCCAGCGGCGGCTTCGTCCAGCCCTCGCCGACGGGCACGGTGTCGAGGTGGCAGTTGAACAGCACCGGTGGATTGCCGCGCACGGCAAACAAGTTGACGTGCCCGTCCCCGTAGTCGGTCATGGCGACCTCGAAACCGGCATTTTCCAGCACGCCCCGGGCATGGACGAACATGTCGGCCTCGGGCGTGATCGCGCGCGGCGGATTCTGGCTGTCGCACGCGATCAGCCTGGCCAGGTGGCGTAGAAGTCTATCGGGCATGGCTTTCAGAACCTTTTCAACGCCAAGACGCAAAGGGTGAAAACAAGAAAACGGGAACCACGGAAGGCACGGCATTCACGGCAAGAGCGGATTCGTTACCACAACAGCGAGCGCCGGAACCGGTGTGCACATTCGAGACCTTCGATTGGTCCACCCCTGCTTTCATCCGTGCCTTCCGTAGTTCCATTGTTTTCTTTGCGTCTTCGCGTCTTTGCGTTTTCAGGTTTCGTTTCGGACCCGGGCCGCCAGGGTCGATGACTGGCCCAGCAGTTTGACGAAGCCCTCCGCCTCCTCGGGCGTCCAGGCAGCCGACTGGGCGTAGACGGCGTCAGGATCCTTGAGCAGGTAGCGCGAGCCCAGCGCCACGGCCTGAACGCTGCCGCCTTCGCTGGCCAGGCGGACCACGCCGGTGACGTGCTCGTTGGCCGATGCCAGATAGGCCTCGAGGTCGGCCTTGTGCGGCTCGAAGAAAAAGCCGGTATAGACCAGTTCGGCCCAGCGCTGGGCAACGGTGGCGTGGAACTGATTCTGCAGCCGCGTATTGACCGCCTCACGCAGCGCGCGCTGGGCAACCATCAGCCCGTCGATGCCGGGGCATTCGAACACGATGCGTCCTTTCAGCCCGATCGAGACATCGCCGGTATAGATATGCCGACCAACGCCCCAGGCGCCCAGGCGGGCGTTGAGCTCGGCGAGCAACCGCGGGCCTTCGAGGCGCTCATCGTTCAGGCTCACGGGACGCCCGGCCTGAAAGCCGATGGTCAGCTCCAGCTTTTCCGCCGGCCACTGCGCCCGCGGCTTGCACCACACGTGCGTATCTTCACCGGGCACGCCGAAGTGATCGATCTCCTGGCCCGAAAGCGTCACGCCCAGCAGGTTTTCGTTGATCGAGTAACGGCTGGCCGACTCGGGCACCTCGACGCCGGCTTCGGCCATCAATTCCAGCTCGTGGGCGCGCACGTTGCGAGTCTCGCGCTGCAGCTCGCGGATGGGCGCGTGGATGACATAGTCGCCGAGCGAGCGCACCGACTGATCAAAGCGCAGCTGGTCGTTGCCCATGCCGGTGCAGCCGTGGGCGAAATTTTTTGTGCCGAGCTCGTCGGCCAGCTTCAGGCACTGCTCAACGATGACGTAGCGATCAGAGCACAGCATCGGATACTGCTCGAGCACGCGTGCACCGGAGTACAACAGCGGCACCACGAACTGGTCCCACAGCGGCTGGCTGGCGTCGAGCTCGTGGTGCCGCGCAGCACCCAGGGCGCGGGCGCGCTCGCCGATCCAGGCCTTTTGCTCGGCGCCGATGCCGCCGGTGTCGACAAAGGCGGTGTGGACCTCGAAGCCCCGGTTTTTCAGCGCCAGAACGCAATAGCTGGTGTCCAGCCCGCCGGAGAAGGCAAGCACGATGCGTTTGCTCATTGTTCGGTCATCCCGTGTTCGTTGTTTCCGGTTGTCGGACACAAAAAAACCCGGCGGGTCCGGCCGGGTTTCTCGTGTCAGTCTCGTCTGGTTGAAGCTTTGATACGACTAACGCACACCCTGGCCCGAATGCGAGGCACGACGACGCAGGCGTCGCGGCAGGCGGCCGGGGCGCAGGGTGTCGATCAGGGTCAGTGCGATGGCTTCGATCATCATGGCGCTAACCTGCCACAGGTTCGGGCTCAAAACAAGTGGTTTCGACGGGTCAAGATCAAAATCAAGATCCAAGTCAAGGGCGTTCCGCCCGCCTGCTTCGCAGGCTGATGGCGGGCGGAACGTCTTTGACGTGTCGGAGCCACCAAAACGCCCGGTGGCGCCAGACGACCTGGACGATCGAAACACACATGGCTGATGTGTGAACAAGGCCCCGAATGTCGTCCGTCGCGGATGTAACCGCAACCTACGGTCTGGGGCCGGGGCATCGAGGGGTTGTGACCTCGGCGGCGTTCCAGGCGGCATGGCGGCCCAGCCGCCCGGCCAACG
This sequence comes from Wenzhouxiangella sp. YN1, assembly GCF_056324145.1. Lineage (NCBI taxonomy): Bacteria > Pseudomonadati > Pseudomonadota > Gammaproteobacteria > Chromatiales > Wenzhouxiangellaceae > Wenzhouxiangella > Wenzhouxiangella sp. YN1. Next base: position 136,501 of record NZ_JBJNIO010000148.1, read on the forward strand.
CGGGCCGATGACGCACCAGCACCTAACCGATCAACTCGGCCATCAGCGCCTTCTGCACGTGCAGGCGGTTTTCGGCCTCGTCGAGGGCCACGCAATAGTCGGCGTCCATGACGCCGTCGGTGGCCTTGATGTTTCGCCGCAGCGGCAGGCAGTGGCTGAACCGGGCGTTGTCGGTGAGCGCCATCTTCTGCTCATCGACCATGAAGTGGCGATACGGCGCGCGCAGTTTTGCTTCTTCTTCCGGACGGCCGTAGAAGGGCAGCGCGCCCCAGCTCTTGGCGTAGACGAAGTCCGCGCCGGCGTAGGCGGCTTCGATGTCGGTGGTCACTTGCAGGGAGCCGCCCGACTCGTCCGCCTGGCGCTCGGCGGCGCTCATGAACCGTTCATCGAGGCGGTAGGCATCATCGGGAACGAGCATACGGATATTCATGCCGAACTTGCTGGCGATCAGCAGCGCGGAGTTGGCGACCGCCGTGTTGAGCGGCCGCGGATGCCAGGTCCAGGTGATCACGAAGGTCTTGCCGTCGGGCGCGCCGAGATGGTCCTGAATGGTGCGCATCAGCGCCAGTTCCTGGCAGGGGTGGACGATGGTTTCCATATTGATGACCGGCACGCTCGAATACCGGGCCAGGGCACGAATCACCTTGTCCTGGCGATCTTCCTGCCAGTCCTTGAACAAGGGAAAGGCGCGCAGCGCGATGGCGTCGCAGTAGCGCGAGAGCACGCCGGCGACCTCGGCGATGTGCTCTTCGGCGTCGCCGTCCATGACGACATCGGGTTCGAACTCGATGCCCCAGGCGCCACGACCGGGCTCGAGCACCACGGCGTGGGCGCCGAGCTCGTGGACGCCGACTTCGAAGGACGCGCGCGTACGCAGCGACGGGTTGAGAAACAGCAGCGCCACGCTCTTGCCGGCCAGCGGACGCCCCGATTCACCGTTGCGCCACTGGCGGGCGCGGTCAAGCAGCGCCTGCAGCTCAGCGCGCGGTAAATCGATGGTATCGAGAAAATGTCGCATGCAGTACTCGCCGGTGCGTTGAGCACTTGACGATAGCAGGTTTGCGCCCTGGTCAGGTTTGCAAACCTGGCACTTGACGGCGGCGGGCTGAGCACCGATGCTTGATTCTCGTCATCCGCGACGTCAGGGAAACAGGAGAACGCCATGGGAATTGAAGTCACCGGTCTGCTCAGCCTGATCTGGCTGATCATCATCATATGGGCCATCGTCAAGACCGCCTCGAGCAGTGCCGGCACCGGCGCCAAGGTGCTGTGGATCCTGATCCTGCTGTTTCTGCCGCTGCTGGGCCTGATTCTGTGGCTGCTGCTCGGCCCCAAGGGCTGAACGCCTCGCTGTTATTGCAACGTCAGCTCATCGAGCCTGCTGCTCTGACAGCATGACCGGTCTGCCAACCTCAGAAGAACTGCTGCAGTTCTGGTTTGGGGAGGCCCGCCGCACGCCCGAAAAAATCGGCGAGCGCATGGGGTTGTGGTTCAACCCCGGGGCGTCCGAAGATCGAGCGGTGCGCGAACACTTCGAGCCGGTCATGCGGCGCGCCGCCGGCGGCGGGCTGACCGACTGGCTGGCTTCAGCCGCGGGCCGCCTCGCCCTGGTTCTGGCGCTGGATCAGGCGCCGCGCGTCATCTTTCGCCGCCAGCCAGAAGCCTTTGCCTACGACGGTCAGGCGCTTGCCCTGACGCTTGCCGGCATCGCGGCCGGCATCGACCGGCACTACGGCCTGGCCGAGCGCGGGTTCTTCTACATGCCGCTGGAGCACAGCGAGGATCCGCTGGCGCAGCAGCAGTCGCTCAAGCAGTTCGAGGGTTTGGCGGCGGACTTTCCCGAGCACCCCGCCGCCGAGAGTTTTCTGAAGTACGCCCGCGAGCATGCCGACATCATCGAGCGCTTCGGGCGTTATCCGCATCGAAACGCCGCACTCGGCCGCGAATCCACAGCCGAGGAGCTCGCTTTTCTGGAAAACGGGCCGCGCTACGGTCAATAACGACTGGCCAACCCGAAATGACCGGGCCGCTGTCAGCCGACCGTCAGGCGCGCAAAGCGTCGCTTGCCGACCTGCAGCACGCCCTTGAAGCCGGTCTCGAGCCTGAGGTCTCGATCGCTGATCTTTTCGCCGTCGATCTTGACCGCACCCTGCTTGAGCATGCGAAAGGCCTCGGAGTTGGACGCCGTCAGCCCGCAGGCGGTCAGCGCCGCCGGCAACCCGATCGGACCGTCAAGCTCATGGTCATCGATGTTTTCGGGCATCTGCCCGCCGCGGAAACGGGCGATGAACTGATCGCGTGCCTTGTCGCCAGCGCCTTCGCCGTGAAAGCGGCTGACGATTTCCATCGCCAGGGCGAACTTGGCGTCGCGCGGATTGCCGCCGTCGGCGACGCCTTTTCGCAACGCCTCGATTTCGTCCAGCGTGCGGAAGCTGAGCAGCTCGAACCAGCGCCACATCAGCTCGTCGGATACGCTCATGATCTTGCCGAACATTTCGTCGGCAGGTTCGGTGATGCCGACGTAGTTGCCCAGCGACTTCGACATCTTCTGCACCCCGTCGGTACCCTCAAGCAGCGGCCAGGTGATGATGATCTGAGGCGGCTGGCCGGCCTGCTGCTGCAGCTGGCGCCCGACCAGCAGATTGAACTTCTGATCGGTGCCGCCCATTTCGACGTCGGCCTCGAGCGCCACCGAGTCCTGCCCCTGCACCAGCGGGTAGAGAAACTCATGGATGGCGATGGCCTGCCCGGCGCGGTAGCGCTTTTCGAAATCATCGCGTTCGAGCATTCGCGCCACCGTGTGCTGCGACGCCAGGCGAATCATGTCGGCCGCACTCATCGCCGAAAACCATTCGGAATTGAAACGCACCTCGGTACGCTCGCGGTCCAGCACCGTGAAGACCTGCTCGCGATAGGTCTGCGCATTGGCGCGGACATCGTCTTCGCTCAGGGCCCTGCGGGTGATGTTCTTGCCGCTGGGATCGCCGATCATGCCGGTAAAGTCGCCGATCAGGAAGATCACCTCGTGGCCGGCATCCTGAAAGCGGCGCATCGCGTTCAGAATGACCGTGTGCCCCAGATGAAGATCCGGCGCGGTCGGATCGAAACCCACCTTGATTCGTAGCGGGCGATTTTCGGCCAGTCTTTTTTCGAGTTCGTCGGCCTGGATGACCTCAGCGGCGCCGCGAAGAAGCTCGTTGATATTCGTCACTTTTTGCTGCCTTCGATGCTGGTTGTCCTGCCGTGCGAGCACGTACGCGTTGACTTGCCCGACCGGAAATCGGTAATGTTACCGGGTTTGCAGCCTTGAGTTCGTCACGCATGAGCAGAAAAACCATGGCCACACCCGGCCGTGTCCGCCCCGCCCAGCGGGGTCGGAAGCCGAATCGGACCGCTTTGAAGGAACTGAGCCGGGCGGCCCTGAACAAGAGCCGGGAGATCAGCCGCCATTGCCTGCAGGCCGCGCACGAGCGCCCGCACGTCAGCCTGGCGGCCGTGGGTCTGATGACTCTGGGCCTGGTGGTCTCGCTGATTCCCGGTGGCCCCGAAGGCTCGCCGGCGGCCAGCGTCCGGCCGCTGGAGCTGCCGCGCCCACCAGCGTCCGAGAAAGAACCGCCGGCATTGGCGACGGTGACTTCTTTGCCGGCGGCCAAGACCCCCACGTCGCCCGATTCGAGCCGAAAGGTTCTCGATGACAACTGGCGGATCGTCGAGATCCAGCCCGGCCAGACGCTCGAGCGCGTATTCAGGGATCTGGGCCTGAGCGCCGGCCTGCTGCACGAGATCGTCACCACCACCTCGCAGACCCGCAACCTGGCCCGCATTCGACCCGGAGACGAGTTCGCATTCGATATCGAGACCGACGGCAGCTTTCGTGCGCTGCGCACCGAGCTTGACGAAGATGCCTGGCTGTTCATCGAGCGCGACGAGGAAGGCCTGACCACCCGCACCGAACCGCGCCACCTCGAGCGGCGCATCGTCGAGGCTTCGGGCACCATCGACAACTCGCTCTACCTCGACGCGCGGCAGGCCGGATTGTCCGACGCCATGATCATGCGCCTGGCCACGATCTTCGGCTGGGATATCGACTTCGCCCTCGATATTCGCGACGGTGACCGATTTGCCCTGATCTATGAAGAGGTCTGGCGCGAGGGCGAGTATCTGCGCGATGGCGAGATTCTGGCCGCCCGCTTCGTCAACCGCGGTGACGACTTCGAGGCCGTGCGCTTTGATACCGGCAGCGGCCCGCAATACTTTGCTCCCGACGGCCGCCCCATGCGCAAGGCTTTTCTGCGCACGCCGCTGAACTTCACCCGGGTGTCGTCCAACTTCAACCCACGCCGGCTGCACCCGGTGACCAAGAGCGTGCGCCCGCACAACGGGACCGATTATGCCGCGCCGACCGGCACCCCGGTCTGGGCGGCCGGTGAAGGCAAGGTCATTCAGGCCGGTTACACCCGCGCCAACGGCAACTACATCTTCATCCAGCACGGCAACAACTTCACCACGCGCTATCTGCACCTGTCGAAAAAGCTGGTCAAGCGCGGCGATCGGGTTCGCCAGGGACAAACCATCGGGCGGGTCGGATCCACCGGCCTGGCCACCGGGCCGCACCTGCACTACGAGTTTCTGGTCAACGGCGTGCACCGCAACCCGCGCACCGTGGACTTGCCGCCCGCCGACCCCTTGCCGGACGAGCACATGGACGATTTTGCCCAGCTGAGCGACGGCCTGCTGGCGCGGCTGGACACACTCACCGTCCCCGGTGCCCTGCTGGCGCACAGCAAGGCCGAGGGCTGCCGGGACGTCGGCAGCAGCTGCTGAAGTGCCCGCGACCCCGCCCGGCGAACGCTACGTCGGGCTGATCTCCGGCACCAGCATGGACGGCATCGACGCAGTGGCAGTCGATTTCTCGGGCGCCTGGCCCAGGCTTGATGCCGCGCTCACCCGGCCCTTCGAGCCGGCCCTGCTTGCAGCGCTTCTCGATGTTCGTCGAGCACCCGACGCCTGCCCGGTGGCCGACTGCGGCTGGCTGGACGCACGGCTTGGCGATGCGCTGGCCGAAGCGGCGCTGCAGGCCATCGACCTGGCCGGCTGGCGCCCGCACCAGGTTCGCGCCATCGGCTCGCACGGCCAGACCATCATTCATCATCCCGGACAAGAGCCGCCGTTCACGCTGCAGATCGGCGACCCCTGGCGCCTGGCGAGCCGAACCGGCATCGCCACCGTTGCCGACTTTCGTCGCGCCGATCTGGCCGCCGGCGGCCAGGGCGCGCCGCTGGCACCGCTGCTGCACGACGCGCTGTTTCGCCATTCATCCGAAACCCGCCTGGTTGCCAACCTGGGCGGAATCGCCAACCTCACGGTACTGACACCGGGCCAGCCGACCCGGGGCTTCGACACCGGCCCTGCCAACTGCCTGCTCGACGGCTGGTACCGCCGCCACCATGCCGACGCCGGCTTTGATTGCGCCGGACGCTGGGCCGCCACGGGCCGCGTCGACAGCGGCTGGCTGGATGCGCTTTTGCGCGACCCCTATCTTGCCGCGCCTGCCCCGAAGAGCACCGGCATCGAGTACTACAGCCCGCAATGGCTCGATCAGCGGCTGCCGAGCTGGGCTGATGAACGCCCGGCCGACATTCAGGCCACGCTGGCGGAATTCAGCGCCGCTGCGCTTGCCGGGGCCATTGCCAGTGCACAGCCGGCCGACGACAGCCCGCTGCTGCTGTGCGGCGGGGGCGTGCACAACGCCCACCTGGTCGAGCGCATCCGCCGCCGCCTGCCCCGGCTGCGCGTTGCAAGGACGACGGAATACGGCCTCGACCCGGACCATGTCGAGGCCACGCTGTTTGCCTGGCTGGCACGCTGCCACCTTGAAGGCAGGCGCATGGATACCCGCAGCGTGACCGGGGCGCAACGTCCGATTCCGGCCGGAAGTCTGTTCATGCGCTGAGCGCGCCCGGCAAGCGTCAGGCCAGTCCGGGCTGATAGCGGCGCTGCATCAGCCACAGAATCAGCAGGACGGCGGGAATGCCCAGCGCCGAGGCGTACACGAAAAAGAAGACGTAGCCGGCGTGATCGACAATCCAGCCCGAGGGCCCGCCGAGCAGCTTGCCCGGCAGGGTCATGAAGGAGCTGAACAGCGCGTACTGGGTGGCCGTATAGCGACGCGAGACGAGCGAGGACAGCCAGGCGATGAACACCGTCGCCGACAGCCCGTTGGCGAGATTGTCGGCGCCGATGGTCATGAACAGCGCCCAGAGCTGCGGCCCGATGGTCGCCAGCCAGGCAAACAGCAGATTGGTGACCGCTACGATCACCGCCGAGGCCAGCAGCATCTTCAGCAGACCGAAGCGAGCCACCAGCACGCCCCCGAGCAGCCCGCCGGTAATGGTCATGACGATGCCGAACACGTTGGTCACCGTGGCAATTTCACTCAAGCTGAAGCCCAGATCGAGGTAGAGCGGATTGGCCATGGCCGCCATGGAGATATCCGACACCTTGAACAGACCGATCAGGGCCAGCACCGGCAGCGCCAGCCAGCCGAGACGGCGAAAGAAGTCCACCAGCGGTGCAATCACCGCGCCGGTCAGCCAGGCACCAACGTCCTGGAGCCGCCCGGAAAGACGCGAGCGCTGCCGGTAGCCGCGCACCAGCGGGTCGCGCTCGATGTCGAGGCGCTCGAGCGAGCTCGGCTCCGGCGAAATCAGGACGGCGGCCACCCCCACCAGCACCAGGGCGCTCATCGCCAGATAGGCCAGGGTCCAGCTGACGAAGTCGGCAATGTACAGGGCGCCGGCGCCGGTGGCGAGAATGGCCATGCGATAGCCGAGCACGTAGGTGCCAGCCAGCGCGGCCTGGAACTCATCTTCGTCGGACTCGATGCGAAAAGCATCGATCGTGATGTCTTGGGTAGCGGCCGAAAAAGCCACCAGCAGGGCCAGCAACGCCACCTGGACAAGCTGCGTGACCGGGTCGCTCAGCGCCATCCCGGCCAGACCCGCCATGATGCCGCACTGCGCCAGCAGCATCCAGCCGCGGCGCTGACCCAAAACGCGCGTGAGCAACGGCAGGCGAATGCGGTCGACCACCGGCGACCAGAAGACCTTGACCGAGTAAGTGATGCCGATCCAGGCAAAAAAGCCGATGGCCGTGCGCGAAACGCCTTCGTCGCGCAGCCAGGCCGTCAGAGTGGAAAACACCAGCATGAAGGGCAGCCCGGCGGAAAAGCCGAAAAGCAGCATGCGCAATACGGTCGGGCGGGTATACACCGCCCATGCCCGCCGCCAGCCCAGGCCGGCGGTGTCACTCGTCATAGTCGATGATCAGCGGCGCGTGATCGGAAAAGTTCTCGCCGGTATAGATTTCGGTCGCGCGCGCACGCTCGGCCAGCCCCGACGTCGCAATCTGGTAGTCGATGCGCCAGCCGACGTTGTTTTCACGCGCCCGCCCGCGCTGGGACCACCAGGTAAAGCGATCCGGCTCCGGATCGATCCGGCGGAAGACATCGACCATGCCGACCGGCCCGAACACCTCGTCGAGCCAAGCGCGCTCCTCCGGCAGAAAACCGGAGTTCTTGAGGTTGTTCTTCCAGTTCTTCAGATCGATTTCCTTGTGGGCGATGTTCCAGTCGCCACAGATGACGTAGTCGCGATCGTGCCCGGCCAGTTCTTCCAGGTGCGGGCGCAGGCGCTCCATACAGCGGAACTTGAACTGCTGGCGCTCGTCCTTCGACGTGCCCGAAGGCAGGTACAGCGAGATGACGCTCAAGTTTTCGAAGTCGGCCTGCAGCCAGCGTCCTTCACGGTCGAACTCATCCCAGCCCAGGCCGTAGACCACGCGCTGCGGCTGGTGTTTCGAATACAGGGCGACGCCGGAGTAGCCCTTTTTCTCGGCGTCATGGTAATAACAGTGATAACCAATGGGAAAGAAGTCGCGATCGGCCAGCTGCCAGTGCTGGGCCTTGGTTTCCTGGATGCAGACAAAATCGGCATCCTGTTTTTTCAACCAGTCGAAAAAACCCTTGCGATGGGCGGCACGAATACCGTTGGCGTTGAGCGAGATGATGCGCATCAGATCCGGACAAGCGATGGGACAGCCCCGTATGGTAGGCCAAGCGCCTGCCGCCCGGGTGCGGCATCCTGCGTGCTTGGCGGCTCGATGACGCCGCCGGGCATGACCTTGAACCGGCAATCCAATAGAATGGAATCATGCTCAAGCCCTGGACAACCCGCTTTCTCGACCTTGCCCTTGAACGCAAGGCGTTGCGCTTCGGGCGCTTCACGCTGAAATCCGGTCGTGACAGCCCCTATTTCTTCAACGCCGGCGAGTTCAGCTCGGGGGCGGCGGTCGCCGTGCTGGCCCAATGTTACGCCGACGCCATCGTGGATTCCGGCATCGCATTCGACATGCTCTACGGCCCCGCCTACAAGGGCATACCGCTGGCCACGGCCATCGCCATGAGCCTGGCGCGCGATCACGATATCGACGTGCCGTTTGCCTACAACCGCAAGGAAGCCAAGGACCATGGCGAAGGCGGGATGCTGGTCGGCGCACCGCTGGCCGGCCGCGTGCTCATCGTCGACGATGTCATCACCGCCGGCACTTCGGTCGGGGAATCGCTGAGCATTATTGCCGCCGCCGGCGCCACGGCCGCAGGCGTGGCCATCGCGCTCGATCGGCAGGAGCGCAGCGGCGAAGACGACCACTCGGCCGTGCAGCGTGTCGAGGACCGCGGTTTGCGCGTGGTATCCATCGCCGGCCTGCAGGATCTCATCGACTGGCTGAGTGCGCGCGACCATCCGCCGTCCGACCTCGATGCCGTGCTTGGCTACCAGCAGCGTCATGGCGTGTAGGCTCGATATGCGTCACTGCTTCAAGCCCCTTGCTCTGTGCCTGCTGCTGGCAGCGGCGGCCGCTCAGGCCCAGTCGGTCTATCGCTGGGTCGACGACAAGGGCGAGACGCATTATGGCCAGTCGGTGCCGCCGGAATACAAGGATTACGGCTACGTGCGCCTGGGGCCCGACGGCACGGTTCGCGAGCGCGTCGAGCCCAAGCTCACGCCCGAACAGATCGCCGAGCGCCGCCGGCAGCGTGCCGAGCAGGCGCGCCGCGACGCCGAGGAGCACCGGCGGCGGGTGCAGGATCGCATGCTGCTGGCCACCTACAACAGCGAACAGGATATCCGCAACGCCTTCGAAGCCCGACGGGCCGGCATTGAAAGTCAGCGCGTGTCCACCCGGATGGCGCTCGACCTGGTCGAGATCCGCTTCGAGAAGCTGATCAGCCAAGCGGCGCGCCGAAATCGTGAGGGCCAGGCCGTCCCCGCGAAGCTGCAGACCCAGATTGACGACACGCGGGCCGAACTGCGCAGCCTGCGCGATGACCTCGCGCGCCTGGACGAACGCGAAACCCAGGCCCGCGAGCGCATGGCAGACCGGCTCGAGCGCTACCGCCAGTTGACCGGATCAAGCCCGCAAGATGACTCCTGATCCATCGGCGGTGTACACCCGCTGCCCCTCCTGCCAGGCCGTTTATGAAATGCGGGCGACCACGCTCGCCGAGGCTGCCGGCGTCGTGCGCTGCGGCAACTGCGGCAAGACCTTCAACAGCCTCTCCGAGCTGTTCGACCACCATCCGGATTCAGACCGGGAGCCACTGCGCGGCAGCGGCATGCCGCCCATGCTCGAGCACCCCGACATGATCCAGGCCGAGCTGCCGGTCGAGCATTTCGATCCACCGGAGGAATCGATCGAAGCCGGGATCGAGGCGGATCTGCTGTCGGATCCGGAAGGCCAGAAGGCAGACCGCGACAGCGCCGGCTGGCCGTGGCTGACCGCCAGCGCCGTGCTGGCAATCGTGCTGCTCGTTCAGCTGTGGATGCTGTGGCAAACACCGGGCTCCCCGGTGGCGCGCTGGCTGGGCAGCTCGGCTCAGCCCGATGCCGGGCTGAACCCCGACGAAACAATCCAGATCGTCTCGCGCGATCTGCACCCGCACCCCAGCCTGAACGACGCGGTGATCATCAGCGCCAGCCTGCGCAACCAGGCCAGCTCGGCCGTGCCGTACCCGATCATCGAGGTACGCTTCTACGACGCCAGCCAGCAGATACTGGGCGTGCGCCGCCTCAGCCCCGAGGAGTACCTGCGCGACAGCGAGGCCATCGAACGCGGCCTGCCGGCCGGCGTGGTCATGCCGCTGCTGCTGGAATTCGTTGTCGGCACCAGCCAACCGGCCGGCTTCCAGATGCGTTTTCACTGATGAAGGCGGCGGCAATGTGCTATGGTTTCGGGTTCGACGCCAAGGCCGATCCGCCAAGTCTTTAGAGGGATTCGAAGCTTGTCCGAAAAGCAGCCAGACCAGGGCCCGTGCTTGCAGGAGTTCGTAGGCTCCGTCGTGCGCCAGTACCTGGAAGACATGGGTGACACGCCACCGGACAAGTTGCACCGCCTGATCATGAGCGAGACCGAGCGATCGCTGGTCGCCACCGTGCTCGAGCATACCGGCGGCAATCAGTCGCGGGCGGCGGGCATGCTCGGCATTACCCGCACCACCCTGCGCCACCGCATCCAGCGCTACGGCCTGGACTAGCACCCCCCCGAGGCAAACCAATGAACCAATCGACACGACGCTGGGCGCTGCTGAGCGTGTCCGACAAGCGCGGCCTGGAGAATCTGGCCCGCCATCTGCAGCAGGCCGGTTTCGGGCTGCTGTCGACCGGCGGCACGGCAAAAGCCCTGACCCGGGCCGGGCTGACAGTCACCCAGGTCGACCAGCTCACCGGCTTTCCCGAAATCATGGGCGGCCGCGTCAAGACGCTGCACCCCAGAATCCACGGCGGCATTCTGGGACGACGCGATCGTGATGCCGAGGCCATGCACGAGCACGGCATTGACCGCATTGACGTGGTCGTCGTCAACCTGTACCCCTTTGCCGACACCGTGGCCCAGCCCGACTGCACGCTCTCGGAAGCGATCGAGAACATCGATATTGGCGGCCCGGCCATGCTGCGTGCCGCGGCCAAGAACCATGCCGATGTGTGCGTGCTGTGTGATCCCGACGACTACCCCGCCTTCGTCAACACGCTACCCGACGGGCCGGATGCCGACGAGCGCCGCCGCCTGGCAACCCAGGCATTCGCACACACCTGCGCCTACGACGGCCAGATCAGCCAGTGGCTGTCGGCTCGCGATGGCGACAGCGAGCTGCCGCCAAGAATCAACCTGGCGCTCGATGTCATCGAGCCGCTGCGCTACGGCGAGAACCCGCATCAGGCCGCCGGCGTCTATGGCCTGCGCGGGCACGGCGGACGCGGCCTGGCTGGCTGCCAGCCGCTGCAGGGCAAGGCGCTGAGCTACAACAACCTTCTCGACGCCGACGCCGCCTGGGCGGGCGTGAACAGCCTTGGCCAGGCCCCGGCCTGCGTGATCGTCAAGCACACCAACCCCTGCGGCGTGGCCCAAGGCGACACGGTTGCCGAAGCCCACGCCCGGGCCCTGGCCTGCGATCCGACCTCGGCCTTTGGCGGCATCATTGCGGTCAATCGAGAGGTCGACGCCGCGCTGGCCACCCGCCTGAACAAGCACTTCATGGAAGTACTGATCGCCCCGGCAATCAGCAGCGAAGGGCGACAAATCCTGGCCGACAAGCCCAACGTGCGCGTGCTCACGCCCGGTGACGCCGCCCCCCAGCCACTGGAGCTGCGCGCCATCGACGGTGGCTGGCTGGTCCAGGCTGCGGACGACTGGCAGACCGTGCCCCAACTCGACGTCGTGACCGAACGAGCCCCAGGCGACGACGAGCTCGATGACCTGCGCTTTGCCTGGGCGGCGGTGCGCCTGGTGCGCTCCAACGCCATCGTCTACGCCCGTGACCGGGCCACCGTGGGCATCGGTGCCGGCCAGATGAGCCGCATCGACTCGGCCCGCTTCGCCGCACTCAAAGCAAGTGAGGCCGAGCTGTCGCTGGACGGCGCCGTGATGGCCTCCGACGCCTTCTTCCCGTTTGCCGACAGCATCGAGGCCGCCGCCGAACGCGGCATCCGGGCCGTCATCCAGCCCGGCGGCTCGCGGCGCGACCAGGAAGTCATCGACGCCTGCAACCGGCACGGCATGGCGATGGTGCTGACGGGGCGGAGGCACTTCAGGCACTAGGCGAAGCCTCCGGGGCGTCGCCCGCAGCGGCTATCGACAGCGCCAGTGATTTTCAGATTCCAGGCACCAAGTACCAAACAAGTTCGAATGACAGAAGTACCAATGGCCCAAACTGCCATCGGGCCTCGACCAACCCGCCGCGCCATCCGGTCAGGCTTGTTTCGTTTCGGTCATTGAAATTTCAAACATCGAGATTTGTTCGCAAATTGGTATTTGGAATTTGATCATTTCCGGCGCCTCCGAACGCCCGGATGGCCCGGGCAGCCGCTGTACAATAAGACGGCACACAGACATCGGAATACCCAATGAAACTTCTCGTCGTCGGCGGTGGCGGCCGCGAGCACGCGCTGGCCTGGAAGCTGGCTCAATCGGACCGCGTCGACGAAGTCATCGTCGCGCCCGGCAACGCCGGCACGGCCTCCGAACCGGGCATTCGCAATGCGCCCGTGGGCGTCGAAGACATCGACGCACTGATCGAGCTGGCGCAATCGGAAGCCATCGCACTGACGGTGGTCGGACCCGAGGCACCGCTGGCGGCCGGTATCGTCGACCGCTTTGAAGCGGCCGGCCTGAAGTGCTTCGGCCCGCACGCCGCGGCGGCACAGCTGGAATCATCCAAGGCCTTTGCCAAGGAGTTCATGTCGCGCCACAACATCCCGACGGCCGCCTTTGGCGTGGTCGAGGACGTCGATGCCGGCATGAAGCTGATTCAGGGCATCGGCCTGCCGGTGGTACTCAAGGCCGACGGTCTGGCCTCCGGCAAAGGCGTGGTGATCGTCGAAACCGAGGAGCAGGCGCGCCGCACGCTCACCGACATGCTTTCCGGGCAGGCCTTCGGTGCAGCCGGCCGGCGGGTGGTGATCGAAGAGCTGCTGCTTGGCGAAGAAGCCAGCTTCATTGTCGTTGCCAACGGCCGGCAGTATCTGCCGATGGCCTCAAGCCAGGACCACAAGCGCCGCGACGACGGTGACCGCGGCCCCAACACCGGCGGCATGGGCGCCTATTCGCCCGCGCCCGCGGTCGACGAGTCCGCATACCAGCGCATCATCGACGAGGTCATCGAACCCGCACTCGCTGGCCTGGCAGCCGACGGCCATCCGTTTTCCGGCTTCCTCTATGCCGGGGTAATGCTCACCGCCAGCGGGCCGAAAGTGCTCGAGTTCAACGTGCGCCTGGGCGACCCGGAAACCCAACCGATCCTGATGCGCCTGCAATCGGACCTGGTCGAGGTGGTCGAGCACGCGCTTGCCGGCACGCTTGATCGGGTTGATCCGGTCTGGGATGAACGCACCGCCCTGGCGGTGGTCATGGCCGCCGGCGGCTACCCCGAACACTATGACCGGGGGCACGCGATCAGGGGCCTGGAAACCGATTTCCCCGCTGATGTGAAGGTCTTCCACGCCGGCACTGCCGCGGACGAAAACGGCCACGCGATCACCAGCGGTGGTCGCGTGCTGGCGCTCTGTGCCCTGGGCGAAACTCCGAAACAGGCCCAGGCTCTGGCCTACCAGTGGATTGCCCGGATCGGCTTTGAGCGCGGCTTCTACCGCGGCGATATCGGCTTCCGGGCCATTGACCGCAGCCGCTGATCGCCATGGATGTCAGCCACCTGCTCGAGGAGCTCAACGACGCGCAACGCCAAGCCGTCACCGCCGAGGACGGGCATGTGCTGGTGCTCGCCGGCGCCGGCTCGGGCAAGACCCGCGTGCTGGTGCATCGCATTGCCTGGCTGATCCAGGTTCACCACATCAGCCCCATGAGCCTGCTGGCGGTGACTTTCACCAACAAGGCCGCCGGCGAGATGCGCGCGCGCGTCGGCCAGCTGCTGGGCCTGCGCCCCGACGGGCTGTGGATCGGCACCTTTCACGGCATCTGCCATCGCATTCTGCGCATGCATGCTGCCGATGCCGGCCTGCCCGACACCTTTCAGATTCTCGACAGCGAGGACCAGTACCGGCTGATCCGCAGAGTCATCCGCGACATGGAGCTCGACGAGGGCGAATATCCCGCCCGCCAGATGCAGGGTCTGATCAACCACCACAAGGATGAAGGTCGACGGCCGGAAAACATCGAACCCTTCGATAACCCGCATGCGCTCACGCAGGTCGCCATCTATCGCCATTATCAGGACTACTGCGAACGCTCCGGCCTGGTGGATTTTGCCGAACTGCTGCTGCGCACGCTCGAGCTGTTGCGCGACAATCCGGCGCGCCAGCAGCAATACCGCGATCGCTTTGGCCACATCATGATCGACGAGTTTCAGGACACCAACAAGCTGCAGTACGCGCTGGTGCGAATCATTGCCGGCAACCGCTCCCGGCTGTTCGTGGTCGGCGATGATGACCAGTCGATCTACGGCTGGCGCGGCGCCCGGGTCGAAAACGTGGCGGACTTTGCCCGTGATTTCGCCCCGGCTGTCGTGCGCCTGGAACAGAACTATCGCTCGACCGCAACCATTCTCGAGGCCGCCAACCGGGTCATTGCCCACAACGACGAGCGCATGGGCAAGAACCTCTGGACCGAAGACGAAAGCGGCGAGCCGATCCGTATCTTTGCTGCCTTCAGCGCCGAGGAGGAAGCCGAGTTCGTGGTCGCCCGTATCCGCGACTGGCTGGAACAGGGAGGCACGGCGTCAGAAGCAGCGGTGCTTTATCGCTCCAACGCGCAGTCGCGCCTGTTCGAGCATCAGCTGCTGGCCGAAGGCATTCCCTACCGCGTCTACGGCGGCCAGCGCTTCTTCGAGCGCGCCGAAATCAAGGACGCCATGGGCTATCTGCGGCTGGTTCACAATCGCGGCGACGACCCGGCCTTCGAACGCGTGGTCAATGTGCCGGCGCGCGGTATCGGTGAACGCACGGTTGCCGCCATCCGCGAGCACGCACGGGCGGCCGGCACCTCCCTGTTTGCCGCCGCCACGGCCATGCGCGACAGCGGCGCTTTCGCTGCGCGCGCCGGTAACGCCGTAGCCCAGTTCCTGGAACTCATCGACGCGCTCGATCTTCGCACCCGTGACAGCTCGCTGGGCGAGCTGATGTCGGCGGTAGTCGAGACCGCCGACCTGGCGCGCTGGTACGCTCAACGCGAGGCGCCTGATCGCGCCGAAACACGCGAGGAAAACCTGACCGAGCTGATCCGCGCGGCCGAGACCTTCGACCAGCCGCTGGAAGACGAGCAGGCGGGCTTGAGCCCGCTGGCCTCCTTCCTGGCGCAGGCCGCGCTCGAGGCCGGCGAACACCAGGGCGAACAGTGGCAGGACTGCGTCCAGCTGATGACGCTGCATTCGGCCAAGGGACTGGAGTTTCCGCTGGTGTTTCTGTCGGGCATGGAAGAAGGCCTGTTTCCGCACCACAAATCGGCCCAGGAGCCCGGCCGCCTGTCCGAGGAGCGACGGCTGTGCTACGTCGGCATGACCCGGGCCATGCAGCAGCTATATCTGAGCTATGCCGAATCGCGTATGCTCCACGGCCAGACCACCACCAGCTACCCCTCGCGGTTCCTGGACGAGCTGCCGCGCGAACTGACCGAGGAAGTACGACCGCGTCCGTCGCGGCTGCAAGGCACCGCTTTCGGTTCGGGCGACGCGCAGCCTGGAGTCGAACACGAGTTCGGACTGGGCTCGACGGTGAGCCACGAACGCTTTGGTATCGGCACGGTAGTCAATGTCGAGGGCAGTGGCGCCGGCGCCCGGGTACAGATCAACTTTGAAACCGCCGGTCAGAAATGGCTGGTGCTGGCCTACGCCAACCTGGAGCGTCTGGACTGATGGAGCCGATCGAGCTGCTCGATGGCCGCATCGCCGCGCTGCGCCGCCGGCGCGGCGAGATACCCGTACTGGCGCTGCACGGCTGGCTCGATAACGCACACTCCTTTCTGCCGCTGAGCCCCCATCTCGACGGCCTCGATCTGATCGCCATCGACTTGCCCGGCCACGGCTTTTCGGCGCCCCGCCCCGAAGGCGCGCGTTACCACTTCGACGACTACGTCTTCGATGTTCTGGCCGTGCTCGACCATCTGGGCTGGCAGCGGGCCCACCTGCTCGGCCACTCGCTGGGCGGGGCGGTGGCGACACTGGTTGCGGCTGCGGCACCCGAACGCGTGCGCTCGCTCGCGCTGATCGAGGGCCTGGGCCCGCTTTCAGCGCCGGCCGAGAGCACCGCCGAACACTGGAAAACGGCGGTGGCGCGCTCGCGACCGCGGCCCCGGCGGGTACACCGAACGCTTGACGACGCCATCGCCGCACGCCAACAGGGCAACGATCTGGACACCACGGCCACCCGCCTGCTGGCCGAGCGCGGCCTCATCGAGGTCAGCGGTGGCTGGCAGTGGGGCCACGACCTGCGCCTGACCTGGCCCACGGCGCACCGCTATACCGAAGCGCAGGTCATCGATCTGATTGCCTGTATCAAGGCACCGGCGCTCAACATCTACTCCGAGCCAATGAGCGGCCTGCTGGATGAAGCGCTGTTCCAGCGGCGTCTGGCGGCGCTGGGCCCGCGTCCGGCCACGCTGAGCTGCCCCGGAGGCCATCACCTTCACATGCGCCACCCCGAGCGGATCGCCGCACACATCCTGGAGCACTTTCATGACCCTGCCTGACAATCGCCACGATATCCCCACGGCTGAACGCCTGATCTTCGCCCTCGACGTGCCCGATGTCGACCGTGCCCGACAGCTCATCAAGCAGCTTGGTGACCACGTGCACTTCTATAAGCTTGGGCTGGAGCTGTTCCTCAGCGGCGGCTATTTCGAATTGGCCGATGAGCTCAAGCAGGCCGGCAAGCGGGTCTTTGCCGACCTCAAGCTGTTCGACATTCCGCCGACGGTGGGCCGTGCCACCGCGCAACTGGCTCGCCGCGACGTTGATTTTCTGACCGTGCACGGCAATGACGGCATGCTCGCCGAGGCGGTGGCCAACCGCGGCGAAGTGGGCATTCTGGCCGTCACCGCGCTGACCAGCCTGGACCAGGGCGATCTCGATGATCTCGGCTTTGACTGCGATGTGGAAAGCCTGGTGCTCTCGCGCGCCCGCCGCGCGTTTGACCTGGGCTGTAGCGGCGTGGTCTCTTCGGGGCTGGAGGTCGCCGCCCTGCGCCAGCAGGTCGATGAGCGCCTGGTAGCCGTCTGCCCCGGCATCCGACCGGTCGCCAACGACGAGCAAAAGCGCACGCTCAGCGCCGCCCGGGCCTTCGCTGCCGGCGCCGACTACATCGTCGTTGGCCGCCCCATTCGCGATGCCGGCGACCCGGCGGCCGCAGCCGCCGGCATGCAGGAGGAAATCTCCAAGTATTTCAGCGGCTTGCAAGACACTCATGAGTAGGTTGATTAATAACCCGACCCTGGTATATGATTTCGCTTGAGGGAGGCAAGTACGGCATCGCCAGCCGCGCCCCCGCGATCAACAACGAAAAACAGTCCTCTCCGGCTCAGCCGGTTGGCCGGGCAGCTGCTGGCAGTTGCCCGGCCTTTCTTTCTGCGCTGTGCCAGTCCGGTCTGGCGGGCCGGATGGTAAACTGACCGGCCCCGAATCCCGATCTCGTCATGCAGCGATCCGCCCCCGCAATCGGTTGGCCGGCGCGCCTGTACCGCGCCTGGCTGAACCTGCTCCGACGCATTCTCCACTGGTGGGTGCGCTCGACCGTGCTGCCCGAAGATCTCAGCGAGCTCGGCATCGACCCCGAGCGCCCGGTGTTCTACGTCCTCGATACCTATGCGCTGTCCTCGCTGCTGATTGTCGACCAGGTCTGCGACAAGCTGGACTGGTCACGTCCCGCGGGGCCGTTCCGGCGCGGCTCTGAGCAGCTGCCGCGTTCCTACAGCGCCTCACGGCGCTACGGCGGCCTTTTCCTGCGGCGCCCGCAGCGGCGGCGGTATCCGCAGATGCTGCGACGGATGCTGGAATCGGCCGACCGCGACGCCCTGGCGCCGATACAGATCCTGCCGGTCACTGTGCTCATCGGGCGGGCGCCGGACAAGGAGGACAGCGTCTTCAAGATCCTGTTCAGCGAAAACTGGGCGGAGGCCGGACGCCTGCGTCGGCTGTTTTCGACCCTGATCAACGGGCGCGCAACCATGGTCCAGTTCGGCAAGCCGGTACAGGTGGGCGAAGTGCTCGCCGAAACCGAGGACAACGCCCAGGCGCTGGGGCGCATCAGCCGGCTTCTGCGCGTTCATTTCAAACGCGTGCGCACCGCCGCCATCGGCCCCGACCGCTCTCATCGACGCACTCTGGTCGAGCGCGTGGTGCGCTCCGACGCGGTCCAGGAAGCCATTGCCACCAAAGCCCGTCGCGATGACATCGCCACGGAGAAAGCCGAACTGCTGGCGCGCAAGTACGCCCGCGAGATCGCGGCTGACTATTCCTACGCCTTCATACGCATTGCCGACCTGCTGCTGACGTGGTTCTGGAACCGGATCTACCGCGGCGTGGCGGTGCGGCACTTCAGCGCATTCCGCGAAGCCCAGGCCGGGCAGGAGATCGTCTATGTTCCCTGCCACCGCAGCCATATCGACTACATGCTGCTGTCCTACCTGCTCTACCACCGCGGCTTCGTGCCCCCGCACATCGCCGCCGGGGTCAATCTCAACATGCCTCTGGTCGGGCCGCTGCTGCGTCGCGGCGGCGCGTTTTTCCTGCGCCGCTCGTTCCGCTCGCAGCCGCTTTATGCCGCGGTGTTCAACCAGTACGTCGCCCTCATCCTCGATCGCGGCGTGGCCATGGAATACTTCATCGAAGGAACCCGCTCCCGCACCGGCCGGCTGTTGCCGCCCAAGGGCGGGATGCTCTCGATCACCGTACGCGCATTCCTTCGCAACCCCACCAAACCGGTCATGTTCCAGCCGGTCTACATCGGCTACGAGCGTCTCGCCGAAGGCAGCTCCTATATTGCCGAGCTGTCAGGCCAGCAGAAAAAACCGGAGTCGCTGTCGGACTTTCGCAATCTGATCAACATCCTGCGCAAGAACTACGGTGAAGTCACCGTCAGCTTCGGCGAACCGATTCAGCTGGCCGAACTGCTGGATGGACACGAGGTCGAGTGGCGCGCGCAGACGGCCGACAGCAGCAGCAAGCCGCCCTGGCTCAACCAGGTGGTTGACGACCTGGCCGAGCGCATCATGGTCAACATCAACCGCAGCGCGGACGTCAATCCCGTCAACTTGCTGGCCACCGCGCTGCTGGCGAGCCGCAAGCATGCCCTCGACGAAGATGATCTGGAAATGATGATCGGCATGCTCAAGAACATCATCGAGCTGACCGGCTATTCGGATCGGGTCACCGTGACCCGCATGACGCCAGGGCAGATCATCGAATACGGGCTGGAGCTGGGCATCATCGAGCGTCAGCAGCACCGTCTCGGCGACATCATTCGCACCGACGCCACGCGCGCGGTGCTGCTGACTTACTTCCGCAACAATACCGCGCATCTGCTGGCCATCAGCGCCTGGATCGCGAGCTGTTTTCTCAACACGCAGCGCGTGCGCCGCGCGCGCCTGAAGGACCTCAGTCGCACGGTCTATCCGTTTCTGCAAAAGGAACTGTTCCTGCCCTGGACGCCCGAGGAGCTCGACGGTATCGTCGAGCGCTGCCTCGAGACCCTGATCGAACTCCAGCTGCTGCGAGTGACCGGCGACGACATCAAGCGCGCGCCCGGAGGCAGTGATCAGAGCTACTATCTGCGCCTTCTGGGGGGCTCGCTGCTGCAGACCTTCGAGCGCTATTTCATCACCATGGCGGTTCTGGTCAAGAACGGATCAGGCCGACTCAGCCGCGGCCAGCTTGAACAGCTGTGCATTCTGGCCGCGCAACGGCTGTCGCTGCTGCACGAATTCGAAGCGCCGGAATTCTACGACCGAACGCTGTTTCGCCAGTTCATCGAGGCGATGTTTGCCAGTGGCTTTCTCGCACGAGACGAGGACAACTGCCTGGTTTTCGGCGGCCGGCTCGAGCGCTTCACCCGCGACGCCAAGCTGGTGCTGAGCAAGGAAATCCGCCACACCATCATCCAGGTGACGCCAGAGCTGCTCGAACTGACCGGCAAGGATGCACAGCGCGTCTGAATGCAACCTGCTTTGATGCCGGGTTAATGGCTTGCCGACGTCAGCACCCGACGCTGACCGGCTTCAACCCCCGCTCAGACATCCACAAACTGCTCGGCATCGCCGAGCCAGCGTTCGATGACCGTATCCGCGGCGGCCACATCCAGCGACTCGCCCAGGGCCTTGACCGGCTCGAGCAAATCAGCATCGCGCGCCAGATCGGCGATGCGGAAACGCAGCATGCCGGTCTGGCGCGTTCCGAGCACCTCGCCGGGGCCACGCAACTCGAGATCGCGTTCGGCGATCACGAAGCCGTCGGTGGTCTCGCGCATCGTCTCCAGACGCTTTTGCGCGATCTTTCCCAGCGGCGGCCTGTAGATGAGCACACAGGCGGCCTGCTCGCTGCCGCGGCCCACCCGGCCGCGCAGCTGATGCAGCTGGGACAGTCCGAGGCGCTCGGCGTTTTCGATCATCATCAGGCTGGCTGCGGGGACGTCAACGCCGACCTCGATCACCGTGGTGGCCACCAGCAGGGCAATCTCGCCCCCGGCGAAGGCATCCATCACCGCCTGTTTTTCCGCCGGCTTCATGCGCCCGTGGATCAGCCCGACGGTGAACTCCGGCAACGCCGCCGACAGCGCGTCGGCGGTTGATTCAGCGGCCTGGGCGGCGAGCAGCTCGGAGTCCTCGATCAGCGGACACACCCAATAAGCCTGCCGCCCCTCGCCGAGTGCCGAACGCAAGCGCTCGATGATCTGCTCGCGTCGGCCCTCGCTGAGCACGACGGTGGTCACCGGCTTGCGCCCCGGCGGCAGCTCGTCGATGACGGAAATTTCCAGGCCGGCGTAGGCGGTCATCGCCAGCGTTCGCGGAATGGGCGTGGCCGTCATCACCAGCTGGTGCGGCGAGCGCGCGCCTTCGCTGCCCTTGGCAGCCAGCGCCAGGCGCTGGTGTACACCGAAGCGGTGCTGTTCATCGACCACGATCAGGGCCAGGTCGTTGAACTCCACGCCTTCCTGAAAAAGCGCATGCGTGCCGATCGCGATGCTCGCACCCTCGGCCAGGCGCGCCAGCGCTTGGCGGCGCGCCTTGCCCTTGACCTTGCCGGCAAGCCACACCGGCTCGATACCCAGCGGCTCGAGCCACTGTGACAAGGTTCGGTAGTGCTGCTCGGCGAGAATCTCGGTGGGAGCGACAATCGCCGCCTGGCGTTTGCTGGCGGCGGCGGCCAGCAGCGCGCAGGCGGCCACCAGAGTCTTGCCCGAGCCGACATCACCCTGCAGCAGGCGCCGCATCGGCTGCCTGGCGCCAACATCGGCCACGATCTCGCCGATGACCCGTTTCTGGGCGCCGGTCGGCTCGAAGCCGACGATCTCGAGCAGCCGACCCTGCAAGCGCTCATCAGGCACCAGAGCATGCGCGCGCTGGCGGGCACGGGCCCGGTTGAGCCGCGTGAGCGCCAGATGATGGGCCAGCAGCTCTTCGGTGGCCAGGCGCTGTATGGCCGGATGCTGGCCGTCGATCAAGGCGTCGAGGTTTTCCTCGGGCCCGGGGCGGTGGATGACGCGCAGCGCCGCGAGCAGGGCCGGCCCGCCACGCTGGGTCAGCGCGGTGGCCAGGGGATCGGCCAGCTCGATCCGATCAGCCAGCAGGCGCTCGACCACGCCGTCGATCAGGCCAGCCAGCGTGGCCTGCGCCAGGCCCCGCGTCACCGGGTAGATGGCAGTGAGATGCTTCGGCAGCGGCGCCGGCTTGTCGTCGCCCAGCACCTGGCACTGCGGGTGCGCCATCTCGAAACCCTGGGGCCCGAAGCGCACGTCGCCAAAGCAGCGCACGCGGTTGCCCTGGCGGTACATGCGCTGCTGCGAGGGGTAGAAGCGAAAAAAGCGCAGCGTGAGCTGGCCGGTATCATCGGCCAGGGTCACCAGCATCATCCGCCGGCGGCGCTGCACGATCTCCTGGTGAACGACGCGGCCTTCCACCTGCGATCGCGTTTCCGGCCGCAGCCGGCCCAGCGGCACGATGCGCGTGCGGTCCTCATAACGCAGCGGGCGGTGAAACAGCAGATCCAGCTCGCGGACAATGCCCAGCGCTTTCAGGCGCGAGGCCACCTGGGGACCCACGCCGTCAAGCTCGGAAACCTCACGCAAGCCCTTGCCCGCCACGCCGCAACCGCCCCGGCAGACCGCCGTCAGCCGTCCGCAAGCACCATCACCGCGTCCATCTCCACCGACACGCCCTTGGGCAGGGCCGCGACCTGGATGGCCGCACGTGCCGGATAAGGCTCGGAGAAGCGTTCGGCCATCAGCTCGTTGACGGTGCCGAAATGCGATAGATCGGTGAGAAAGATATTGAGCTTGACGATGTCATCCATGCGGCCGCCGGCGGCCTCGACCACCGCGGCGAGGTTGTCGAACACGCGGTTGGTCAAGGCGGTGAAATCACCCTCGATAACCTCGCCACTTTCCGGGTCGAGCGGAATCTGACCGGAAACATAAACCGTGTTGCCGGCACGAATGGCCTGGGAATAGGGGCCGATGGCCGCGGGAGCCGAGGACGTTTTTACAGGTTGTTTTGGCATATCCAGAATCTCCGGGTGTTAGCAGGCACGAAAGTTCGAAATCCGAAGCACCAAGTCCGAGACAAATTCGAAACACGAATATTTCAAACAAAACCCATCGGGGCTCAGGACGAGTTCCACAGGATCGCGCCCAGTATAAGCATGAGCTGCCGACCCGGAGGCCCTTTCGAGCTGCCTGGCGGCTTCAGGCAATTTCGCGACTCACCCTGAGCACATAGCGACTGCGCCGCAGCCGGCGCATCACGCGCGCCAGCTGGTCGCGGCCCGATACCGAGAGGGTGAACTGCAAGGTGGCCGTCTCGCGGGTGGTGGACGGTTGCTCGACGCGCTCGATGTTGGCCCCGACTTCGCTGAGACGGGCCGACACCGCGGCGAGCACGCCGGGGCCATTGACGGTGATGACCTTCAGCCGCACGGCAAATCGCCCCGCCATCACCGGCGCCCAGCCAACCTCGATGCAGCGCTCGGAGTGGTCTTTCTGCAGCTCGGGCACGTTGGGGCAGCGCTGCCGGTGAATGACCAGCCCCTTGCCCGGCGAGAGATAGCCCATGATGGGATCTCCCGGGATCGGATGGCAGCAGTTGGCGTAATCAATGGCGCTGCCTTCGGTGCCGCCGATGGTCAGCGCCTCGGACTCGGGTTCTTCGCTGGTTCGCCGCTGCGTCAGCGGCAGCAGCTTGTGAGCGACCACGCGCGCCAGCATCTCGCCGCGGGCGATGCGGATGAGCAGGTCTTCAAGGCGTTCGAGCTTGAGTTTCTTCAGGGAGCGATCCAGACGCCGCTGCGAAATGTCTTCCAGAAAGAAACCGCGGCGCGCCAGGGCCTGGTCGAGCAGGCGATGTCCAATCGCCACCGAGTCGGCCTGCTCCAGATTCTTCAGGTGGGCGCGGATGCTCGATCGCGCCTTCGAGGTGACCACGAACTCGTGCCACTCCGGCTGCGGGCTGGCGCCTTTCCGGGTCACGATCTCGACGGTCTGGCCCGACTCCAGCGGGGTGTTGAGCGGCACCGGTTCACGATCGATGCGCGCGCCCACGGCCTGGTTGCCGACGTCGGTATGAATCGCGTAGGCAAAGTCCAGCGCCGTCGATCTGGCCTTGAGGTCGATGATCTTGCCGCGCGGCGTGAACACGAACACATCGTCGGGAAACAGTTCGGCCTTGGCCGTGTCCATGAACTCGACGGAGTCGTGCGCGCGTGACTGGGTTTCAACCAGCTTGAGCAGCCACTCACGGGCACGCACAGCGGTCTGGCCATCGGGCGTGGCCTTGTAGAGCCAGTGCGCGGCGGCGCCCTTCTCGGCCACCAGGTCCATTTCCTCGGTGCGAATCTGGATCTCGATGGGCACATCGAAACGCGTATTGACCACCGTGTGCAGCGACTGATAGCCATTGGGCTTGGCCAGCGCGATGTAGTCCTTGAAACTGCCGGGCCGGGGCTTGTAGAGCGTGTGCACCACGCCCAGGGCCTGGTAACAGTGCGGCTCCGACTGCGTGATGACGCGAAACGCGTAACGATCCATCACCTGATCGAAGCTCAGCGACTTGTCGCGCATCTTGCAGTAGATGCTGTAGAGGGTCTTGGTGCGACCTTCGACACGGGCTGGAATGCCGGCCTCGCTGAGTCGCTTCTTGAGCGCGTCGGTGACCGAGTCGATGATCTCCGCCCGATTGCCCGCGCCCTGCCGGATCCGCCGGGTCAGCACCCGATGGCGATTGGGATGGCGGTACTGGAAACCCAGCGCCTCGAGCTCTTCACGCAGCTCGTTCATGCCCAGGCGCGCGGCGATTGGCGCATAGATGTCGAGCGTTTCGGTCGAGATGCGCCGCTGTGCGGCAGGCGTCATGTGGCCGATGGTGCGCATGTTGTGCAGCCGATCGGCCAGCTTGATGAAGATCACGCGCAGATCGCGGCTCATGGCCAGAAGCAGCTTGCGGAAGCTTTCTGCATCCGCCTCCTGGCGTGTGCGGAACTTCATCTTGTCGAGCTTGGTGACCCCGTCGACAAACTTGGCGACCTGCTCGTCGAACTGTTCGACGAGGTCGTCGCGCTCGAGCTCGGTATCTTCGATGGTGTCGTGCAGAATGGCCGCGGCGATGGTCTGATAATCCATCCGCATGCCGGCCAGGATGTGCGCCACCGCCACCGGGTGGGTGATGTAGTCTTCGCCCGAGCGGCGTTTCTGGCCCTGGTGCGCTTTCGAACCGGCCTCGTAGGCGCGCAGCACTACCGCCACGTGCTGCGGTTCCAGATAGGTATTGAGCAGGTCTCTCAGTTCGCGAACCGGGGCGGGCAACATGGCGACTTCAGGGTAACGATGTGCCGGCTCGGTGACAGGCACCTCGAATGCGTGCGCTCAGTCAGCGCCGGTTCAAACCGGGTCGTCTTCGGGCGGCACCGGCACGTCAGCCTGCATGGCCGCCAGCCGGGCGTCCAGCTCGGCCTGCAGCTGAGCGATGTTTTCTTCGTTGACCACCCCTTCAGCGATCTCGCGCAGGGCCATCACGGTGGGCTTGTCGGATTCTTCTTCCACCAGCGGGTCAGCGCCGTTGGCGATCATGCGGGCGCGCTGGGCGGCGGACATGACCAGCTCGAAGCGATTGGGCACCGCCTCGATACAGTCTTCTACGGTGACTCTTGCCATGGTTTGTTTCTACTCCGGAGGTTGTTCCAAAAGGTCGCCCGGATCGCGTCCGATCCCGGCTCGTAGCCACAATTCAGCCGCCTATTGTAGCGCTGGCGTCGCTATTCATCCAATAGTCGATCCACCTGCGCCTGCTGGCGCCGACAGCGCAGCGGCCAGGCGCGCACAATCGTCAGCAGGTCGGCCAGGGCCTGTTCGAATTCATCGTTGACGATCAGCCAGCGGAAATTGCCGCAGGCGATGATCTCGCGCCGGGCACCGGCCAGGCGCCGCTCGATCACCTCGGGCGCGTCGGAGCCGCGCGCGCGCAGCCGTTCGGCCAGCACCGTCATCGACGGCGGCAGAACGAAGATGGTGCACACATCCGGGTACGAGCGCTGGATCTGTTCTGCGCCCTGCACATCGATTTCCAGCAGCACATCGCGGCCGGCGGCCCACAGCGCCTCGACCCGGTCACGCCGGGTGCCGTAGTGGTTGCCGAACACCTGCGCATGTTCAAGATAGTCGCCCCTGCCGATGCCAGCCCGAAAATCCTCGGCGGAGACGAAATGATAGTGCTCGCCGTCAACCTCACCGGCGCGTGCCGGCCGGGTGGTATCGGACACCGACAGCGCCAGCTCCGGGCAGCGCTGCATCAGCGCATTGATCAGGCTGGTCTTGCCGGCGCCGCTGGGTGCGGCCACCAGAAACAGCTCGCCGTCATTCGACATTCTGCACCTGCTCACGCATCTGCTCGATCAGCACCTTGAGCTCGACGGCCGCCTGTCCGACCTCGGCCAGGGTGGCTTTCGAGCCCAGGGTGTTGGCTTCGCGGTTGAGCTCCTGCATCAGAAAATCCAGCCGCCGGCCAACCGGCTCATCGCGGGCCATCACCCGCCGGATTTCGGCCACGTGCGCATCGAGGCGATCCAGCTCCTCGTCGACATCGAGCTTGTGCAGCTGCATGACGACTTCCTGCTCGATGCGGCCGGGTTCGACGTCGATATCGACAGCAGCCAGCTTTTCTCGCAAACGCGTGTCGACCGCCTCGCGAATGGCCGGCAGGCGTTCGCGCACCGTTCGGGCCTGCTCGGCGACGCCGGCCAGGCGCTGCTCGAGCATGGCCGCGATGGCACGGCCTTCCTGTTCGCGCGCGGCAATCAGATCCTCGACGGCTTCGCCAAAAAGCGCCATGGCGGGCTCGAAAGCCGACTCGATATCGCCATCTGCCTGCTCGATCAGCCCGGGCCACTGCAGCAGATGCACCAGATCGGGCTCGACACCGCCTCCGGCCAGCTCGGCCAGTTCGGCGTGCGCACCGAGCAGACTTCGCGCCAGCTCCCGGTTGATGCGCATATCCGCGGCGGCCGCGGACGGATCAGGCTGGAACTTGAGCGAGACTTCCACCTTGCCCCGGCCCAGGCGCTCCTTGAGGCGAGCCCTGACCCCCGGCTCGAGAGCACGGAAGTCTTCGGGCAGACGCAGGTGCGGCTCGAGATAGCGCTGGTTGACCGAGCGCAGCTCCCAGGTCAGCTGGCCCACCTGAAGGCTCCCGGAACGCCGCGCGTAGGCGGTCATGCTTCTGATCATGCTGGTTTGAATCGCTTGCAATACAAGCCGCCATGGTACCCTTTCTGCCACATCCCGATAGACACAGAAGGACACCTCAGGCCTTGACTCGACCGTCCGGACGCCAGAACGACGAACTTCGCCCCGTGGCCATCGAGCGCCACTTCACCCGTTATGCCGAAGGCTCCGTGCTGATCAGCTGCGGCAACACCAAGGTGCTGTGCAACGCCAGCGTGGAAGATCGCGTGCCGCCATGGCTCAGAGGCAAGGGCCAGGGCTGGGTCACCGCTGAATACGGCATGCTGCCGCGCTCGACCAATACGCGCAACATGCGCGAGGCGACCCGCGGCAAGCAAGGCGGGCGCACGCTTGAAATCCAGCGCCTGATCGGCCGCTGCCTGCGCTCGGTGATCAACCTCGAGGCCCTGCGCGAGCGCACCGTTACGCTTGACTGCGACGTTCTGCAGGCCGACGGCGGCACCCGCACCGCCGCCATCACCGGCGCCTATGTGGCACTGGTCGACGCCATGGACGGCCTGCTCGACGCCGGTCAGATCAAGCACAACCCGATTCACGGTCGCGTCGCCGCCGTGTCGGTCGGCATGCTCGGCTCTGACGCGGTACTTGACCTCGACTACAAGGAAGACTCCAGCGCCGACACCGACTTGAACGTGGTCATGAACGACGGCGGCGGCTTCATCGAAGTTCAGGGCACGGCCGAAGGTCACGCCTTCCGCCGCGGCGAACTCGACGCCATGCTCGACCTGGCCGACCAGGGCATCCGCGAGCTGATCGCTGCCCAGGACGCCGCGCTTGAAGGCGCTTGAAGGCGGCCGGCTGGCTCTGGCCAGCGGCAACAAGGGCAAGCTGCGCGAGCTCTCGCAAATGCTCGAACCGATGCACATCGACGTCGTCTCAATGGCGGACTTCGATATTGAACCGGTGGAAGAAACCGGCCTGACCTTCGTCGAGAATGCGCTGCTCAAGGCCCGCGCCCTCGCGCGCGTCTCCGACCTGCCGGCACTGGCCGACGATTCCGGTCTGGTGGTCGACGCACTTGACGGACAGCCCGGAATTCACTCGGCACGTTACGCCGGAAAAGGCGCCGGCGATGCAGCCAACAACGAGCGGCTGCTCGAAGCGCTGACCGACCTGCCGGCCGAGCGCCGCGGCGCGCACTTTTACTGCTGCCTGGTGCTGCTGCGCCACGCCCACGACCCGGCACCGATCATTGCCGAGGGCATCTGGCACGGCCACATCCTGGAGGCCCCGCGTGGCGCGGGCGGCTTCGGCTACGACCCGCTGTTTCACGACCGCGACCTGGGCGCCACCGCCGCCGAACTGTCAATGGCGGAAAAGGCCCGCGTCAGCCACCGCGGCCAGGCGCTGGCAAAGCTGATCGAACGGCTGTGCTAGCCACCGCCGTGATGCCGGCCCCGAAACCCTTCTCGTAATCCCGGGCGAGCATCACCACCGCCGCAACCCCGGCCCCGAAGTCCTCTCATGATCCCGGGCGAGCATCCGCACCTCCGCAATCCCGGCCAAGCGTAGCGCAGAGCCGGGATCTACCCAAATAAAGGCGGCGTGGTTCGAGAAGACCCCGGATAATCGCATCCGCGATTTCCGGGGATACGACGGAAGGTGTTTCTCGCAATTTCCAGGGATGCAGGGAAAGGTGTTTTGCGCGATTTCCGGAGACACCGGCAAGAGACCCGAGGCCGGCACCGGTCCTCATTTCGAACATTCGAATTTCAAATTTGTTTGTAACCTGGCGCCTATAATCGTGTGCTTGGCGTCTGGCCGTTGCCCCAGCTGCAACCATACACAGGTATCCATGCCCGCACTCTCCCTGTCCCCACTGTCCTTGTACATCCACCTGCCCTGGTGCGTGGCGCGCTGCCCGTATTGCGATTTCAACGCACACGCGCTCGAAGGCGAGCTGCCAGAGGAACGCTATATCGATGCACTGCTGGCTGATCTGGAAGTCGACCTGCCGCGGGTGTGGGGGCGGCCGGTCGTCAGCGTGTTTCTGGGCGGCGGCACGCCAAGCCTGTTTTCTGCCGCGGCCATCGATCGCCTTCTCAGCGGCGTGCGCGCGCGCCTGCTGCTGGCGCCGGGCGCGGAGATCACCATGGAGGCCAACCCGGGCACGGTCGAGCACGACCGCTTCGAGGCCTATCGCGCCGCCGGCGTCAACCGCATCAGCTTAGGGATACAGAGCTTTGACGACGACCAGCTGAAAAAGCTGGGCCGGATTCACTCTTCCAGTGAAGCCCAACGCGCCATCGACTCAGTACAGGCCGCCGGCTTCGAGCGCTTCAATCTGGATCTGATGTGGGCTCTGCCCGGGCAGACGGCCGACGAAGCCGTCGCCGACGTCGGCCGCGCCCTGACCTTCGGCCCGCGCCATGTCTCGCATTATCAGCTCACCCTCGAGCCCAATACCGTGTTCGCCAAGCACCCGCCAGCGCTGCCCAATGAAGACACGGTCATCGGCATGCAGGAAGCCTGCAGCGCGCGCTTGCAAGAGGCTGGCCTGCAGCCTTACGAAATCTCCGCCTGGGCGACACCGGGCGAGGAGAGTGCGCACAACCTCAACTACTGGCGCTTTGGCGATTATCTGGGCATCGGCGCCGGCGCCCACGGCAAGATCACCCTGCCGGCGGAAGATCATATTGTGCGCACCCGCCGCAAGGCGCACCCGCGCCCCTACCTGAAGGCGGCGGACGACAGCAGCTTCATCGCCGAGGAAAGGGTCGTGGATTCAGGCGAGCTGGCCTTCGAGTACTTTCTCAACCGCCTGCGCCTGGACGAGCCGATCCCGCTGGCCGAGTTCAAGGCCCGCACCGGCATCAGTCGCGAGCAAATCGCGAAGCCGCTCGCCCGTGCAGTCGAGCTGGAGTTGCTGTCCATCGACGAGGCCCGCGACCACATTACGCGGACCCGGCGCGGCCACCGCTACCTCAACGACCTGCAGGCCCTGTTTCTGCCGGAATGAACGCTCGACCCGACGCCCCACTGGTAGTATAATGCTACCACTATGAAGTCGATACACATTCGCGATGTCGACCCTGAAGTGCTTGCGAGCCTGAAGCGCCTGGCGCAGCGCCACCACCGTTCGCTGCAGGGCGAGCTGCGCGCCATCCTCGAGCGCGAGGCCCGGCTTGCACCAGACGAAACGACCGAGTCGCTGCAGCTGCATACCGTCAGCACCGACAATACCGGCACCTGGTCCAGAGACGAAATCTATGACGATCAGGGCCGGTGATCGGCTGCTCGTGGACACCAATGTGCTGCTGGGCGCGACCGACCAGAGCCATGATCAGCATGCAGATGCATTGCGCCTGATTGGCGAAACCCGGCAGCGAGGAGTCCATCTGATTGCCAGCGGGCAGGTGCTGCGAGAGTATCTGGTGGTAGCGACCCGGCCGCAAGAACAAAATGGGCTGGGCTTGACACCTCGCTTCGCGCTTGACAACGTAGCACAGTTCTCTCGCCGCATCGCGCTCGTGGACGAAACCACCAATATTGCCAGAGCGTTGCAGCAGCTCGTCGACAGGTTTTCTCTCAGCGGCAAGCGAATCCATGATGCCAACCTGGTCGCCACCATGGAAGTCCATGGTATTGCACTGCTGATCACGGAAAACGAGCGCGACTTCCAAGCGTTCGATACCATCCAGATCCTGGGCATCGCCCAGGCGGCCGCCGCTCTACCGGCCAGATAGCGCCCTGCGGGAACATCAGGGGCCGTATCGAGTCTGTCTCTGACATAATCTTCTCTCGACCCCCGGATCCGATTCGATGCGCGCCATCACGTCCATTTTCACCCTGCTGTTCGGCATTGCCCTGCTGCTGGCGGGCAACGGCCTGATCGGCACCCTGCTGGGCGTGCGCGGCGGGCTGGAGGGGTTTTCCACCTCCACGCTCGGACTGGTCATGGCCGGCTACTTCACCGGTTTTGTCGGCGGCACCTTCGTCGTGCCGCGCATGATTCGCGGGGTCGGTCACGTGCGCACCTTTGCCGCCCTGGCTTCGCTGTGCTCGATCACGGTGCTGCTGCACGGTCTTTATCCGCTGGCCATCATCTGGATCGCCGCGCGTGCGATCGGCGGCGTGTGCATCGTCGGCATCTATATCGTCATCGAAAGCTGGCTCAACAAACAGACCAGCAACGAACAGCGCGGCCATGTCTTCTCCGCCTACATGACCACGACCCTGCTGGGCATGGGGGTCGGTCAGCTGTTGCTGCTGGCCGGTGATATCGGCACGCTCGAGCTGTTTGCCGTCGCCTCGGTGCTGATGTCGATCGGGCTGATTCCGGTCGCCCTCACGCGCGTGCCTGAACCGGCCATCATCGAAACCCAGCGGCTGGGCCTGGGCAAGCTCTACGAAACCTCGCCGCTGGGTGTCGTCGGCGCCGTATTCGCCGGCGTGGCCACCGGCGCTTTCTGGGGCCTGGCGCCGGTGATGGCGGCCGGAATCGGCCTTGATGCCGGCGGAATTTCGGCGTTCATGGCGCTCACCATTCTCGGCGGGGTGATCATAATGTGGCCAATCGGCAGCCTGTCAGACCACTTCGATCGGCGTACCGTGCTTGCCTGGGTGTGCCTGTTCACCAGTGCCGGAGCGCTTGGCGCCTTCTGGCTGATCGACATCGACGCCCGCCTGGTCCTGCTGGGCGGCCTGCTCTACGGTGCCACCGGCTTCAGCATGTTCGCGCTGTCAGCATCCCACACCAACGACCACGTCGACTCCGAACACATGCTCGAGGCCGCCTCCAGCCTGCAGCTTCTCTACGGCATCGGCGCCATTGTCGGCCCGCTTGCCGCCGGCGTGCTCATGCAGCTCACCCGGCCCGGTACGCTGTTGCTGTTCATGGGCGCGGCCGCCCTTGTTCCTGCGGTGTTCGCGCGCTGGCGGATGTGGCGCCGCGACCCGGTCCCGCTCGACGAACAGGGCGAGTGGGTACCTCAGTTCGCCACCTCACCGGCGGCATTTGAAATGTATCCGGAGCAGGAAGACGAAGAAGAGGAAGCACAAGAAGCGGCCGACGAAACCCCGGAAAAGCCCTGACAGATTCAAAGTGGCATTCTGAATTTGTCAACCATTGCCGCCAAGCTTCGAGTGAGGCCCCGGATCGAGCCCGGGGCAGGCTTCGCGAAGCGCAGAGCCGGGATCTCCCAGACGTAACGCCAGAGCTCGGGCAGACCCCGGACAGCCGCGTACTCGAATTCCGAGGATACGAGAGCTGCCACTCCCGTAATCCCGGCCGAGCGCAGCGAGAGCCGGGACCTGCTCAAACGAAAGCGCCGAGGTTCACCGAGGCCCCGGATGACCGCATACGCGATCTCCGGGGATACGGATGAACCGTGCGGCCGACTTCCGGGGTACGTATTACGACGGCACGATCAACTCCACCCGAAAATGACCATCCTGACGATAGGTCTTCAATCGCGCGCCCTCCTCGTAGGCCAGGGCCAGGCGCTGGCGGATGTTGACCAGAGCTGTTCGGTTGTTAGGGGCTTCCGGCCGGCCTTTTTCGTCCGCGACCGGGTTGATGATCTCGATGCGCAGCCGGCCCCAGGCGGCGGGCTCGATGCGGATGGTCAGCACGCCGCCGTCGGGCAGGCGGGCAATACCGTGAACGATGGCGTTTTCCACCAGCGGCTGGATCAGCAGTGCCGGCAGCTCGCGCTGCAGCGGCAGATCGTCGGCCAGCTGCCAGTCCACCTGCAGCCGCTCGCCCAGGCGCAGGCCCTCAAGGCGCAGATAGCCGCGCACCAGATCCAGCTCCTCTTCCAGAGTTTGGGTCTTGCCCGAGCGCATGCCGGTTCGGAGCAGATCGGACAGATCCAGCGTTGCCTGCTCGGCCGCCTCGGGCTTGTCGTGCACCAGGCTGGCAATGGTATTGAGGCTATTGAACAGAAAATGCGGCTGAATGCTGGCCTGCAGAGCGTCGAGCCGCGCGCGCGATTCGGCCGCTACCTGGCGGCGCCACTGCTGTTGCAGGCTCAGGTAGCGCAGCAGCACAAGCGCTGCCAGCAAGCTGATGGCGGTATTGCGGATGACGAACCACCAGCCACCCGATTCGGCATCCGGCAGCCAGGCGATCACGATCAGACTGGCGGCCGCGCACACCAGCGGCACCACAAGAAAAGCCAGCCAGCCGAGCACGGCGGCTTTCATGTTTCCGGCCCGGCGACGAAGCGTGCACAGAATAGCCACCGAGGCCAGCACCACCCACTGAACGAACAGCACCGCCAGGCCGAAGTCCAGCCAGAAAGCGCGCGGCCCGGCCGTGCCGGCCAAGGCAAAGATCAGGGCGACGATCAGGCCGACGAGCACCAGCAGCAGCACGCTCGAAGGCGTGCACAGGTCGGGCAACTCGGCGGTCGCCGTCGGAGGCGGGTTTCTTCCCTCGGGTTTCACGCGCTTTTGAAGCCTGGCGCGGGGCGGGCCGCGGTGAGAGTCACCATAACCAAGGATGCTGCCCCGGGGAAGGCCCCGGACAGCCGCGTGCGCGACTTCCGGGGTTACGGGTTACGGGCAGCTGTGCATTCGAGGCTTCCACGGAGGCGAGGTGCGGGGACCGGCTCCGGTCCGACCGCGTGCTACCAGCATTCCTCGACCGCAGCCTTACCGCTCACGCCCCGGGTGCCGTTGTGGCTCAAAGTGAAGTTCTTGCAGTCGGTGTCGCGGGTGGCCTGCTCTTTCTGCGGCACGGCCTCCAGCGTGAAACTGGTGGCATCAATCTTCTGATCGTCCTTCGACATCTTGTATTTCTTGGCCTCGGATTCAATCGGAAAGTTTACGCAGTCGCTACTGTATGCATTGTTCCGCGAGTAGCACCGTTCCAGGGCCTGGGCAGTCTGCATCAGAATGGTCTTGGCTTCGGCGCGGTTGCTGCGCGTCACGTGATCCTGGTAGGCGGGGATGGCGATGGCCATGAGGATGGCCAGAATGGCCACGGCGATCATCAGCTCGATAAGGGTAAAGCCCTTGTGGCGCGTCAAAGTGGACATCATCGCACTCCCAGTACGAACAGCTCGCTGATGCCGCCGTCGCCGCTCATTTCATCGACGGCGTAGCGAATGCGATCACCGACCTGAAGGCGGCGCAGATCAATCCCGCCGTCGATCAGGTGCTTTTCGCTGTCGCCGACAATCCGGTCGAGAATGTCGTTCTGATCGGGCAACAGCCGGTACTGGCGGCCGTTGACCTCGATCGTGTAGCCGCTGGTATCGATGGCCGAAATCACGCCGCTTCGCACCTCGCTCAGGCCGTCGGTCAGGGGTACCGCCTGAGAAGCCGCGTCCTGTACGTCTTCTCCTTGCGCCAGCGCACCGTTGCCGATGAGCAAAAGAAACGGGAGGGTCAGTGCCAGCAGCATCATCCTGGGTGCTGGCATGTGTCTGTATTCAGGCATTTTGGCTTGTCCTCCGGATACCATTATTTGATCTCGCGCCACAACTGTCGGCCATAGCAGATGATGTCATCGTCCTCATCGAGCTTGTCGGGATGCTGACACCATTCGACGGGCGTGCTGTAAACCGGCGGCACGTCGGGCACCTCTGGCGCGTCCCCGGGCGACTGTGACCCGGGGTCACGCAGCCGGCCGGGCGCAACCGTGCCCGGGGGTGCGGGGATGTCCGGTGCCGTTCCTGGAATCTCGTCGGACTGCCTCGCCGACCCCACGCCAGTGAGTGCGTCAAGCTTGTATTGCCACCACAGCCCACCGGGCAAGCAGGCGTCGTTGACCGGCTCGAAGCTCAAGAACCTTACCCTGCCCGCGCTCACGATCGGCCGCTGCAGTACGCGCTCGCCTTCATTGTTGCTGACGTACAGTTCGACGTACCACCCGGCGGTGCCGACCTGGCCGGTCTCGTTGATTGCTCGCTGGGGCGGATCGCCAGGCGACGTTGGCACCGTAGTGGCGGAATTTCTGGACAGATCGCCACGCTCCACCTCGCTGCCGGTATCCCTGATGGCATAGAAGGTCTGCCGGCTGTAGTCATCCTTGTCATCTTTCTCGAAGAACTTCCCGGTACCGAAGTAGACCATCAGGTCGCCGTTGGGGAGGCGGGCCAGGGTGGGCGCGGCGGTAATCGCGCGCTCATCCGGATCGGTAAACAGCCCGTCGTCCAATCCGTCGGCCAGTTCGGGTTCGCTGCCGTCGAAGTCGATCCGCCACATGGTGCCTTCCAGATCGCCGGCATAGACCCGCGCTACGTGGCTCTTGCTTT
The DNA here is from genome assembly GCF_056324145.1 of Wenzhouxiangella sp. YN1. NCBI lineage: Bacteria > Pseudomonadati > Pseudomonadota > Gammaproteobacteria > Chromatiales > Wenzhouxiangellaceae > Wenzhouxiangella > Wenzhouxiangella sp. YN1. The sequence continues at coordinate 171,704 of NZ_JBJNIO010000148.1, forward strand.
CGGGGTCGAGCAATCCCTCGACACCCGACAGGCCGTTGCTGAGTTCGTCGTCTTCCGGCTTGTCGCCCACCGCCAGCGTGTGCAGCACCTTGCCCGTTGCCAGCTCTACGATAAACAGCCGCGCCTGGCCGCTTCTGGAGTTGGTGCCGTTGCCGAAGATGGTCACCCATTTGCCATTTTCCAGCCGCGTGATGATCGGGTTGCTGAAGCTGTAGCCCAGCTCTGCCAGCTCATCGTCTTCATCGTCGGCCGTCAGCTCCCAGAGCACGTCATCGGCGGAGAAGTTCTCGGGATCGGACACATCCAGGGCAAACACCCCGCGCCCGCCGGCGCCCAGCGTGCCGACCAGGTAGGTGCCCCAGCTGCTGCCGATCTTGGCGTCGGCCACGGCAATGGGCCCGTCGACGTAGAACTCGTGGGCGTAATCCGGGTCGGCCAGCTGGTAGAGCTTGTCGTGTACCGTTGCCGGCACGTAGGCAAACAGCTCCTCGAGCGTTACTGCATCGAAGGCATGCAGCATGCCGTCGTTGGCGCCAATGAATATGGCTTCCTTGCGATCATTCTTGTCCTTGCTGAAGTAGTCGAGATAGTCGCTGTCGAGCCGCCCCCATCCCTCGTTGCCGGCGCCGGAGTAGACGATGCGGGAGTTGACGATATCGCCCAGCACGGACTCACGCGCGCGGAACGGGCCACCCTGGGCTGCCGGCTGGCCACGCAAATAGTCGATCAGACCGTCCACCAGCGTATCGGCATCCCAGCCGACGGGCCAGTTGGCCGCGTCGGCCTTGAGCCTGCTCTTGAGAGCGCCGCCCGTGCTGGTCTTGAAGGCAACGCCCTCGCCGTTGCTGCCCGCGGTCGGATCAAAGCTGAAGATCTTTCGGGCGCTGTGCTGCAGGCTGCCCAGCGCTTCAGCGGCCTTTGCCTGCACTTCGCCTTCGTGATTCTCGGCCTCCACGTCTCCGGTCCAGCCCTCGCTGTCGTAGAGCGCGCGATAGATCAGACCGCCCTCTTCATACCTCGGGCTGGGCATGGTGATGCCTGAAACGCCACCGGAGCGGGCGACGATGTCCTTGAGCACGTCCGCCAGAGCCTTGGCAAAGGTGTCCGGATCATCGGCGCTGAAGAAGTCGCCGCGCGAGTTGACGGCGGCGTGGAGCAGATCGTCGATTTTTTGAGGCCCACTTGAGCTGGGATTTGGCCATGAGATCGGTGCGCCGGTTTCGATAGCGTCAAACGCAGCTTGTGGATCAATCGAGCCCTGCACGCCCAAACCAACGGTGTAAGTGACCATGTGCTGCCAGAAAGCCGGGTCCAGCTGCGTCGTCGGCACACGGTTGTCTGCGCTATGCAGATCTTTCTTCCAGTAATACATGGCGATGTCGGCCAGTGTATTGCTGTGACTATCCCGAAATGGATCGCTTGCCACATAACCGCCGGAGACACCATCCGGGCTTGTGTGTGTTGGCCCGTCTGCATTGTCAGTGTTGCCAACACCCGAGAAGCTGCGGTTCCAATAACCATCGGACATCAAAACGGTAAACGTCTGCCGGCAAGACAGAATTACGCTGTCACTATCCTCGGGATCAGAGCGCCATGGGGCGTCATTGTTGTCGAAATATTTACCGGCGCCGTACAGAGCTCTCCTTGATGGTGTGTTGCCTGTCGCGTTTGTCTTGTATAGCCACTCGTAGAATGAATCCCGATGGCCCTGCTCCATCTGCCGCACGCCCTGCTGAACAGCATTAACGCTGACACCGTCGATGGTGGTCGCGCCCTTGTTGATACGGCCCCACCCCAAGCGAAACTGGTCGGGCAGGGTAGCAAAAGCACGGCCAATGGCCGCCCGGGAGGCGAATAACCGGTTCTGGTAGTAAGAATACCAGTTGGCGAAATTCTGGCGCTCGTCCGTGCCGCCGGGGCCGGAGGTGTTGCTGACTATTACCTTGTCGTAACAAGTGTCGTTAGTTTTGTCACCGCAGCCTTCATCATAGACATAATAAAACGCCTTCTGAGCGCTGGCAGCGTACTGTCTGCCCGAACCATAAAAGTAACGCCATGTAGGCCTGAACTTACTGGACAGATCGACCGTAGGGGTACTCAGCCCACGATAGTTCCTATACCCGTCCATCCAGGCATTTTTGAAATCGGGCTCCGGCAGGGGATCGCCGTTTCCATCAACCGGAAGAGAATACTCCACCTCGGGATTGTAGTACTGGGTGTTGAATGTACTGGACTTTGCCCGCTTTCTGTTCCAATAACCGTTGATCTCATCGGGCATGTAAGACCACTGCATCGAACCCGAGTCATCGAGAACAAACATGATGTTCGGCGGCACGCTCACGGAAGAGCTCTGCGGTGCCTTGGAAATCTCGCGCGGTTTGGCAGCATGGGATTGCGTCATGCCGGCTGCAAAGAGCAGGAGAAAGACGATACTGCCGACAACAAGTCTTGATTGGCTCATGTATTGCTCCATTTGCGGCTGTCAGCCAGCTTCAATTCAGTCAGGTAATCCGATGTACCCGGTTGTGGTCGCGCACTCATGGTCCGGTGCCGTCATCGGGCGCGGTGCCGAAGCGCCACACGAACATGCTCTGGACAATGGCGTTCGACGATCCTTCCGACCTCGGGCCGCGCGCGGCGACCAGGAAATAGCGAAACGGGGTTTTCTCATGAATTTCATCACGTATCCCACCGCCTTCCACCGGGCGGCAGGCCAGGCCGGCCTCGGGGCTGTCTTCCAGCTCCACTGCAATGAATTCGCCGCCGGTATTCGGGTCTTTCTGCCACCCGCCGCTGTCTTCCGGCCAACTATAGGCCGCCATGCTGCAGTCATTGCGCTCGAGACCAAGCTCATCCAGGGTGTCGGGCGTATATGCGAGCTTGGCCAGTCCACCGGCCATGCCGTCGATATCCCGCTTGATTCTTTGCTCGACGCTTCGCAACGTGCGCTCGGCCGACTGGAAATCAACGTTGGCCTGCGAGACGTTGCCGGCCATGCGCTCCTGCATGATGGCGGTGTTGCTCGCACTCAGGCCGATGATGGTCAGCAGCAGCAGAAACATCAGGCCCACCAGCAAGGCGACGCCCTGCTGCCGCCGGGCCGTGATACTTGCGGATTGCAGTCTTTGCATACGCAGCATGATCAATTCTCCAGAAGCATCTGCCGGTTGCGCAGACTGATGGACGTATGGAAAGCCTGGCGCAGGCGCCGATCTTCGGGGTGGGTAAACCCGGTGTCGGCAAGGTTGAACGAGCGCTGGCTCGGGGCATCACCCATGCCTTCATCGGAGCGCATGAGCAAGCCGAGCTGGGCACCGATGACAAAGCGCCAGTCGGGAACCTCGTTGGCCGACAGCCAGGCGCTCACCGTCTGGCCGTCGCCGCCATCTCTGCGCGGCTCGGCGTAACCGTAGAGCACCTGCATGGTTTCCACCCCGCCGACCAGTTCCTCGATGACAGGGCTTGCCAGGCCTTGGCTGATGCTCGCGCGGTACAGGCCGGGCTGCTGGCGCTCCTCGTTGTAGCCCACGAAGTAGATGTTGCTGTGGACGCGGTAAACCTGCATGCCGCTGTCGTAGCCGTCGGCAAACTTCATTGCGCTCTTGTTGCCCGGGGCCAGGCCGCCACCTGCTCCGGCCGTCAGGACATCGCCCGTGGTGGTTGTCTGGAAGAGATCCGCTCGCGTCATGGTCTTGCAGTCGGTGACCAGCGTCAGGGCTCCGGCCGGCAGGCCGTGGGGCTCGTTGAGCGTCACCGTGTCCTCATCGGAGCTCGTCGCCCAGCGCTCGGCGATCGGCTCGAGCCAGCGTACGGCAACCACATCCGACCCTTTCGCCACCTTGCCATCGAGAAAACCAGGGAGGTTGACGTTGGTGCCGCGATCCTGCATCACCCAGTTGGATACGCCTGAACCCAGGCCGGCTTCGCTCAGCGTGAAGCTCTTGCCCCGGCCGGTGTCCTTGTAATCCCAGCCGACAACGGGGTGATCGGGAGCGAACAGCGCATCATTCGGGGCATTGCCGGTGGTGCGCAGATGGCTCTGGATCTCCAGATTCATGGCGCAGAAGGGCTGCGTGCTCACGCCGCGGAAGTCATGCTTGAGCAGCTCGATGGCAAAGCGACCGCTTTCCTGAGAGCGCGCCATCGCATCGGTGCTCATCTGGGTGGCGCGACTGCCGATGAAAAGCTGAATGATGGCACCCACCACCAGCAGCCCCAGCGCCATGGCCACCATCAGCTCGATCAGGCTGAAGCCTCCGCTCCTGGGCGTGTTTTTCGTGCCGGACAACATGGTCATCGCTCTTGTCAACATCCTTCAGGCTCTAGATTCGGGTCGTGATCTCGACTTCTTCACCGCCATCGGCATCCTCGAGTCGCTCTTCGGCCCAGCTGACCTTGACGGTGATCTCGCCGACGTCGCAGTCGCTGACCTCCGCGTCGATCTGCCCGCCCGGGAGCTGATTGGCAACGAAGCCTTCCCAGAAATCAAGGTCTGTCAGCGTGCATGACGACAGCGCGTCCGAACGGTTGAGGCGGGAAAAATCGGCGATCTCATAGGCCACGTTCGTTGCCTGGGTGCGGTAATAGGCGGCCTGGCTCGACTGCAGAGAAAAACCCTGCAGGGCGGCCAGCCCGAGCAGGCCGATGGACATCACCAGAACGGTAATCAACACCTCGATGAGGGTGGTGCCCGACTGGCGGCGGCGCGTGAATTGATGAGTGATGCGGCTCATGAGCAATTGACCCTCTCGACGCTGACCCGGCCGGTCCGGCTGATGGCGATGTTGCGTGCGTTGTCACCGCGGCAGTCGGGAATGCGCAGCTCGAAGGCTGGGGGCGTATCGCCGGCGGCGATATCGATCTGGCCATTGGCGAGATAGCTCACGGAATCGGCCGCGGCGGCGCCGCCAATCGTGGCCCCGCCTCCAGGCGGAGGGTACACGCGCAGAACCTCGTCGCCATTGACGAAGACCATCCATCCCTTGCCCCAGTCGCTGCCACAATCCGAGGCGACCGGGGGATCCGAAAGATCCGAAGTATCAGCCGCACACACGGACACCGGCGCCTTGCGCTTGAGCGCTTCGGACCTGGCCAGCTGAAAGGCGGTGACCAGGCTGTTGGCGCTGCTGGTCAGGCGATTGTTCTGAATCGCGCTGCGGAAATTGGGTACGGCAACCGCCAGCACGATCGCCAGCACGGCGACGGTAATCATCAGCTCCAGGACGGTGAAACCGCGACTGTCTTGGGCACACATTCGGAAATTCACGACAGGATTCGCCCCGATAAAAGCCTCATCATCACCCTAGAGGCGGGCGCACAGCAAGGCAAGCGGTGGGGGACGAGCGGGCCGACATTCCGGATGGGCGGCGCTTTTGGGCGCCAAGAATGCTGACTTCAACGTGGAAAAGGCGAGATGATGCAGCACCCGATGCCCGTCTTGCCGGACGCGGCACACGTACCCCCGGGCGGGCAAAGGTATCCCCGGACCTGATCCGGGGTCTTCCTGATATTTGGTGCCTGGGGATGGAAGATCCCGGGCATTTGCTGCGCAAATCCCGGGAATTCGGAAGGATGAGAGCGCGTTCGCGGCTAAAGCCGCTAGTGCAAGTGGCGTTCCGGGGTTACTTCTTGCCCTTGCCGTAGCGCTGCTTGAAGCGGTCGACGCGGCCGCCGGAGTCCATGATCTTGTGCTTGCCGGTATAGAAGGGGTGGGACTTGCTCGAGACTTCCACCTTGACCAGCGGGTACTCCTCGCCGTCTTCCCACTTGATGGTCTCGTTCGAGTGGATGGTCGAGCGGGTCTTGAAGGAAAAGTCGCTGGAGAGGTCCTGGAACACCACTTCGCGGTATTCGGGATGAATTTCGGGTTTCATGGCACTCGCTTCCTGAGTCGATCTGGCGGAAATAGCCGGATATTGTCGCGCCTCCAGAACCAGTTTGCAAGCACTTCACCTTTCACCGGGCGATTGTCGATGAATATGCGCCGGCGTGGAACCTTCGAGAAGGGTTTCACGCCCAATCATTTGCGGGTTTCCATCTCCACGCAGGAGGCCAGACATGAAACGAACCGCACTCACTCTTCTCCTTTCGCTTCTGGCGACGCTGTTCATCATCGGCTGTGCCAGCACTCCACCACCAGACAGCTACACCGACGCCTCTGCCAGCGCGCGCTACGACCGCGATTACATCGCAGCCGTGGAGGCAAAGGCGCGCGTCTACGGTGCCAGGGTCTACTGGACAAAGCCACCGCGAAAGCGGGCCGGGCCGGGGCACTGACGCGGACCGATGACGCTGCCCCTAAAGCTCGATCGGGTCGACGTCCACGTGCCAGCGCACCTTCCGGGCTTCCGGCAGCTCGTGGACGGCCCCCAGCCGGGCGTTGAGATGGTTGGCCAGCTGCGCGCGACCGGCTGCCTGCAGCCATAGCTGAAAGCGCCAGTAGCCGGCGCGCCGGGCCATCACGCCCGGCAGTGGCCCGATGACTTCGATGCCGTCAGCGCCCAGTCGCTGCGCGGCCTTGACCAGAAAATTGCGGGCTACTTCGGCCTGATGGGCCTCGGCGCGCAGCAGGGCCAGCGCCGTTGCCGGCGGCAGGCTGGCCTGGTGGCGCTCTTCGAGCAGCGGGCGCACATAGCTCAGATAGTCACCCCGGCCCAGTGCCTCGAGCAGCGGGTGCTCGGGATGACGGGTTAGCAGCATGAATTCGCCTTCGCGATCCCCGCGGCCGGCGCGGCCGGCGACCTGGGCGACGCTCTGCCCCAGGCGCTCGGGAGCGCGAAAGTCGGCGCTGAACAGCGATTGATCGACATCCAGAACCGCTGCCAGGGTGACGCCGGGCAGGTGGTGTCCCTTGGCCAGCATCTGGGTGCCGACCAGCACGCAGGGCTGGCCCTTTCGCACCTGATCGAGCAGCTCGCCGAACTCGTGCTTGCCGCTGATGGCGTCGCGGTCGACGCGGTGGACGGGGGTTTCGGGGAACAGCTTCACCAGCTGCGATTCCAGGCGCTCGGTGCCGGCGCCAAGGGAAAGCAGCTCGGGTGACTGGCACTCGGGGCAGCGCCGTGGCTCGGGGCGCTGGCTGCCGCAGTGATGGCACTGCAGGCGCCGGCCGGCCTGGTGATAGGTCAGATGCGCACTGCAGCGCTGGCAGTCAGCCTGCCAGCCGCATTCGCCGCACATCATGACCGGCGCGTAGCCGCGGCGATTGCGATAGACAAGCACCTGACCGCCGGCACCCAGATGACGCCGCATGGCCTCGACCAGCTCGGGGGCCAGCGCCTGCCTGGTGCCGCGCTGATCGATGATGCGCCATCGGGGCGGTTTTGCGGTACCGGCCCGGCGTGAGAGCAAAAGCATGCGGTAGCGCCCCTGGTCGGCGTTGTGCAGGCTCTCCAGCGACGGCGTGGCCGTGCCCAGGACCACCGGGATGCCGGCAGCATGCGCCCGCAGTACGGCCACGTCCCGGGCGTGGTAACGGGCGCCTTCAGCCTGCTTGAACGAGTTGTCGTGCTCCTCGTCGACCACGATCAGCCCGGGAGAGCGCATGGGCAGAAAAACGGCCGAGCGCGTGCCGACCACCACCCGCGCGCTGCCCGAGCGCGCCGCCTCCCAGCAGGCCAGGCGCTCGCCCTCGCTTAGACCGGAGTGATACAGGTAAGCCGGCTCGCCCAGCCTTGCTTCGATGCGGCGAACCAGCTGCGGCGTCAAGCCGATTTCCGGCGCCAGAATCAGCACCTGCCGCCCCACGGCGAGAATGCGCCGAGCGGCCTGCAGATAGACCTCGGTCTTGCCTGAGCCGGTAACACCGGCCAGCAGAAAGGGGCTGAAACGCCGGCGATGGTGCAGGATGGCCGCCACAGCAGTGCGCTGCTGGTCATTCAGGCCGGGGCCGGCATCGATTTGCTCGGGCGGTAGACGATCAAGGGCCTGCAGCAGGCCGGCTTGTGTCATGCGCCGCAAGAGTCCGGCATCAGCGCCGCTGGCGCGCATCAGCGCATCGCGCGCTGCCGGGCCGGTATTCAGGCAATCGCGAACCCGGGCCTGGCGCGGTGCATTTTTCAGCGCGGCCCGGCGGCCCTCAGCGGTCAGCTCGAAAGCGGCCGGCGGCGGTTTGCGAAAAGGCCGGCTGCGCCGCAGCGCCCCCGGCAACAACAGATTGACGGCCTCACCCGGCGCGAAAGCCCAGTAGCGCGCGCACCAGTCAATCAGCGCCAGCAGGTCCGGGCCCACCAGCGATTGATCGAGCACGCGCTCGATGCGGCGCAGGGAATCGCTGGCCACGTCCCCAGTTGCGGCCTGCTCGATGACCAGCCCGACGAGGCGGCGCTTGCCGAAGGGCACCAGCACGCGCGAACCGGCCGGGGGCAAACCCTCGCCGGCGGCGGGCAGATAGTCGAACAGACGCGGCAGCGGCACGGGCACGGCCACGCGCGCCACCACTGCCTGCGGCCCGCTTTCAGCCCGGCCGCTCACAGGCAGATGCCGTCAGCGCGCGCCATGCAGTCGGGCTCAGGGGGTTTGACGATGAGCCAGCAAGCGCTCCTGGTCGAGATCGATCAGATCGCTGAGGATGCGAGCGGCCTCCTTCAGGTAGATGTCCTTTTCGCTCTCCTTGTCGCTTTCTTTGTCGCTCTCCTCGTCTTCTTCGCCTGCCTGACCATTTTCCGTGCCGCCCGCTTCGCCTTCATCCCCGGCTTTGCTTTCGCCGTCTTCAGTGCTGGACTTTTCGGTGTCGGCGTCTTCGGTATCTTCGGTGTCAACGTCTTTGGCACTCGGCCCGGTGATCGGCTCACCGGTCTCGTCCATGGCCACGTCCTTGTCGTCGCTAAAACGCTCGGCGCGTCTGGCTTCGGCTTCTTCCATTTCCTCACGACGCGTGGATGCCAGCAGGGAAATGGCCTTGCGGTCACTGTCGGCTTCCCATTCGGCCAGATCCTCGAGCAGCTCTATCAGCTCTTCATCGGATTCCAGGCGCATTTCATGGCGATGGCGAGCGAGCTCGATCAGCGGCTCGAGATCGGCCACCGGCCTGTAGTCGGTGGCGTCGATCTGGGCCCAGGGCATGGCGAACTCGAGCGCACTCTCGCCATGGTCTTCCGGGTCACCGGCGGTCGGCAGGCGGATATCGGGAAGCACGCCCTTGTTCTGCGTGGAGCCGCCGCCGATGCGATAGAACTGCGCCATGGTCAGCTTGAGCTGGCCCAGCCGCGTGTCTTCACCGCGCGCCATGTTGTCGAGATCGATCAGGTTCTGCACCGTGCCCTTGCCGAAGGTCGGCTCGCCAATGATCACCCCGCGACCGTAGTCCTGAATGGCGGCAGCAAAAATCTCCGAGGCCGAGGCGCTGCGACGATCAACCAGCACGCCCAGCGGCCCTTCCCAGGCCATGCCGGGCTCGTTGTCGCTCTTGAGCTCGACCTTGCCGCGCGAATCGCGCACCTGCACCACCGGGCCGGTATCGATGAACAGACCGGTCATGGTGATGGCCTCGATGAGCGCGCCGCCACCGTTGCCGCGCAGATCCACCACCAATCCGTCGACGTCCTGGTCTCTGAATTCGTTGATGAGCCGGCGCACGTCGCGCGTGCTGGAGCGATAGTTGGGCTCGTTGTGCGAGCGCCCTTCAAAGTCGACATAGAACACCGGCACGCGAATCACGCCGATGCGGCGCATGCCGTCACCGCCGGGCAGCTCGATCACTTCACTGCTGGCGGCCTGCTCTTCGAGCTTGACCTCGTTGCGAACAATACGGATGACCTTGGCGGGGCCACTCATGCCGGTATCGGCCGGCAGCACTTCCAGGCGAACAACGGTTTCACGCTCGCCGCGAATCTTGTCGACCACATCGTCGAGTCGCCAGCCGACCACATCGACCATGTCGCCGTCATCACCCTGGCCGACGCCAACAATGCGATCGCCCGACTTGAGCTGGCCGTCGAGGTCGGCAGGGCCGCCGGGCACAATCTCCATCACCGTGGTGTATTCGGTCTCGCGCTGCAGCAGCGCGCCAATGCCGTCCAGCGACAAACGCATGGAAATCTCGAAGTTTTCCGAGGTGCGCGGAGACATGTAGCTTGAATGTGGCTCGATCGAGCGCGTGAAAGCGTTGAGGAAAAACGAGAACACCTCTTCGCTGTTGAACTCGTGAATACGCCGGCGCAGGTTTTCGTAACGCTCGGTGAGTGTCTCGATGATCTCCTCGTCGTTCTGATCGGTCAGCTTGAGGCGCAGCCAGTCGTTCTTGACCCGCTTGCGCCAGAGCTCATCGAGCTCTTCGCTACTGGCCGCCCAGGGCTCGTCTGAGCGATCAAAGCGGTAGTCCTCGTCGATGCTGAAATCAAAGCCCTGCTCGAGCAGCTCGAGCGCGTGATCAATGCGCTCGTCCGAGCGCTCGACGTAGCGATTGAAGATGTCGTAGGCCGGCTCGAGCTCCGCGGTCTTGACCGCGTCGGCCATGTGGCTGCGATATTCCGAGAGCGCTTCGATATCGGCGGCGATGAAGTACATGCGATTGGGATCGAGCGCCGACAGATACTGATCGAACACCCGCTCGGAAAACGCTTCATCCAGCTCCGGGCTGCGATAGTGGTAGCTGGTCATGAAGCGCGAAGCCAGGCGACTGGCGAAGCGATGCTTGGGTTCCGGGCTCAGCGAAACGGCCGATTCGGCTGCCGCGCTGGCCTGGCCGGCAGGCTGCTGCAGCAACAGCGCAGGCACCACCAGCACAGCCAGCAAAGAGACGAGAAAGAGTCTGATCGTGTTGATATTCATGTCAGCTATGACCGGATCAAGCGGCGGAAGTTTGCGGCGGGCCCAACGCCGGAGGCTCGCCCGTCACTGCATGGTAACCCATCAATTCGCAAAACGCCGTTGTCAGCCTTCGAGCCAGATCATCCCAATCGGCCCGCGGGGCATGGTCGCCGACCTGGGTCATGGCCAGCCCGCTGAAACCGCAGGGGTTGATCAGGGAAAACGGCGACAGATCCATGTCGATATTGAACGCCAGCCCGTGATAAGTGCAGCCCCGGCTGACCTTGAGCCCGATCGAGGCGATCTTGGCCGGGCCGACGTACACGCCGGGCTTGCCGTCCTGACGAGCGCTGTTGATATCGAGCTCGGCCAGCACATCGATTACCGCCTGTTCGAGCCGATTGACCAGCAAGCGCACGCCAGTCTGTCGGCGCCGCAGGTCGAGCAGTGGATAGGCCACCACCTGTCCGGGCCCGTGATAGGTCACCTGCCCGCCGCGATCGGTCTGGACGATCGGAATCTCCCCGGGGTCGAGCAGATGATCCGGCCGGCCGGCCAGTCCCTGGGTAAAGACCGGATCATGCTCGACCAGCCACAGCTCGTCGGCGGTGCTTTCATCCCGCGAATCGTTAAACGCTTTCATCGCCGCCCAGACCGCCCCGTAAGGCTGCCGCCCAAGCCAGCGAACAATCAACTCATCCACCAAAAGCCTCCCAACTCCCCCGCAACATTTTTTCACACTTCACACTTCACACTTCACACTTCACACTTCACACTTCACACTTCACACTTCACACTTCACACTTCACACTTTCTTCAAAGCGTCATCTTCACCGCTTCGAGCGCGCGCAACTCACCATAGATAATCTCCAGGTGCCGCCGTGACTGCGCTTGGACAACCACGGTAATACTCTCGTAGCGGCCATGGCGGCTGGGGCGGATGCGCACATCGCCGTCATCGGGCAGCTCGGCGTGGCGGGCAATGACCGAGAGCACCTCGCGCAGCGCGTCCTCACCCGCCTGAACCATGGCCTTGACCGGCCAGCGGCACGGGAACTCCAGCGGGCTGTCGTCCTTTGTGGCCATCAGTCGCCGCCAAACAGACCGCCGACCCACAGCCGCAGGCCGTCGATGCTGCGGCCGAAAAAGCCGGCCTGTTCGACGCCGTCAAGCGCCACCAGCGGGCGCTCGGCCAGATCCTCGTCGTCAAGCGAGATCACCAGCCGGCCAACCGGCTGCCCGGCCTGCAGCGGGGCGGTCAGGGTGTCATTGACTTCCAGCCGCGCTTCGAGGGCGTCGTAGCGGCCGCGCGGAATGGTAAGAAACAGATCGCGATCGACGCCCAGGGCCACTTCATCGGCCGCGCCCTTCCAGATCGGCTCGACGCTGATTTCGTCGCCCGACTCGTAGAGTTGATAGGTTTCAAAGAACCGGAACCCGTAATTGAGCAGGGCCTGACTGGCGGTGGCACGGGCATCCTCGCTGGCGGTGCCCATGACCACGCTGATCAGGCGCATGCCGTCGCGCATGGCCGATGTAACCAGGCAGTAGCCCGCCGATTCTGTGTGCCCCGTCTTGAGACCGTCGACGGAAGGATCGCGCCACAGCAGCCGGTTGCGATTGTGCTGGCGAATGCCGCTGTAGGTGAACTCGCGCTCGGAGTACCAGCCGTAGAAATCGGGAAACTCGCGAATCAGGGCAGCCGCCAGGCGGGCCACATCGCGGGCGGTGGTGTATTGCTCGGCATGTGGCAAGCCGGTGGCGTTGACATAATGCGTGCCGGTCATGCCAAGCTCATGAGCGGCTTCGTTCATCATCCCGGCGAACACCTCCTCGGAGCCGCCGACGTGCTCGGCCAGCGCCACCGAGGCGTCGTTGCCTGACTGGATGATCACGCCCTTGAGCAGCTCTTCGACACTTACACGCGTGCCGACCTCCACGAACATGCGCGAGCCCTCGGTGCGCCAGGCCTTCTCCGAAATAAGCACCTCGTCGGACAGCGACAGATTGCCCTCAGTGATTTCGTCGAACACTACATAGGAGGTCATCAGCTTGGTGATCGAGGCCGGCTCGACCGGCTCATCGGGATCGCGTTCGGCCACCGCCGTGTTGCTGTGAAAATCCATCAGCACGTAACTGGTAGCGCCCACCGAAGGCGTGGCCGGCACCGGCGACTGGGCGATGGCAGGCGCGGCCAGCAGCGCAACACAGCCGGCGAACAACAGCGATGAAATGGTTCGTGAAACAGAATGCATGGGCTTGGAATGCCTTGTAATGGATGGATTGCTGAACAAGTTCATGGATAGACGTAGCGGGCGCGTCCGAGTCCGAGCTCGGCGACGCGGTCGATCAGGGCGATGGCCCGGGTCGCGCTGTCGATCGGCCCCAGGCGAACACGCCAGACGCGGCCCACATCCGTGCTTGCCGCACGAGACTCAATGGGTTCGATTCCCGCGCGTTCAAGGTTCTTGACCACGTCCGCTGCGCGGCTGCGCTCGGAAAAGGCGCCGACCTGAATATACACCGGCACGCTGGCCGGCCGCGCTGTGGGGCTGACCGGGCTGTCGAAGCTGATCGACCGGACCTCGACCGGCGCGGTGCCCAGCTCGGTCATGCCGAGCTCGCTGGCAGCCGCCCAGGACAAGTCGATGATGCGATCGGGGTGAAAGGGGCCGCGATCGTTGACGCGCACCGTGATCGTCTTGCCGGTATCCAGGCGCGTGACCTCCACCCATGCCGGCAACGGCAGGGTGCGGTGTGCGGCGGTCAGCTGGTACAGGTCGTAGGGCTCGCCCGAAGACGTGGCCCGACCGTGAAACTTGGTGCCGTACCAGGAAGCAATGCCGCGCTCCCGGTAGCCCTCGGCGCTGTCGCGCACATGATAAGTCTGCCCCAGCACCTCATAAGGGCTGTGGTTGCCGTAAGCACTACGAGGCTCCGGGCGCGGCTGCGGGCGCTCGATCAGGGCCGGGTCGAAGCGCGTGCCGGGCGCGCCATCGGGTGTTTCACGCACCGCCTGGCTGCCGCAGGCAGCCAGCAACACAATACCGGCCGCGCATAACAGCGCCTGCGCAAGCCTCACTGGCGCTGCTCCCGAATGCTCTCGGCCAGCTGCGCGACCGCCATCGCATAGAGCGGCGAGCGGTTGTAGCGGGTAATCACGTAGAAGTTGTTCAGACCCACCCAGTAGCCCGGGCCATCGGCCTGATCGAGCTCGATCAGCGTGGCCTCGGTGTCGCCCGGCAGATCGCCGGCATCGAAGACCACGCCCAGGGCGGCCAGCTCGTCGAGGCTGTGCCCGGGCTTGACCGAAAAGTCGACGTCCGGTCGCTCGCCGCTCAGCTCTGCCGGCAGGATGATCGGCTCGTCGATCCGCCAACCGTGGGTTGACAGGTAGTTGGCGACCGAGCCCATGGCATCGGGCAGCGAGCGCCACAGATCACGCCGGCCGGTCTGGTCCATGTCGACCGCATACGCCCGGTAGCTCGAGGGAATGAACTGACCCACACCCATGGCCCCGGCGTAGGAGCCGCGCACCTCCGTTACCGGCAGCGACTCTTCCTCGGCCAGGCGCAGGAACTGACCCAGCTCATCGGCAAAGAAGGCCGCGCGCTTGGGGTAATAGAAGCCCAGCGTAGTCAGCGCATCGATGACCCGATAGCTGCCGGTATTGAGCCCGTAGCTGGTTTCCACGCCGACAATGGCGGCGATCACCTCGACGGGCACGGCGAACTGCTGCGACACCTCCTCGAGCAGATCGGCATTCGCCCGCCAGAACTCCACGCCGGAGCTGATCCGCGTGGGCGTGACAAACAGCTTGCGGTACTCGTGCCACGGTTTGGCTTCGGCCGGACGGGTGATGGCGTCGATGATCGACTGCTGATACCGGGCCTCGGCGAGCACGGCGTGAACGTGCTCGGGGTCGAGATCGTACTCGGCCGCGACGCGCTCGACGAAAGCCGACGCACCCGGATGCGATTCCTCGCCGGCGGCAACTGCCGCGCTCATCATCAGGGCCATTACAAGCAAGGATATTCGCCGCATCGTGTCGCATCGCTCCGGAAATTGTCTAGAGAATATAGAGGCCCGGGTAAAGAAAAAGTTTGCACCCGACTCGCCGACCATGAATTCTACAACCTTTCCTCACGGGCACTCGCTGCGTGATCTAAGGCATTTCTCAGGCCATGAATCTTCTGCGGCTGTAAAGCCCCATCACCAGGCCGAATCCGGCCAGCAAGGTGACCGCCGAAGTGCCGCCGTAGCTGATCAGGGGCAGCGGCACGCCGACCACGGGCAGAGCGCCGGACACCATGCCGACATTCACGGCCACGTAGACAAAGAACATGAAGACCATGGCACCGGCCAGCAGACGCCCGAAAGCGTTACGGCACTGGCCGGCGAGGACTGTCGCGCGGAGAATGATGGCGGCATAAAGGACCAGCACCGCCAGCACGCCGACAAAGCCCAGCTCCTCGGCGAGCACGGCAAAGATGAAGTCGGTATGCGGCTCGGGCAGAAACTCCAGGTGCGACTGACTGCCCTCGAGCCAGCCCTTGCCGGACAGGCCGCCGGAACCCACTGCAATCTTCGACTGGATGATGTTCCAGCCCTCGCCGAGCGGATCCCGCTCGGGGTCGAGAAAGGTGCGGATGCGATCCTGCTGATATTCGTGCAGGTTGATCCAGACCAGCGGAGCAGCGGCCGCCAGCGCTGCAGCCAGCCCGAGAATCAGGCGCCACTGCAGGCCGGCCAGAAACAGCACGCAAGCACCGCTCATGCCGACCAGCACCGCTGTTCCAAGGTCGGGCTGGACCACGATCAACCCGACCGGCACGAGAATCAGCGCCACCGCCAGCAACACGGTGCGCCAGCCCGGCGGCAGGGGCTGACGATCGAGCATTGCCGCCAGCACCAGCGGCAGCGCGAGCTTCATCGCCTCCGAGGGCTGAAAGCGCAAGACGCCAAGGTCGAGCCAGCGCTGCGCACCCCGACCGACCCCGAACAACTCCACCGCCACCAGCATCAGCAAAACGGCGGCAAACAACAGCGGTGCCCACGTCTTGAGCAGACGCGGCGGCAGCTGCGCAACGGCGACCATCACCCCCAGGCCGAGACCCAGCCGCAGCCACTGACGCCAGACCAGCGCCAGGCTCTGTTCGCCGGCCGAGTACAACACCAGGCTGCCCAACCCCATCAACAGCAGCAACAGCCCCAGCAGCCAGGGGTCCAGCCGCAGCCGGCGGAGCAGGCCGGCCAGAACGCCACCGCCCGCGGTCGTCACAGCCCGGCCTCCAGGGCGGCATTCATGACCCTGGCGGCAATCGGCGCCGCCACGCTGGCGCCACCGCCGCCGTGCTCGGCCACAACCGTCACCACCAGCCGCGGCGCATCGGCCGGGAAAAACCCGGTGAACAGAGCATGGTTGCGCAAGAACTCGGGGAGCTCGTCGCCCGTGCGCTCGTCGCGCCGGGTTTCGTCGTCGGGCCGCCCGAATACCTGCGCAGTTCCGGTTTTGCCCGCCAGGTGCTGATCAAGATCGCGGGCAATGGCGCGCGCGGTGCCCCGGGGGCCGTGGACAACCGCCTCCATGCCCTCATGAATGGCCTGCCAGTGCGAGGGCTTGCGCTGCACCATCTGCACCGCTTCGCGCTCGCCGAACAGCGCCGGCGCGGCCGTTTGTCCGCGGCCGGCGAGCGCCGCGGTGGCGTGAGCCAGCTGAATCGGCGTGACCACGGTAAACCCCTGCCCGATACCGGTAATCACGGTCTCGCCCGGAAACCAGGCCTGGTTGAAGGTGGCCCGCTTCCACGAGCGCGTCGGCAAAATGCCGCTGCTCTCGCCGGGCAGATCCAGATCAGTGCTCCGACCGAAACCGAACAGCGCCAGCTCTCGGGAGATGCGGTCGATCCCCAGCTCCACGGCCAGCCGGTAGAAGTAGGTATTCACCGACTCGGCCAGCGCCCGCTCCAGATCAACGCGTCCATGCCCTCCGGCCTTCCAGTCGCCGTAGGTGCGACTGTGCCCGGGCAGGCGAAACTGCCCGGTGGAGAAAATTTCCGTACTCGCCGTCACGACGCCGGCATCCAGCCCGGCCAGCGCAATGAAGGGCTTGATGGTTGAGCCCGGTTCGTAGCCGCCGGAGAGCACCCGATTGAACAGCGGCCGCTGTCGATGGCTGAGCAGGCGGTTGTAGTCGGCATGGCTGATGCCGTGAACGAACAGATTGGGGTCGAAGCCGGGCTTGCTCACCAGCGCCCGCACCCGCCCGGTGGCCACCTCGATGACCACGACAGCGCCGGCAAACTCGCCCAGGGCCTCATAGGCGGCACGCTGGACATCAAGATCGACGTTGAGCCGAAGATCTTCTCCCGGCTGCGAGACCTGACGCTCGAGCACCCGCAGAACCCGCCCCTGGGCGTTGGTTTCAACCCGCTCGTAGCCCGGCGAGCCGTGCAGCCGCGACTCGTACCTGCGCTCGATGCCGGTTTTGCCGATATGCGTGGTGGCCCGATAACGATCAGCCTCGAGGCGCTGCAGATCACGACGATCCACACGTCCGACATAGCCCACCAGGTGCGCCATGAGCTCGCGGTGGGGATAGTCGCGCGTCAGATAGGGCTCGATATCGACACCCGGCAGGCGATGACGGTTGGCGGCCAGCCGTGCCACCTCGCGATCGTCCAGGGTCCCCTTGAGCGTGATCGATTCGAACGGCCGCGAGCGGCTTTTCTGGCGCTCGAAGTGGCGTCGCTCATCGTCGCTGACGGGCACCAGGTCGGCTACTTTCGCCAGCGTGTCGTCCAGGCTGGCGGCCCTTTCCGGCACCACCACAAGACGATAGGCGGGCCGGTTTTCAGCCAGCACCCGCCCGCGCCGGTCCAGAATCAGGCCGCGATTGGCCGGCAGCGCGCGCAGGCTGACCCGATTGTCGTCGGCGCGGGCCGCATACTGCTCGTGATCGCCCAGCTGCAGCAGACCCAGCCGCAGCCCCAGCAAAGCGAAAACGGCCAGCATGAGCGCAGCCAGGATCCACAGCCGGCGATCGACCAGCGCCAGCGTGGCCGGCGAATCGCCCATTCCCGAACTGGCCACCCTGCGCCTCATGTTCGGCGCCGGCGCTCTTTTTGCCGGAAAGCATCAAGCAGCAGGAAAACCCAGGGCCACAGCAGCATGCCCACCACGGGCGCCAGCCACCACGGCCAGCTGGGCCAGCGGTCGCCCACCAGCCCGATGATCCACAGCTGCACGATACGGTCGTTGAACAGCAGCAGCATGACCACCCCGGCCTGCTGCCAGGGCGGAAAGAAGCGAATACGATAGCGAAAGCGCTCGACCAGGTAGCTGATGATCAACAGGCTCAGGGCATGCTGCCCCAGCAGCGAGCCGGTCAGCACGTCAAGGACCAGGCCGCCGAAAAAAGCCTGACCAAGATCACGCAGGCGGCCGGCTTCGAGGTTCCAGTAGATCAGCACCAGTGCCGCCCAGTACGGACGCGCGGCGGATACCGCGTCAGGCAGGGGCATGAGCGTCAGCGGCAACACCAGTGCCAGCGACAGCGCCAGCGTCCAGTTGGCGTGGCGCCGCCTCACGGGCTGTCGTCCGCGTGCGGTTCGCTGTCCGCCGACGACGGTGGATCAGCAACGTCCACCACCAGCACGTGGCGGGCGCGATCAAGGCGGGCAACCGGCCGTACCACCGCGTTGGCAAAGGCTTCGCCGACCGGGCGCGATACCGACTCGACTTCGGCAACCGGCAGCCCGGGCATGAACGCGCCGCCAAGCCCCGAGGTCACCAGCATGTCCCCCGCCTGCAAATCGACATTCATGGGCAAATCGGTCAAACGCAGCTGGTTGATGCGACCGGAACCGTAGGCCACCGTCCGCAGCCCGGTACGCTGCACGCGTACCGGCAGCGCATGATCCGGATCGGAGATCAGAATGACCTGAGCAACGCTCTGGCCGGCCTCGGCGACCTGGCCCATCAGGCCGAAGGAGTCCATTACCGGCTGCCCGGCTTCGAGGCCGTCGCGGCGACCGCGATTGATGACCACCCGATGGGCCCAGGGATTGAGGTCGATATTGATCAGCTCAGCCGATTCGAAGGTCGAAGTCAAGCGGCGCGACGCACCCAGCAGCGAGCGCAGCTCGGCATTGTCGCTGCGCAGGGCCTCCAGCTCGACCAGGCGCGCCCGGCTTTCCTGCTGCTGGTGTTCAAGCGTGGCGATCCGGTCGAGCAGATCATGGCGCTCGCGCAGGGTCTCGCCCACGCGCCGGCCAAAGTTGAACGGCGCCTCGACCAGCAGCACGATCGGCTCCATGGCGCGCCATGCCAGGCCATGCAGGGAGTCGACATAGCGCCCGCGGTAGTCGAGCGTCATCAAAACGATGGCGAGCAGGCCGTAAAACGTCAGCCGGACAATGCGTGCAGCCGCTTCGCCGTCGATCGTTGCCGGCCATGATCCGCCACCCGAGGTCACAAGGCTTGCACCTCAGAGTCAGCTGGCAAAAAAGAAATCGCCCTTGTTCTTGTCCATCAACTCAAGGGCCCGGCCGCCGCCGCGCGCCACGCAGGTCAGCGGGTCGTCGGAAATGATCACCGGCAGGCCGGTCTCTTCCATCAGCAGCTTGTCGAGGCCGCGCAGCAGCGCGCCGCCGCCGGTCAACACGATGCCGGTCTCGGCAACGTCGGCACACAGCTCCGGCGGCGTCTGCTCCAGCGCGGTCTTGACCGAACCGACGATGCTGGCCAGCGCCTCGTTGAGCGCCTCGAGCACCTCGTTGTTGTTGAGAGTGATCATCTTGGGCACACCCTCGGCCAGGTTGCGGCCCGAGATCTGGATTTCGTTGGTCTCATCCTGCTGGTGAGCGCAGCCGATTTCCACCTTGATGCGCTCGGCCGTGGACTCGCCGATCAGCGTGCCGTAGGAGCGCCGCACGTAATTGGTGATGGCCTCGTCGAAGTGGTCACCGCCCACGCGCACCGAGTTGGAATAGACGATGCCGTTGAGCGACAGCACCGCCACCTCGGTGGTGCCACCGCCGATGTCAAGCACCATCGAGCCGCGCGCTTCGTGAATCGGAATGCCGGCGCCGATGGCTGCCGCCATCGGCTCTTCGATCAAGAACACCTCGCGCGCACCCGCGCCCTCGGCCGATTCCTTGATGGCACGCCGCTCCACCTGGGTGGACGAACAGGGCACGCACACCAGCACGCGCGGACTCGGGCGCAGAAAACGCGATGCATGCACGTGCTTGATGAAGTGCTGCAACATCTGCTCGGTCATGTTGAAGTCGGCAATCACGCCGTCCTTGAGCGGGCGGGTGGTGCGGATATTGCCCGGGGTGCGGCCCAGCATCTGCTTGGCCTCGGCGCCCACTGCGGCCACCGTCTGCGGCCCGCCCGGGCCGCGCTCCATGCGCACGGCGACCACGGAGGGCTCGTTGAGCACGATGCCCTGCCCGCGCACGAAAATCAGGGTATTGGCCGTGCCCAGGTCGATGGACAGGTCATTGGAGAAAATGCCGCGTAAGCGCTTGAACATGATGAAAGAAGGTACCGTCGGAGCGGGTCACGAAAAGACCGCCTAATGTAGCAATGCCAGCGCCGCGCGGCAAGCACGGGATGCAGGCAACAGGCCGGATACCGAGGGCCGACACGACAGCCGCACAACCGCTGGCTGGCGGCAACAACGCCGACACCTCAATCCGGGCACAGGTTCATTACAATGGGCGGCTGGTCAATCACTCAAACCCTTCAAGGAACCCTCATGTCCGTGCTTATCTGCGGCTCGCTGGCCTACGACAACATCATGGTCTTCCCGGAGCGCTTCAAGGATCACATCCTTCCCGACAAAACCCACATGATCAACGTCGCCTTCATGGTCCCCGAGCTGCACCGCAACTTCGGCGGCACCGCCGGCAACATCGCCTACAACCTGCACCGGCTCGGCGGCAATCCGCTGCCCATGGCGACCGTGGGCGCGGACTTCGACGACTACGCGCGGCGCCTTGAACGACTCGACATCAGCCAGGACTTCGTGCGCACACTCGACGACTTCTGGACGGCCCAGGCCTACATCACCACCGATCTGGACGACAACCAGATCACCGCATTTCACCCCGGCGCCATGAACGAAGCACACTGCCAGGCGGTACCCGAAGACCGAGACATCGCCTTCGGCATCGTCTCGCCCGACGGCAAACAGGCCATGCTCGACCACTCCGAGCAGTTCAGAAAAGCCGGCATTCCGCACATCTTCGACCCGGGCCAGGGCTTGCCGATGTTCTCCGGCGAAGAGCTGCAGCGCATGATCACCAACGCCGACTGGCTGGCGGTCAATTCCTACGAATGGGAAATGCTCAAGAACAACACCGGCTGGACGCACAACGACATCACCTCGCGCCTGTCCGGCGGCCTGGTGATCACCCACGGCGGCGAAGGCTCCGAGCTGTGGACAGCCGACGGCAACACCCACATCCCGGCGGTCAAGCCCGAAAAGATCATCGACCCCACCGGCTGCGGCGACGCCTATCGCGCCGGGCTGCTCTTCGGTCTGGAGCGCGGCTGGGACCCGGTCGACGCCTGCCGCCTGGGCTCGATCCTCGGCGCCCTCAAGATCGCCGAGTCGGGGCCGCAGAACCACGACTTCACCATCAATCGGGTTGCTGAACGTTTCGAGAGCGAATTCGGACGACCGCTGCCGCAGTAAGCACCATCCGCGCATGGCGCACATCCGGGCCGGTCAGCGCTTGACTTTCGCCGCCACAGCGGCAAAAATACTCGGCCCTCGCGTGGCTACGTAGCTCAGCTGGTTAGAGCACAGCATTCATAATGCTGGGGTCGGTGGTTCGAGTCCACCCGTAGCTACCAAATTTCGGCTTGTTTTTCAGCAAGTTACTTCGCCGGCGGCTTCCACCTTAATGCCGCCGGCGAAGCTTTGTGCCCATTCTGTGCCCAAACTGTGCCCACCGCATCGAAGCCTCCCCGTACAAGGCTTCTCAAGCGACCCCAGCACTCAACCTCTTTCTGTGCCCATACAGCCTGTGGCGGACCGATCCCCTACGTCCACTGATCTGCCAATCTTTCTGCCTGCTTGAGCACGTACTCCACGGCCTCTTCCTGCCCTTCCGGCGGATACCTGTAGCGCCTCAGAAGCACCTTCACCTTACGCATGATCTTGGCCCTGGTACTTTTACGCCGGGTCCAGTCGATGGTCACGCTTTCGCGGATCTGGCGGGTGAGTTCGATGGCCAGTTCCCGCAACACGTCGTCGGCCATCCCGGCGCGGATCTCTTCCTCATTCCATAGCAGAGCGCCGTAGAAGGCGAATTCCTCGTCCGTCATGCCCTCCGGTGGGCCGTCGTCGCGCATCTGGCGGGCAATTTCGATCAGCTCTTCGATGACCTGGGCGCTTTCGATGGACCGATTCCGATATTTGGTCAGGGCGCTATCCAGCAGCTCGCTGTATTTCTTCTCCTGCTGGATATGCGTCTTGCCGCGCAGCCGGATCTTGTCTTCCAGCAGGCGCTCCAGCAGCTCGGCGGCCAGGTTGCGCTGGGGCAGCTTGCGCACGTCCTCGAGGAATTCATCGGAGAGGATGCTGATATCCGGCCGCTCGATCCCGGCCAGCTTTTGCACGTCGACCACCTCACCGGCAACCACGGCCTCACTCAGCAGCTGCTTGAGCGCCAGCTCGCGGTCTTCCCGAGTCTGGCTGGCCTTCGTGCCCGTGTGCTTGACCAGAAGCGCCCTGACGCCCAGCAGAAAGCCGATTTCCTCGGCCAGCTCGGCAACGCGGTCGTCGGCCCCGGCCATCGCCTGGGCCTTGGCCAGCACGGTGGCGTGGGTGACGAAATCCTTGATGGCGGCGTTGTGTCTGAGATCGTCCTGGTCGGCGCTCTGGCGCTGGCCAAGCTCGGCGATATGCTCCATGGCTTCCCGCATGCGCGGCAGCGGATTGCTCCGGAAATCCGCGTAATCCACGCCATACAGCATCTTGCGCAGAATTTCGATCTTTTCGCTGACCAACAGCACCGCCTGGTCGACATCGACAACCGGCTGGCCCTTGCCGGCCGAGCGGGTGTATTCGCCAATGGCGGCTTTTAGCTGCGGGGCGATGCCGATGTAGTCCACCACCAGCCCCGCGGGCTTGTCGCGAAACACGCGGTTGACGCGGGCAATGGCCTGCATCAGGTTGGCGCCTTTCATCGGCTTGTCGATATAGAGCGTGTGCAGGGGCGGCGCGTCGAAGCCGGTCAGCCACATGTCGCGCACCAGCACGATCTTGAGATCGTCGTCCGGATCGCGCAGGCGATTGCCGATCTGGTCTTTCTGCTGCTTGCCGGTATGGTGGGCGCGCAGTTCGGGCGGATCGGTGGCGCTGGCGGTCATGATGACCTTGATCGCGCCCTCGCCCGGCTCCTCGCTGTGCCACTCGGGTCGGCGCTCGATGATCTTGTCATACAGAGCGGCACAGGCCTGCCGGCTCATACACACGGCCATCGCCTTGCCTTCCAAGGCCGCCAGGCGTTTGTCAAAATGGGCCAGTAGATCATTGGCCAGACGGTCAAGGCGCTGATCGGTCGTGGCCAGCGCTTCAAGCTGCGCCCATCTGGAGCGTTCGCGGTTGGCCATCTCGAGTTCCAGCCCTTCGGTGGCTTCTTCGACCTCTTCATCGAGCGCTTCGGGGTCGAACTCGCCTTCCAGCGGGATCATGCGCGACTCGTAGTAAATCGGCACCGTCGCGCCGTCGGTCTGGGCATCCTCGATGTCGTAGATCGAGACTTCATCGCCGAACACCGCCCGGGTGTCACGCTCTGCCGTGCTGATAGGCGTTCCGGTCAGGCCCAGCATGGTCGCATTGGGCAGCGCATCGCGCAGGTAGCGGGCGTAGCCCCATACGACCTTGCCGCGGGCATCATCCCTGTCTTGCACGACCCGCGCCTTCAAGCCGTACTGCGAGCGGTGGGCTTCATCGGAGATCACGACGACATTGTGACGATCGGTCAGCACCGGGTAGTCGCCACCACGCTCGTCGGGGCTGAATTTCTGAATGGTGGTAAAGATGATGCCGCCCGAAGCGCGGTTGTCGAGCAGGCGCTTGAGATCATCGCGCGACTCAGCCTGCTCCGGATCTTCGCCCAGCAGGTCGGCAGCCTGGCCAAAGGTGCGGAACAGCTGCCCGTCCAAGTCGTTGCGGTCGGTGACCACAACAATCGTCGGGTTTTTCATCTGCGGGTGCTCCATCAGGATGCCCGCGTAGAAAGTCGCCGACAGCGACTTACCCGAACCTTGCGTGTGCCAGAACACCCCGCCTTTCTTATCCCCGGCCGGCTCGGCGGCCTCCAGCGTGCGGGCCACCGCTGCGCGCACGCCGTGGAACTGGTGGTACTGGGCGATGATCTTGGTGGTGTGCCTGTCGGTCTGGAACACGACAAAATCGCGAAAGTACTCAATCAGATAATCATGCCGGCACAGGCCGCGAATCAGGATTTCCAGCGGCATCATACCCGCTGGCCGGTCCTGTTCGTTGTCGACGACACGCCAGTGCAGAAACCACTCGCGCGGGGCCGTCAGCGAACCCAGACGGGCCTCGTTACCGTCGGCAATGACACAGGCCAGATTGGTCTCGAAGAGTTGGGGAATGTCGTCCTTGTAGGTTTGGATCTGACGCCAGGCCGTCCACACATCCGCATTGGCATCAGCCGGATTCTTGAGCTCGAACACCAGCAAAGGGATGCCGTTGACCAACAGCACAATATCCGGGCGCCGCGGCTGCTTGCTGCCGCGCACGGTGAACTGATTGACCGCCTGGAAGCGATTGGCTGTCGGGTCGTGCATGTCGATCAGGCGCACATACTCGGTGCGTTCCTCGCCACCGGCCTGGAAGGTGACTTTCAGACCGTTGCGCAGCCACTTGTAGACTTTGCGATTGCGCGAGACCAGGTCGATCGCATCGGCCTGCCTGAGAGTCGTAATCGCCTCATCCACAGCCTGCCGCGGCAGATCAGGATTGAGGCGCAGCGCTTGATCGAACAGCACCGCATCCAGATAGGCGCCGTCCCAACTCTCGCGTAGCGGGCCATCGCAGCCCGGCCGAGCTACGATCAAATCTGGTGTATGAGCTGACTTGAAAGCGGCGGCAACCCCTGCTGAAATTAGAGATGACGAAGTCACTGATTTCAGACAAGGAGAATGCCGCCATGAGCAACGATACGACAGTTCCATTCCTGAATCC